>NZ_CP113432.1:5945354-6245384 GCF_026686735.1 Pseudomonas triclosanedens | reverse complement strand
GCCTGAGCGACCGGCACAGCGGCGACTGCAGGAGCACTATCCATGACTGGAGCGGCGGCCGGCTGAACACTGACATGGCTCTGCGGAACAAGCGCGGGACGAGGTGTACGGCTGCGTCGGCTGCCAATCAGCAGAGACAACGCAGGAATCTGGCCGTTACCCCGCTCGCTGAGCAACTCGAGCATACGGCCCATGTACTTCTCGTTGACCCAGTCGAGAACGAAGCGATTGGGTGCGTAGACGCGCAGCTCCTCACCCTCGGCCTCGACCTGCAGTGGTCGGATCCAGGTATTGAATTGCTGGGACGGCAGCTCGTCGCGAAGAAGCTCCACGCACTGCTGCCAAAGTTCCACGGACACGGATATCCCCCAAAGAAGGCGCAAAGCGAAATAGTCCGACATTGTAGCCTTGCGCAGCCAACTTATCCACATGAGAAGCAGCTTGGGACACAAGCAAAATCAACATGTTAATGACTATGCCGACTGTCGGATAGAGTGCCCCTGAGCGTTGTGGATAACCGCTGAATGAGGCAAGGGACTAGTCTGGTGAGAGACCTGTGGAAAAATCGCCTGTGGAAAACACAACAATCTGTACCCAGCTTTCCAACCGGAGGTGCACAAGCGATGCACCAGTTCCAGACAGAGTTTTCACCGAGCAGAACGCAGGCACAGCAGCGGTTTCAGTGGCTTATACACAGCGTGGGCGGCAGACAGTCATAATCAATTCTTCAATCTTTCAAAAGAAAATTTCGCCTCTTTCTATTCATTTTGTATCCGCAGTTGGTTGGAAATTGACCTGACCTCCTGATTTCACTAGAATCGCCGGTCTCTTTAAACGGGGTCACTGCGACCTCATGTCGTCAACCCAGGTACCGAATCATGAAACGTACTTTCCAACCCAGCACCCTCAAGCGCGCTCGCGTACACGGCTTCCGTGCTCGCATGGCCACCAAGAACGGTCGTCAGGTTCTGTCGCGTCGCCGCGCCAAGGGCCGCAAGCGTCTGACCGTCTGACTTGTTCGACACAGGTGGTGAGTCAAGGCTTCGACCGGGATAAACGTCTACTGACAGCCCGGCACTTCACTGCAGTCTTCGACTCCCCCACCTCCAAGGTTCCTGGCAAGCACATCCTGCTGCTGGCGCGCGAAAACGGTCTCGATCATCCCCGTCTCGGCCTGGTGATCGGCAAGAAGAACGTCAAGCTCGCCGTCGAGCGCAATCGCCTCAAACGCCTTCTCCGCGAATCGTTCCGCCACAACCAGCAAATGCTGGCCGGTTTGGACATCGTAGTGATTGCGCGAAAAGGCCTCGGCGATCTGGAAAATCCCGAATTGCATCAGCAATTCGGCAAGCTCTGGAAACGCCTGCTGCGTAATCGGCCACGTCCGGAACCCGAGACAGAATCTCCGGGAGTGTCCGACAGTTCCCATGCGTAGACTGGCGCTATTACTGATCCAGTTTTACCGCTACGCCATCAGTCCCATGATGGGCAGGCACTGTCGTTTCTACCCCAGCTGTTCCTGCTACGCGCAGGAGGCCATTGAGACACATGGCCTTCTGCGTGGTGGCTGGCTGGCCGCACGTCGGCTCGGCCGCTGCCATCCCTGGCATCCCGGTGGCTACGATCCGGTACCGCCCGCCTCATCCAAGCCCAGCCCTTCCTCGACGGCCGAGTAATCATGGACATCAAACGTTCAATCCTATTCGTCGCCCTGGCAATCGTGTCCTACGCGCTGGTTCTCCAGTGGAACAAGGACTACGGCCAGCCCGAACTGCCGGCGCAGACCGCGACCTTCAACCAGACCGAGGGCCTGCCCGACACTTCCGTCCCGGCTGCCGGTGTCACTGCCAACGCTGATGTGCCGACAGCGCAGAGTGCCCAGCAGAATGCCCTGCCCACCGAACAGAAGCCTGCCGCCAGCGAGCAACTGATCCGTGTGAAGACCGATGTTCTGGATCTCGCCATCGACCCACGCGGTGGTGATGTGGTTCGACTCGGCCTGACTCAGTACCCGCTGCGCCAGGATCGCCCGGATATCCCATTCCCTCTGTTCGAGCGCGACCAGCAGCGCACTTATCTCGCACAAAGCGGTCTGACCGGCGCCAACGGCCCCGATGCAGCGGCTACTGGTCGTCCGTTGTATGCCTCCGCGAAAAACAGCTACGAGCTGGCCGACGGCCAGGACCAACTGGTCGTCGACCTGACTTATGCACAGGATGGCGTCAGCTATATCAAGCGCTTCACCTTCCATCGCGGCATGAAAGCCGATTGCTCCGACAAGGAAAGGGCGCAGAAGAAGCTCGAATGCATCAATCCCAATGCCTATCAGGTTGGCGTGAGCTATCAGATAGACAACCAGAGCGAGAAGCCGTGGAGCGCTTCGCTGTTTGCGCAGCTCAAGCGTGATGCCAGCGTGGATCCGTCTTCCACCACCGCCACTGGCGTATCGACCTATCTCGGCGCCGCAGTCTGGACTCCCGAAAAGCCCTACGTGAAAGTGTCCATGAAGGACATGGACAAGGAACCTTTCAAGGAGACCGTTCAGGGCGGCTGGGTAGCCTGGCTGCAACACTACTTCGTTACCGCATGGGTTCCGGCCAAGGGCGATACCCACAACGTAATGACCCGCAAGGACGCCCAAGGCAACTACATCGTTGGCTTCACCGGCCCGAGTCTGACCGTCGCACCAGGCGCCAAGGGTGAAACCAGCATGACCCTCTATGCTGGTCCCAAGCTGCAGAAGTATCTGGGCGAGCTGTCCCCAGGCCTTGAGCTGACCGTCGACTACGGCCCGCTATGGTTCATTGCCCAGCCGATCTTCTGGCTGCTGCAACATATCCACAACCTCGTGGGTAACTGGGGCTGGTCGATCATTTTCCTGACCATCGTGATCAAACTGGCTTTCTTCCCGCTGTCCGCCGCCAGCTACCGCTCGATGGCCCGTATGCGCGCGGTGTCGCCGAAAATGCAGGCCCTGAAAGAGCAGCACGGCGATGATCGCCAGAAGATGTCCCAGGCGATGATGGAGCTGTACAAGAAAGAGAAGATCAATCCGCTGGGCGGCTGTCTGCCGATCCTGGTCCAGATGCCGGTCTTCCTCTCCCTCTACTGGGTACTGCTGGAAAGCGTCGAAATGCGCCAGGCTCCTTGGCTGGGCTGGATCGTCGACCTCTCGGTGAAGGATCCGTTCTTCATCCTGCCGATCATCATGGGGGCGACCATGCTGATTCAGCAGATGCTCAACCCGACCCCACCGGACCCCATGCAGGCCAAGGTAATGAAGCTGATGCCGATCATCTTCACCTTCTTCTTCCTGTGGTTCCCGGCCGGCCTGGTGCTGTACTGGGTTGTGAACAACTGCCTGTCCATCGCACAGCAGTGGTACATTACCCGCCAGATCGAGGGTTCGGCGAAGAAGGCCTCAGCCTGATCGCCACATCCGCCGATAGCCAAAACGCCCCTTCGTGGGGCGTTTTGCTATGTGGATAAGTCAACACTGCGAGACCGTCGAGATGAATGCAGCCCGTGAAACCATCGCCGCCGTCGCCACTGCCCAAGGCCGTGGAGGGGTCGGCATCGTCCGCGTTTCCGGCCCGCGCGCCCGCGCTATGGCCATCACACTCAGCGGCCGCGAACCACAGCCACGTCATGCCCACTATGGACCGTTCCACGCCAATGATGGCGACGTCATCGACGAGGGCCTGCTGCTGTACTTCCCCGGTCCTAACTCCTTCACTGGCGAAGATGTGCTGGAGCTGCAGGGGCATGGAGGTCCTGTAGTCATGGATATGCTGCTGCAGCGCTGCCTGGAACTCGGCGCACGCCTGGCACGCCCTGGCGAGTTCAGCGAACGTGCCTTCCTCAATGACAAGCTTGATCTGGCTCAGGCAGAAGCCATCGCCGACCTCATCGAAGCCAGCTCAGCACAGGCCGCGCGCAATGCGGTGCGCTCCCTCCAGGGCGAGTTCTCCCGACGTGTTCACCACCTGACCGACCAGCTCATCCAGTTACGAATGTATGTCGAGGCGGCAATCGACTTTCCCGAAGAGGAAATAGACTTCCTCGCCGATGGCCATGTTCTCTCGCAACTGGACGGCATACGCGCCGAGCTGGCTGCGGTGATGCGGGAAGCAGGCCAGGGCGCGCTCTTGCGTGACGGCATGACCGTAGTGATAGCCGGACGTCCCAACGCAGGGAAATCCAGCCTGCTGAACGCCCTCGCAGGCAGGGAGGCCGCGATCGTCACCGACATCGCCGGCACCACCCGCGACGTATTGCGCGAACATATCCACATCGATGGCATGCCGCTGCATATCATCGATACCGCTGGTCTGCGCAGCACCGACGACCATGTGGAAAAGATTGGCGTGGAACGTGCGCTGAAAGCGATCACCGAAGCCGATCGCGTGCTTCTGGTGGTGGATTCCACTGCTCCAGAAGCCAGCAATCCCTTCGCACTGTGGCCTGAATTCCTCGATAGCCGCCCCGATCCGGCTCATGTGACCCTGATTCGCAACAAGGCCGATTTATCCACAGAAACCATTGCTCTGGAGGAGAGCACCGATGGCCACGTCACCATCACGCTGTCGGCCCGTTCGGGAAATGGGCTGGACCTGCTGCGTGAACATCTGAAAGCCTGCATGGGCTTCGAGCAGACCGCAGAGAGCAGCTTCAGCGCACGCCGGCGCCACCTTGAAGCGCTGCGCCAGGCTGGGGATAGCCTGGAACATGGCCGCGCACAGCTCACCCTCAGCGGTGCAGGCGAGCTGCTGGCGGAAGATCTGCGCCAGGCTCAGCAGGCTCTCGGAGAAATCACAGGCGCTTTCACACCGGACGATCTTCTGGGTCGAATCTTCTCCAGTTTCTGTATCGGTAAGTAATCCACAAGCCTGTATTTTCGCAACGGTGGCGGGGTCATTCCGTCACAGCGCCTCCTGCTGCGCGCGATCTTTGTGGATTTGAGGCTATCCACAGCTAAGGAAATCCAATAATCCAGTATTTCCGCGGCTTTCAAGGAAGCATATGGCTATTCCACAGGTCACCCTGAACCCTGTGGAAAACTCGCGTACAGCTACGTTGAAAACTACTGCATCATCCGGTGGACAAATCTATCTGTTGATAAGTTCATGCTTAATCCACAAGCTGAACACGGGGGATCCCCTGCAACCTGACAGCATCGGCACAGGGTTGTTATGTCGTCAGATATCGATAGTTACTGGGCTACGCATGGTTATCCACAGAAAGCGGCCTCACCATACATAAACACAAGCTTTAAAAAGATTAAAAAAATTCCTCTCTTTTATTTTCTATAGAGCCTCAATCACTCGTTGGCTATTTTTTGTTCAGGTGCCTTCAATCGAACGGTCTAAGCCCCTATACTGTGCGGCTATCTTTTTTCTCCTTGATCGACAGGCACGAGGTGCGTGGTGGACTTCCCCTCCCGTTTTGACGTGATCGTGATCGGCGGCGGCCATGCCGGCACTGAGGCTGCACTCGCGGCTGCGCGCATGGGCGTGAAGACGCTACTGCTCACCCACAATGTGGAAACCCTCGGCCAGATGAGCTGCAACCCCGCTATTGGCGGGATTGGTAAAAGCCACCTGGTCAAGGAAATCGATGCGCTTGGCGGTGCCATGGCACTCGCCACAGATAAGGGCGGTATCCAGTTCCGCGTATTGAACAGCCGTAAAGGCCCGGCAGTCCGTGCGACCCGAGCCCAGGCAGACCGTGTTCTCTACAAAGCTGCTGTACGGGAAATCCTGGAGAACCAGCCCAGCCTGTGGATATTCCAGCAGGCCTGCGACGACCTCATCGTCGAGCAGGATCAAGTACGCGGCGTAGTGACCCAGATGGGCCTGAAGTTCCACGCCGACAACGTAGTCCTGACTGCAGGCACCTTCCTCGGCGGACTTATCCATATCGGCCTGGAGAACTACTCCGGCGGCCGCGCTGGTGATCCGCCGTCCATCGCACTGGCCAGACGCCTGCGCGAGCTACCTCTGCGTGTCGGCCGTTTGAAGACCGGCACACCTCCGCGCATCGATGGCCGCAGCGTCGATTTCAGCGTGATGACCAAACAGCCCGGCGATACCCCAACTCCGGTGATGTCTTTCCTGGGTTCCCAGGAAATGCACCCGCGCCAAGTCAGTTGCTGGATAACGCACACCAACGCGCGTACGCACGAGATCATCGCGTCCAACCTCGATCGCTCGCCTATGTACTCGGGGGTGATCGAAGGTGTCGGTCCGCGCTACTGCCCGTCGATCGAGGACAAGATTCATCGCTTCGCCGACAAGGACAGCCATCAGGTCTTCCTGGAACCGGAAGGCCTGACTACCCATGAGCTGTACCCGAACGGGATATCCACATCGCTGCCCTTCGATGTTCAGCTGGATATCGTCCGCTCGATTCGTGGCATGGAGAACGCGCACATCGTACGTCCGGGCTATGCCATCGAGTACGACTACTTCGATCCGCGCGACCTGAAATACAGCCTGGAAACCAAAGTGATCGGCGGGTTGTTCTTCGCCGGCCAGATCAACGGCACCACCGGCTACGAAGAAGCTGGCGCTCAGGGGCTACTCGCCGGAACCAACGCGGCACTTCGCTCGCAAGGCCGTGACAGCTGGTGTCCGCGTCGCGATGAGGCGTACATCGGCGTGCTGGTCGATGACCTGATTACCCTCGGTACTCAGGAGCCGTATCGCATGTTCACTTCCCGCGCCGAGTACCGGCTGATTCTTCGCGAAGACAACGCGGATCTGCGCCTGACCGAGAAAGCCCGCGAACTGGGGCTGATCGACGATCACCGCTGGTCGATCTTCGAAGCCAAGCGTGATGGCATCGAACGCGAAGAACAGCGTCTGAAAAGCACCTGGGTTCGTCCGAACACCCCGCAAGGCGATGCAATCGCCGAACGCTTTGGTACACCGCTGGCGCACGAATACAACCTGCTGAACCTGCTGGCACGCCCGGAAATCGACTATGCCAGCCTGGCGGAAGTGACCGGTTTAGGTGCGGACGACCCGCAGGTGGCCGAGCAGGTGGAGATTCGCACCAAGTACGCTGGCTACATCGATCGCCAACAGGAAGAGATCGCCCGTCTGAGAGCCAGTGAGGACACCCTGCTGCCGGTGGATATCGACTACCAGGCCATTTCCGGCCTGTCCAAGGAGATTCAGCTCAAGCTGGGCAATGCCCGCCCGGAGACGCTCGGCCAGGCTGGCCGCATCCCTGGTGTCACTCCGGCCGCGATCTCCCTGCTGCTGATCCATCTCAAGAAGCGCTCCTCCGGCCGTCAGCTGGAGCAGAGCGCCTGATGTCCCTGGTAACCGCACGCCACGCCGACGAACTTGCGCGTGGTATCGAAATGCTTGGCCTGGACATCGAGGCATCCACGCAGCACCGCCTGCTGGATTACCTGGCCCTGCTGGCTAAATGGAACAAGGCTTACAACCTGACTGCGGTTCGGGATATCGACGAAATGGTGTCGCGCCATCTGCTCGATAGCTTGAGCATCGTCTCCCTGTTCGAGACAGCAGGCGGTAAGCGTTGGCTGGATGTCGGCAGCGGCGGTGGCATGCCCGGAGTCCCGCTTGCCATCCTCTTCCCCGGCAAGTCACTGACCCTGCTGGATAGCAACGGCAAGAAGACCCGTTTCCTCACCCAGGTGAAGCTTGAGCTGAAACTCGACAACCTGAAGGTTATCCACAGCCGGGTGGAAGACTTTCAGCCTGAGATGCCATTCAATGGCATCGTCTCCCGGGCTTTCAGCAGTCTCGAAGACTTCACCAACTGGACGCGCCACCTCGGTGATACTCAGACCCACTGGCTGGCCATGAAAGGTGTGCACCCCAGTGACGAACTCGCGGCACTCCCGGATGATTTCCGGGTCGAAGCCGAACACGCTCTGGCGGTGCCGGGTTGCCAAGGCCAGCGCCATCTGCTGATACTGCGCCGCATTGCATGACGGGGAGTGGGGAAAACCATGGCTAAGGTATTCGCGATCGCCAACCAGAAGGGCGGCGTCGGCAAGACCACGACCTGCATCAACCTGGCTGCATCACTGGTCGCAACCAAGCGTCGCGTGCTGCTGATCGATCTTGATCCACAGGGCAACGCTACCACCGGCAGCGGTGTGGATAAGTTGTCCCTGGACCACTCCATCTACGACGTGCTCACCGGTGAATGCGACCTGGCCCAGGCAATGCAGTTCTCCGAGCATGGCGGCTACCAATTGCTGCCCGCCAACCGCGACCTCACCGCTGCGGAAGTGGTACTGCTCGAGATGGACATGAAGGAGCACCGCCTGCGTCATGCGTTGGCACCGATCCGCGAAAACTATGACTTCATTCTCATCGACTGCCCACCATCGCTCTCGATGCTGACTGTCAACGCACTGGCCGCCTCCGATGGTGTGATCATTCCCATGCAGTGCGAGTACTACGCGCTGGAAGGTTTGACCGACCTGATGAACAGCATCCAGCGTATTGCCGAGCGACTGAATCCGGCGCTGAAGATCGAAGGCCTGCTGCGTACCATGTACGACCCGCGCATCAGCCTGACCAACGACGTCAGCGCGCAGTTGCAAGAGCATTTCGGCGACAAGCTCTACACCACCGTGATCCCGCGCAACGTGCGACTGGCCGAGGCACCCAGCTTCGGCATGCCAGCGCTGGTCTACGACAAGCAATCCCGCGGTGCCCTCGCCTACCTGGCGTTGGCCGGTGAACTGGTACGCCGCCAGCGTTCCGCCCGCACCACCGCACCCGCCTAAGATTAAGGAACCCGCATGGCCGCCAAGAAACGAGGTCTGGGACGCGGGCTGGACGCCCTGCTCAGTGGCTCCAGCGCCGCTACCCTGCAGGAAGAAGCCGTTCAGGTCGACAGCAAGGAGCTTCAGTACCTGCCGCTGGACCTCATCCAGCGCGGTAAATATCAGCCGCGCCGCGACATGGATCCACAAGCCCTGGAAGAGCTCGCTTTGTCGATCAAGGCTCAGGGGGTGATGCAGCCGATCGTGGTCCGCCCGATCGACAAGGGCCGCTTTGAAATCATCGCCGGCGAGCGCCGCTGGCGCGCAAGCCAGCAAGCCGGCCTGGACAAGATTCCCGCGCTGGTCCGCGAAGTCCCGGATGAAGCTGCCATCGCGATGGCGTTGATCGAGAACATCCAGCGCGAGGACCTCAATCCCGTCGAGGAGGCAGTTGCACTGCAGCGACTGCAGCAGGAATTCCAGTTGACCCAGCAGCAGGTTGCCGATGCCGTCGGCAAATCTCGGGTGACGGTGGCCAACCTTCTTCGCCTGATCGCCTTGCCCGAAGAGATCAAGACGTTGCTTTCGCATGGCGACCTGGAAATGGGACATGCTCGTGCCTTGCTCGGATTGCCCGAGAATCGGCAGGTTGAAGGTGCGCGACATGTTGTCGCACGCGGCTTCACCGTGCGCCAGACCGAAGCACTGGTGCGCCAATGGCTCAATGCTCCCGCGGAACCTGTCAAAGCAGTCAAGTCCGACCCAGACATCAGTCGCCTGGAGCAGCGCCTGGCCGAGCGTCTGGGCGCTCCCGTGCAGATTCGCCACGGTCAGAAGGGAAAGGGGCAACTGGTGATCCGCTACAACTCCCTGGATGAGCTGCAAGGCGTCCTGGCTCACATACGCTGATACGAACGTATATGTAGGGGTCGTCGGAAATCACTACCTGACGGTTGAACGGGTATGCGGCGCCCCCTATACTCTGCGCGCAATTTTGTCGGCACAAAGTATGCCAAGTTGTTGATTTGCCGAGCCGACGCCAGAGGACTTTGAGACAGATGGAACCCCGCAAGCCCAATCGCCTGCCCTTCCATCGCCAACCGGCTTTTCGCCTGTTGCTCGTCCAACTGGTGGTGCTGCTCATTGGTGCAGCTACCCTGTGTTTTGCCCGGGGAACGGTCGCAGGTTATTCCGGTTTGCTGGGTGGCCTGATTGCGTGGTTGCCGAATCTGTACTTTGCTCGCAAGGCGTTCCGTTATAGCGGCGCGCGTTCCGCCCAGCTGATAGTCCGGTCTTTTTATGCCGGTGAGGCAGGGAAACTGATTCTGACGGCAGTGCTTTTCGCACTGGCGTTCGTGGGTGTTAAGCCGCTGGCGCCGCTGGCGCTGTTCGGCATCTACCTTCTGACCCTGATGGTCAGCTGGTGTGCACCCCTGTTGATGCGAAACACATTTACAAGACCTTAGAGCGATTGAGGCAAACATGGCAGCAGAAAGCGCTTCGGGTTACATCCAGCACCACTTGCAGAACCTGACTCTGGGTCGCCTGCCGGATGGTTCCTGGGGGTTCGCCCACACCGCCGAACAAGCCAAGGAAATGGGCTTCTGGGCATTCCACGTTGATACCCTGGGTTGGTCCGTATTCCTCGGCCTGGTGTTCATCCTTATCTTCCGCATGGCAGCCAAGAAGGCCACCAGCGGCCAACCTGGCGGGCTGCAGAACTTCGTCGAAGTTCTCGTGGAGTTCGTCGACGGCAGTGTGAAGGACACCTTCCACGGCCGTAACCCGCTCATCGCACCGCTTGCGTTGACTGTGTTCGTCTGGATCTTCCTGATGAATCTGATCGACCTGGTGCCCGTGGACTTCCTGCCGATCGCAGCTCAGATCGCCACTGGCAACGAGCACCTGTTCTTCCGTGCCGTCGCCACCACCGATCCGAACGCCACCTTCGGCATGTCGATCGCGGTCTTCGCGCTGATCATCTTCTACAGCATCAAGGTCAAGGGCATCGGCGGCTTCCTCGGCGAACTGACCCTGCACCCGTTCCACAGCAGCAACATCGTGGTTCAGATCATCCTGATCCCGGTGAACTTCCTGCTCGAGTTCGTGACCCTGATCGCCAAGCCGGTGTCCCTGGCATTACGTCTCTTCGGCAACATGTATGCCGGCGAGCTGATCTTCATTCTGATCGCCGTGATGTTCGGTACCGGCATCCTCTGGCTGGGCGGCATGGGTGTCGTGCTGAACTGGGCGTGGGCTGTGTTCCACATCCTGATCATCACCCTGCAGGCTTTCATCTTCATGATGCTGACCATCGTCTACCTGTCGATGGCCCACGAAGACAGCCACTGATCCAAAGATTCTGTACGCCCACTTCCATAGGGAGTGGGCGTAAGAAGAGCTTCACCACCTTAACTTGCTTCAACCTTTAACCAACACGACAAAAAAGTCGGGAGGAAAAATGGAAACTGTAGTTGGACTCACTGCTATCGCCGTTGCTCTGCTGATCGGTCTGGGCGCTCTGGGTACCGCCATCGGCTTCGGCCTGCTGGGCGGCAAGTTCCTGGAAGGCGCTGCCCGCCAGCCGGAAATGGTTCCGATGCTGCAGGTCAAAATGTTCATCGTTGCCGGTCTGCTCGACGCCGTAACCATGATCGGTGTTGGTATCGCTCTGTTCTTCACCTTCGCTAACCCGTTCATTGCTCAGGTTGCCCAGTAATTTCCGAGAAACCGGAAGTCTGTGACTGAACACCGAACGAGCGAGGTATTGGCGTGAACATTAATGCAACTCTGATCGGCCAGGCCATCGCGTTCGCCATCTTCGTCATCTTCTGCATGAAATTCGTGTGGCCGCCGGTCATCGCGGCTCTGCAGGAACGTCAGAAGAAGATCGCCGACGGTCTGGACGCTGCCAACCGCGCGGCTCGTGATCTGGAACTGGCCCACGAGAAAGCGGGTCAGCAACTGCGCGAAGCCAAGGCTCAGGCAGCTGAAATCCTCGAGCAGGCGAAGAAGAGCGCTAACCAGATCGTTGACGAAGCCCGTGATCAGGCTCGTGCCGAAGGTGATCGCATGATTGCCCAGGCCAAGGCCCAGATCGAACAGGAACTCAACAGCGTCAAAGACGCCCTGCGCGCCCAAGTTGGTGCCCTGGCCGTCTCCGGCGCCGAGAAGATCCTGGGTGCTTCGATCGATGCCAACGCGCAAAAGCAGCTGGTTGATCAACTGGCCGCTGAGATCTAAGCAGAGGGCGATATGGCAGAACTGACCACATTGGCTCGTCCATACGCGAAGGCGGCTTTCGAGTACGCCCAGGCTCATCAGCAATTGGCCGATTGGTCCGCTGCTCTGGGTGTGCTGGCTGCAGTGTCGCAGGACGACACCGTGCGCCAGCTGCTCAAAGAGCCCCAGCTGACCGCCGCAGCCAAGGCTGAAGCGCTGATCGACGTGTGTGGCGACAAGCTCAATGCTCCGGCCCAGAACTTCGTCCGGACTGTGGCTGAAAACAAGCGGCTCGACCTGCTGCCGACCATCTTCGTGATGTTCGAGCAACTCAAGGCCGAGCAGGAAAAGCTGGTCGAGGTCGAGGTCACCAGTGCCTTCGCCCTGGACCAGGAACAGCAGGACAAACTCGCCAAGGCTCTCAGCGCCCGGCTCAGTCGCGAAGTGCGACTTCATGCGTCGGAAGACGCGAGCCTGATCGGCGGCGTGGTGATCCGCGCCGGTGACTTGGTAATCGATGGCTCGGTGCGCGGCAAAATCGCGAAACTGGCCGAAGCGTTGAAATCTTGAGTTTGAAGGGGCAGCGGCATGCAGCAACTCAATCCTTCCGAAATTAGTGAAATCATCAAGGGGCGCATCGAGAAACTCGACGTCGCCTCGCAAGCGCGCAACGAAGGCACCATCGTCAGTGTTTCCGATGGCATCGTGCGCATCTTCGGTCTGGCCGACGTCATGTACGGCGAGATGATCGAATTCCCGGGCGGCGTCTACGGTATGGCGCTGAACCTGGAGCAAGACTCCGTCGGTGCTGTGGTGCTGGGTGAATACCAGGACCTCAAAGAAGGCATGAACGCCAAGTGCACCGGCCGCATCCTGGAAGTACCGGTTGGTCCGGAACTGCTGGGTCGCGTTGTCGACGCTCTGGGCAACCCGATCGATGGCAAAGGCCCGGTCGATGCCAAGCTGACCGACGCAGTCGAGAAAGTGGCACCGGGCGTGATCTGGCGTAAGTCGGTAGACCAGCCGGTTCAGACTGGTTACAAGTCGGTCGACGCCATGATCCCGGTTGGCCGTGGCCAGCGTGAGCTGATCATCGGTGACCGTCAGATCGGTAAGACCGCTCTGGCCATCGACGCCATCATCAACCAGAAGAACAGCGGCATCCGCTGCGTCTACGTTGCCATCGGTCAGAAGCAGTCGACCATCGCCAACGTCGTACGCAAGCTGGAAGAGAACGGCGCCCTGGCCAACACCATCGTGGTTGTTGCCAGCGCTTCCGAATCCGCTGCTCTGCAATACCTGGCTCCGTACTCTGGCTGCACCATGGGCGAATACTTCCGCGACCGCGGTGAAGACGCCCTGATCGTGTACGATGACCTGTCCAAGCAGGCCGTAGCCTATCGCCAGATCTCCCTGCTGCTGCGCCGTCCGCCGGGCCGTGAAGCCTACCCGGGCGACGTGTTCTATCTCCACAGCCGTCTGCTGGAGCGCGCTTCCCGCGTTTCCGAAGAGTACGTGGAGAAGTTCACCAATGGCGAAGTGAAAGGCAAGACCGGTTCCCTGACCGCCCTGCCGATCATCGAAACCCAGGCTGGCGACGTTTCCGCGTTCGTTCCGACCAACGTGATCTCCATCACCGACGGTCAGATCTTCCTGGAATCGGCCATGTTCAACTCGGGTATCCGTCCGGCCGTCAACGCCGGTATCTCGGTATCCCGTGTAGGTGGCGCGGCCCAGACCAAGATCATCAAGAAGCTGTCCGGTGGTATTCGTACCGCGCTGGCCCAGTACCGTGAACTGGCGGCCTTCGCCCAGTTCGCTTCGGACCTGGACGACGCGACTCGCAAGCAGCTGGAACATGGTCAGCGCGTAACCGAGCTGATGAAGCAGAAGCAATACGCGCCGATGTCCATCGCCGAGATGTCGCTGTCCCTGTACGCCGCCGAGCGTGGTTTCCTGCAGGACGTCGAGATCACCAAGGTGGGCGCCTTCGAACAAGCGCTGATCGCCTACTTCCAACGTGAGAACGCCGCTCTGTTGGCGAAGATCAACGAGAAGGGTGACTTCAACGACGAAATCGACGCAGGTATCAAGGCCGGCATCGAGAAGTTCAAGGCCACCCAAACCTGGTAAGCCGCAGCGGGGGTCGTTAGCGGCCCCCGCCTGCTAAACCGATAGGTGTGAAATGGCAGGCGCAAAAGAGATTCGCAGCAAGATTGCGAGCATCAAAAGCACGCAAAAAATCACCAATGCCATGGAAAAGGTGGCGGTGAGCAAGATGCGCAAGGCACAAATGCGCATGGCGGCCGGCCGTCCCTACGCGGAGCGCATTCGCCAGGTGATCGGCCATCTGGCCAACGCCAACCCGGAATACCGTCACCCGTTCATGGTCGAGCGTGAAGTAAAGCGCGTCGGCTACATCGTGGTGAGCTCCGACCGTGGTTTGGCTGGCGGCCTGAACATCAACCTGTTCAAGACTCTGGTCAAGGACATGGTGGTGCAGCGCGATCAAAGTGCAGAGATCGATCTCTGCGTGATCGGCTCCAAGGGTGCATCCTTCTTTAAGAGCTACGGCGGCAACGTGGTTGCGGCCATCAGCCACCTGGGCGAAGAGCCGTCGATCAACGATCTGATCGGCAGCGTCAAGGTCATGCTGGATGCCTACCTGGAAGGTCGTATTGATCGCCTGTACGTGGTTTCCAACAAGTTCGTCAACACCATGACCCAGAAGCCGACCGTGGAACAACTGATTCCTCTGGTGGCCGAGGACAATGCCGAGCTGAAGCACCATTGGGACTACCTCTACGAACCCGACGCCAAGGCTCTCCTCGATGGCCTGCTGGTGCGCTACGTGGAGTCCCAGGTGTACCAGGCCGTGGTTGAGAACAACGCCTGTGAGCAGGCGGCCCGGATGATTGCAATGAAGAACGCTACCGACAACGCCGGTGATCTGATCAGTGGTCTGCAACTGATCTACAACAAGGCACGTCAGGCGGCGATCACCCAGGAAATCTCGGAAATCGTCGGCGGCGCTGCCGCGGTGTAAGAACAGGTTCAAAATTCAGAGGAACCAGACATGAGTAGCGGACGTATCGTTCAAATCATCGGCGCCGTGATCGACGTGGAATTCCCGCGCGATGCCGTGCCGAGCATCTACGAGGCCCTGAAGGTTCAGGGCGTTGAAACCACCCTGGAAGTTCAGCAGCAGCTGGGCGACGGCGTGGTTCGTTCCATTGCGATGGGTTCCACCGAAGGCCTCAAGCGTGGCCTGAACGTGGAAAGCACCGGCGCAGCCATCTCCGTCCCGGTCGGCACCAAGACCCTGGGCCGTATCATGGACGTGCTGGGCAACCCGATCGACGAAGCCGGTCCTATCGGCGAAGAAGAGCGCTGGGGTATTCACCGCGACGCTCCGTCCTACGCTGAACAGGCAGGCGGCAACGACCTGCTGGAAACCGGCATCAAGGTTATCGACCTGGTCTGCCCGTTTGCCAAGGGCGGTAAGGTTGGTCTGTTCGGTGGTGCCGGTGTAGGCAAGACCGTGAACATGATGGAACTGATCCGTAACATCGCCATGGAGCACAGCGGTTACTCTGTGTTCGCTGGTGTGGGCGAGCGTACTCGTGAGGGTAACGACTTCTACCACGAGATGAAGGATTCCGGCGTACTGGACAAGGTAGCCCTGGTATACGGCCAGATGAACGAGCCGCCGGGCAACCGTCTGCGCGTTGCACTGACCGGCCTGACCATGGCTGAGAAGTTCCGTGACGAAGGCCGTGACGTACTGTTGTTCATCGACAACATCTACCGTTACACCCTCGCCGGTACCGAAGTATCCGCACTGCTGGGCCGTATGCCTTCCGCAGTAGGTTACCAGCCGACCCTGGCCGAAGAGATGGGCGTTCTGCAGGAGCGCATCACCTCCACCAAGAAAGGCTCGATCACCTCGATCCAGGCCGTCTACGTTCCCGCGGACGACCTGACCGACCCGAGCCCGGCGACCACTTTCGCCCACTTGGACGCCACCGTCGTACTGTCCCGTGACATCGCCTCCCTGGGTATCTACCCGGCAGTCGACCCGCTGGACTCGACCTCCCGTCAGCTGGACCCGCTGGTTATCGGCCAGGATCACTACGACGCAGCCCGCGGCGTGCAGTACGTTCTGCAGCGCTACAAGGAGCTGAAGGACATCATCGCGATTCTCGGCATGGACGAACTGTCCGAGTCCGACAAGCTGCTGGTGGCCCGTGCTCGTAAGATCCAGCGTTTCCTGTCCCAGCCGTTCTTCGTGGCAGAAGTCTTCACCGGTTCCCCGGGTAAGTACGTCTCCCTGAAGGACACCATCGCTGGCTTCAAAGGCATCCTCAACGGCGACTACGACCACCTGCCCGAGCAGGCGTTCTATATGGTCGGCGGCATCGAAGAAGCCATCGAGAAAGCGAAGAAGCTGTAATCCGTGCGCCCGGCAACGGGCGCTTACGTGAGGCAAGGGTATGGCTATTACTGTCCACTGCGACATCGTCAGCGCCGAAGCGGAGATCTTCTCCGGTCTGGTCGAGCTGGTCGTTGCGCACGGCTCTCTGGGTGATCTGGGTATCGCTCCGGGCCACGCGCCGCTGATCACCGAGCTCAAGCCGGGTCCGATCCGCCTGGTGAAGCAGGGTGGCGAGCAGGAGGTGTACTACATCTCCGGCGGCTTCCTCGAAGTGCAGCCGAACATGGTCAAGGTTCTCGCCGACACCGTGATTCGTGCAGGCGACCTCGACGAAGCGGCTGCCCAGACCGCACTGAAGGAAGCTGAGAAGGCTCTGCAAGGTAAAGGCGCAGAGTTCGACTACAGCTCCGCCGCAGCCCGCCTGGCCGAAGCCGCAGCGCAACTGCGCACGGTCCAGCAGGTTCGCAAGAAGTTCGGCGGCTGATGCCGGCGCGAAGTCCTTCGGGACTTCAGCGACAAATTGGAAAAGGGTAGCCTTGGCTACCCTTTTTCTTTTTCCACTCCGGGGTTAGCCCCGCTCACCAGGACGGTCTGTCATCCATGTCCCTCGAAATCGTCATTCTCGCTGCTGGCCAGGGTACGCGCATGCGCTCGGCCCTGCCGAAAGTCCTGCATCCAGTTGCAGGCAAGCCGATGCTCGCCCATGTGATCGACACCGCCCGCACGCTCAGCCCGTCCCGCATCCACGTGGTAATCGGCCACGGCGCCGAGCTGGTGCGCGAGCGCCTGCAAGCGGACGATCTGAACTTCGTGATCCAGGAACAGCAGCTCGGCACCGGACACGCTGTCGCCCAGGCTGCGCCCTTCCTGAGCGCGGACAACGTGCTGATCCTCTACGGTGACGTGCCGCTGATCGAACAACCCACCCTCGAACGTCTGTTGCACCAGGCATCGCCGACGCAACTGGCGCTGCTGACTGTCGAGCTGGATGATCCTACTGGCTACGGACGCATCATTCGCGATGCCCAAGATGAAGTGCAGGCGATCGTCGAGCAGAAGGACGCCACGGCCGAGCAGCGTTTGATCCGCGAAGGCAACACCGGAATTCTCGCCGTCCCGCGCGAGCGCCTGGACGGCTGGATTTCCCGGCTTTCCAACGCCAACGCACAGGGTGAGTACTATCTGACCGACGTGATCGCTATGGCGGTTGCCGATGGCTTGCGTGTCGCCACCGCCCAGCCTCTGGCAGCTATGGAAGTGCAGGGCGCCAATGACCGCCTGCAACTGTCCGAACTCGAACGCTTCTACCAGCTGCGTATCGCTCGGCGCCTGATGGCGCAGGGCGTGACGTTGATCGACCCCGCACGCTTCGACGTGCGTGGCGAAGTCAGCGTGGGGCGTGACGTGCAGATCGACGTCAACGTGATCCTTGAAGGCCAGGTGGAAATCGAAGACTTCGTCTCGATCGGTCCGAACTGCTATATCAAGGACAGTACCCTGCGCCGTGGAGCCATCATCAAGGCCAACTCGCACCTGGACGGTGCCCATGTCGGGCCGGACAGCGATGTAGGTCCATTTGCCCGTCTTCGTCCCGGTAGCGTGCTGGAGTGCAAGGTGCATGTGGGTAACTTCGTCGAGCTGAAGAATGCCCACCTGCAGGACGGCGTGAAGGTTGGTCACCTGACCTATCTCGGTGACGCCGAGGTCGGCAGCGAGAGCAACATCGGCGCTGGCACCATCACCTGTAACTACGATGGCGCGAACAAGTGGCGGACGGTGATCGGCGAAGGCGCTTTTATCGGTTCCAACAACTCGCTGGTCGCACCTGTGGATATCGGTGCCGGTGCCACGACTGGCGCAGGCTCTACCATTACCGCAGAGGTTCCGCCGGCAGCGCTGGCGGTTGGTCGTGCCAAGCAGCGAGTGATCGAAGGCTGGAAGCGCCCGGAGAAGATCAAGAAGCCCTGATGCTTCCGTGTCACCCTGTGGGTAAGTCGTTATCCACAAGGCGCCTGGCCTGTTTAGGTTATTCACAGACGCCCGTTCGGTATTAAGTCCGGCGGAGCGTTCCGGCTGGAGTTTTGATCATGCTCGGCGTCGCCGTTCTGATCTTTCTGATCACCGACCCGTTCGGCAACATCGCGGTATTCCTTGCTGCCCTGAAATCCGTCCCGGCCGAACGGCGGCTGAAAGTGGCACTGCGCGAGCTACTGCTTGCGTTGGGCCTGTTGTTGCTCTTCCTCACTCTGGGGGAGCACATCCTCACCGGGCTTGGCCTGACCAAGGAGGCCACCGGCATCGCCGGAGGGATCATCCTGTTCGTGGTTGCCATGCGCCTTATCTTTCCCACTCCGCAAGGTGTGCTGGGCGATATGCCCGACAGCGAACCACTGCTGGTGCCGCTGGCGACTCCTGCGGTGGCCGGGCCGTCTGCCCTGGCCATGCTGATCACCCTGCGCAGCACCTACACTGGTCCGTTGTGGGAGCTTTATCTGGCGGTGATCCTCGCCTGGGCGGCGACGGCACTGATCCTGCTGCAGGCGTCATTCCTCCAGCGGTTCCTCGGGCCGCGCGGACTCACCGCCGTAGAGCGCCTCGCCGGCATGCTGCTGATCATGCTGAGCGTCAACATGCTGCTGCAGAACGTCCGTAGCGTCCTGCACATTGCCGCTTGAGGAGCACCATGAGCCTGCGTGTCACGATCATCGCGCTTCTCGCACTGTTGGCCGGTTGTGCCGACAAGGGCCTGCAGATCGACCGCGAGCATGTCTCGAAGAGTCAGGACAGCCGCATCCAGTACGTAATCATTCACTACACCTCGGAGAACCTGCCACGGTCGCTGGAAATACTGACTCATGGCGAAGTCAGCGCCCATTACCTGATCGGTGACCAACCGGCGACCATCTACCAGCTCGTGGATGAGAATCGCCGTGCCTGGCACGCTGGGCAGAGCGAGTGGCAGGGGCGCACCTGGCTGAATTCGACGTCGATCGGTATCGAACTGGTCAACCAGGGCTACCGGGAAACCCCCAGTGGAAAGATCTGGTATCCCTATCCAGACGCGCAGATCGATGCATTGATTGCCCTGCTCAAGGACATTACCAGGCGCCAGGGCATCACACCGGAGCACATCCTCGGTCACAGCGATATCGCTCCGCAGCGCAAGGTCGATCCCGGCCCGCTGTTCCCCTGGAAGAAGCTGGCCGATGCCGGCCTTATTCCCTGGCCGAAGCCTGGCGAGATCGCCCGTCGGCTCGGAGAACTGGACGGCCAACTGCCGTCTGCCGGCTGGTTCCAGCAGCAACTGGCACGCCACGGCTACGCGGTTCCGCTCAATGGCGTACTCGACGAGAAGACCCGCAACGTGATCGCAGCCTTCCAGATGCGCTTCCGGCCGCAACGTTTCGACGGTGAGCCGGATCTGGAAACCGCTGCGCTGTTGCTGGCCGTGCCGACCAGCTAGACCGGCAGCAGCAGGTAGAAGCGCGATCCCTTGCCCGGTTGGGAGCGCAGAGCGATGCGCCCGCCGTGCAGTTGCACGATTTCCTTGCACAGCGCCAGGCCGAGACCCGCACCACCCTTCTTGTGGCCGACCTGGATGAAGGGTTCGAAGATCCGACTTTGCTGGCTGAAGGGAATACCATCGCCGGTGTCTTCGACGGCGACCGCTATGCGCTCGTCCTGGCAGCGGGCCTGGAGGCGGATCACTCCGCCTGCCGGCGTGTGGCGCAGGGCATTGCCGATCAGGTTGTCGATCACTCGCTCGATCTGCAGTCGATCAAGGTTCAGTTTCGGCAGGTCATTGGATGTCTCCAGTTCGATCTCGATGCCGTGGGCATGAGCCTGCCCCTCGAAGCGCTGTCTGGCCTGGGCAAGGATTTCGGCAATATCGGTAGGCTGCAGGTCGAGCTTCTGCGTACCGCTCTGGTAGCGCGAGAAGTTCAGCAGATCGTTGATCAGGCGCACCAGTCGGCGCATCTCTTCGTCGACCGTGCTGATCAGATCCTGCTCGCGGGATTCTTCGGGGAACGCCAGGCGTTCGGCAAGCAGGCCGAAGGCCATGTGCATTCCGGTCACCGGCGTTCGCAGTTCATGGGAGGCACGCAGAACGAAGTCGTTACGCACACGCTCGAAGGCGCGTTGCTCGGTCACATCGCGTACCACCATTACCGCACCGATATTGCGTCCGTCATCGTGGGTAACCGGCGACATGCCCCACGTCAGCAGCCGGCTCTCGCCACCCAGCTCGACCACCAGGTCCTGGGGGGTTTCCTCCAGCAGGTTCCCCGCCAGTACACGCTGAGTGGCATGGGTCAGCTCCTCGTTGTCGAGCAGGATGCCAAGCTCCTGGCCGTGAGGGTCGCTGCTGGAGAACAATTGGCGAGTGGCGACCGGGTTGGCGTGTTCGATGCGGCCGTTGCGGTCGAGGATGACCAGGCCGTCATCGATGCTGTCGAGCACCGCCTGCAGACGTCTGCGGCCATAGCCGATGGCCTCGGTGTTGCTTGCCTTGTACAGGCGCAGGGCTTCTGCCATCAGGCCGAAGCGCCGGCTCAGCGACGCCATTTCCGAGACGGTGGAGATTGGCAGCGTGACGTCGAAATCGCCCTGGCCGATCTTGTCCGCTGCCTTGGCCAGTACCTCAATGGGGGCGCCGAATCGGCGGGCGATGCTATGTGCGGTGACGAAACCGATCAGCAGAATGGCGATGCCCACCAACCCGAGCAGGCCGCTGATCAGCAGCGTCCGTACGCGCTCGTCGCTTTCGGCGGCGCTGATGTTGTGCATGGCGAACTCATGCAGCGCGAGCAGACGCTGCCTGAGATTGTCCAGGCTGCGGCTGAGGTCGCTGTCTTCCAGCAGCTCGGGGCGGCCGGGGCCGGGGTTGTCCGTCACGCTGAGGAATTGCTGGTGGGCCGTTTCGATCTGCGCCAGCATCTGCTGTGCTTCATCTTCCGAAATCTGCTTCTGACCACGCTTGAGCGTCGTACTGAAGTGCTCGCGAGCAGCGGTCAGGCGTTCGCTACTGGGATGCGCGCTTAGCACCTGGACCAGTTGGTCGCCCAGGGACTGGCGTAGCTGCTGGCTGATTTCGATGGTCTCGAAATTGCGCTGAATGAGATTCGCCTGGTCGCGGCCTGTCAGGATGACGCTGAACAGACCCAGCAACAGACCCATCAACGCCACGGTGATCAGCGCCGAGATGCTGAGGAACAGCCGGGTGCGGAGTGTCATGGGAATTGGCAGGTTCACAGGCTGTATTGCTTGCGCTTGCGATACAGCGTGGAGGCGTCTATGCCCAGCGTCTTGGCAGCCTGGTCCAGCGTCGCACTGGAAGCCATCACGGCAGCGATATGGGCCTTTTCCAGCTCCTCCAGACTCATTGCCTCGCCGATCCGTGGCGCGGAGTTGGACGATTGTTCGCCCAGCGCCAGTTGCTCGAGGTCGATCAGTTCCTGATTACAGATGATGCTGGCCCGCTCGATGACGTTCCGCAGCTCGCGCACGTTGCCCGGCCAGCTATAGCGGCGTAGCAATTCGCGCGCCTCCTCGGTGAAGCCGCGGGCCGGTCGACCGTAATCCTTGACGAAGCGGGCGAGGAAGCGCTCGGCGAGATTGAGGATGTCTTCGGCGCGTTCGCGCAGCGGCGGCAGGTTCAGCACGATGACATTCAGGCGGTACAACAGATCCTCGCGGAACGTGCCCTGGTTGACCATGCCGGCCAGGTCGCGGTTGGTCGCGGCGAGGATGCGTACGTCCGCGTTGCGCGTTACCGGATCGCCGACCCGCTCGTACTCCTTGTCCTGGATGAAGCGCAGCAGCTTGGGCTGCAGCGTGATGGGGAAGTCACCGATCTCATCCAGGAACAGCGTGCCGCCGTCCGCCTGGCTGATCCGGCCCAGAGTGTTCTCGGTGGCACCGGTGAATGCCCCACGGGTATGGCCGAACAGCTCGCTTTCCATCAGCTCGGCGTTCAGCGACGGACAGTTTATGGTCACGCAGGACTTCTTCGCCCGCTTGCTCCAACCGTGGATGGCCCGCGCCAGCTCGCCCTTGCCGGAGCCGGACTCACCCAGGATGAGTATGTTGGCGTCGGTAGCAGCCACCTGGCGGGCGGTTTCCAGCACAGCGGCCATCGCCGGGCTTTGCGACTCGAGCACATCGCCCTGTTTGCGCATCTCGCCCTCCAGCGCCTCGATGCGTGCCGTGAGCTGACGTACTTCCAGTTGCTTGGCGGCGGCAAGGCGCAGTTGGTCGGGGCTGCAGGGTTTCACAAGATAATCGGCGGCGCCCGCCTGCATGGCGTTCACGGCAGTGTCCACAGCGGAATGAGCGGTGACGATCACCACGCGCATCCACGGCGCCTGCACACGCATTTGTGCAAGTACATCCAGGCCGTTGTCCTCGCCAAGGCGAAGATCGAGGAAACAGAGATCGAATACCTGCCGTTGCAGCAGCGATTCGGCCTGGGAAGCGCTGCTGGCGGTAGCCACGCTGTAGCCTTCATCCTCCAGGCAATAGCGGAACGAGCGCAGGATCGCGGGCTCGTCGTCAACGAGAAGGATGCGGCCCTGCTGTTCAGGCGTTGCGTCCATTCAGGGTTTTCCTCGTTATCTGTCTTGGGATTTGTCTTAGTCAAGGAAATCCCGTGCAAGTTGCAAGGAACAGGCCCGCCTAATCTGCCAGAGGGATTTTCAGAGTTACCCAAATGCTCATTAACTAATTGAAATAAAAGGACTTATAAACAAGATGGCACTGTCGCGGGAGTTGTGATGTCTGTACCTCAATACCGGTAGACGCCAGGGAGCGCAGCCATGCCCAGTTCGAAAAAGATGCTTGTCCTTACCCTCGGCAGTCTGCTGCTGAGTACTCAGCCGCTGCCGGGGCAGGCCGCAGAGTCCACTATCACCGAGCAACTGGCGGAGGCGCGCCAGGAGGGGTCGATATGGACGGCCATCAATCTCAACCGCGACCTGAAGCCGTTCCGTCTCAGCGTTGATGTGGAGAAAGGCCGCGCTCTACTGGGAGGCAAGGTTGCCAGCGAAGAACAGCGCAATCTGGCTGGCCAGGTCGCGATGAGCATCGAAGGCATCAGTGCTGTGGATAACCAGATCACCGTCGATCCGGCCCTGGCCAGCGGCGAGGCGCCGCGCAGCGATATGGCGCAGCGTTGGGACGACACGGCCCTGGCGGCCCGGGTCAAGGCTCGCCTGCTGGTGGAGAAGCACATCGACGGGCTGGACATCAAAGTGTCCAGCAAGGGTGGCGCTGTGATCCTGGAGGGCACTGCGCCGAGCGAGGAAGCGAGCCAGCAGGCTTCGCACCTTGCCGCGCAGACCGAAGGCGTGGCCTCTGTGGATAACCGGCTGAAGGTCGTTGCGGACGGCTCGTCCGGCAAGAAGCTGGAGGATTCCGTCAGCGATGCGCAGGCGGCGGTGAGCGATGCCTGGATCACCAGCCAGATCAAAGCCGATGTATTGGCGCGCCACGCTCTGGGGGGCCTTTCCATTGGCGTTTCGACCCGCGATGGCGTCGTGAGCCTGAGTGGCGTGGTGCCGGACGATGCCGAACGCCAGCAACTGATCGAAACCGCCCGCAAGACGCGCGGCGTGCGCGAGGTGGACGCCAGTGCGCTGAAAGTCGCCGGCCAGGCCGCCAGCCTCGATCGACGAGGGGAGCATCGGACATGAACAGTGCGGCGCGCCAGCTCAACGAACTCATCGAGATCGCCCGGGACGGCCAGCGCTTCTACCAACAGGCTGTGTACGAGGTGAGCGACCCACGCCTGCAAGAACTGTTCGAATTCATGATCCGCGCCAAGACCGCGGTGATCGATGCCTTGTCCAGCCAGGTTGCCGCCAGCAACGAAACGCTTGCCGCCGCGGGGACGCTGCTGGGCAGGCTGCGCCAGGTGTATGCCGAAACGCGCGCGAGCCTCGCCAGCGACGAAGAGGCACTCTGCGTGGCGCAATTGGAAGAGGCAGAAGACCGAATCCTGCTCGCCTTCGAGGATGCCCTGCATGACGGGACGCCGGAAACACGGGCGCTGCTGCGAGCGGAGTTCCCCAAGGTACGGGCTTGTCACGATCAGCTGAGCCAGCTCAAGCATTCACTCGGGTGAACCGGGCTGGCCGAGGTTGCAAATCGCACGACGAAACCTCGGCCATCGTGCAGGATGCTACCCGCAATGCATTCTGTATTTAAATTAAGTAATTGTTTTTAATGGAATTTATTCATCAGAAGAGACTGGCATGTGGCGTGCAGACTACCGATGAACCAGTCAGGTACGCCGGGTGACGAGGAGTCCCGAAGACATCGGGCTCGATCCGCCACCGACGGCCAGGAGATTCAGGATGAACAGCCATGAAACGCGTGTCGATGTCTGGAGCCGGGTGTTGCTCGCAGCAGCCCTGCTGTTGCTGATCAACCAGATGCAACTGGTGCCGCAGGCATCGAGCGGCCCTGCCACGTTGCAGCCCGGAATGCCGGGTGCTGTGCAGGATGCGGCACGTTATCCACAGCCGGTTCCGGCCAGCAACGACTCGTATCGCAATTGGGTCCGGCCGGCTCCGCAGACGCAGGCGGTTACCGTTCGCCAGGCGAGCTGGGTGTTCTGAACCGATGGTTGCCGAACCGTCCGCTCTTGGGGCGGAACTGAACTTCGGAGGGCGATACACCTTGGTGATCGCCCCGGAAGTGGCGCCGCAGCCGGCGCCGAATCGATAACGAGAAGAGGAGATACCCCATGCTCAGCTGGGCTCTGACATTCCTGATCATCGCCATCATTGCGGGCGTTCTCGGCTTCGGCGGTATCGCCGGTGCCGCAACCAGTATCGCCAAGATCCTGTTCGTGCTGTTCCTGGTGCTGTTCATCGTGTCGTTCATCTTTGGCCGTCGTCGAGGGTGAAGCTTTTCCTATCTACAGGCGCAAGGAGCACACCGATGAGCTTTAGCCGCAATCTGCTGATCTGTTTTCTTCTGCTGACCGGCGCCGGGGCCCAGGCCCTGGCGGCCGATGCGGACAAGGACGCCCAGTATCGCCTCGACGAACTGCTGTCTTCCGACCCGCAGTATCGCCAGACCTGGCAATCCCTGATCGAGGACGAGAGCCGTCTTCCTGACTGGGTGATGAACCTCAGCGGCACAGCCACGCCGATGCAGGCCGTAGACGAACAGGGCGACAAATACCTGGTTGGGGAGCTGTGCGAACCGCACAACTGCGCTGATCACCGACTCTACGTGGCCTTCAGCTGGGACAAGGAAAAGGCCTACGCGCTCTATGTGAAGGTCCCCGAAGGGTTGCCCGCGGACAAGTCGCCGAGCCGACATGCCAGCTTCCGCTGGCTGGGCGATCCGGACGAAGAGGTGAAGCGCATTCTCGACGACCAGCTCAAGAGCGATCCGAACTGGTTTTGATCGCTGCGCGGCCTGACGGCCTGCGCATGACCAGGGGGCCGGGATGTTCGGGGTGCTTCAGGCCCTGAGCGACCCAGGGGTACAGGGAGTACCTCCGCAAATGGCGGGCCGGGTCAGACCAAAGGCTGCTACGGAACCAACGCGCGGGCGAGACAGCCTTCCGCTCCGCGTTGGTTCCGCAGTGCCGAATCAGGGCTTGAAGCTGGCCGCGTCGCGTGCCCAGCCGTCGAGCACCGGTTTCAGGTCATTGAGGGTCAGGTGCGTACTGGTGTTCTCCAGCGACTTGCCCGCGCCCTTGCGCACCACCTTGGCCACTGGCTTGCTGGTGGCGCCATCCAGCGCTTCCATTTCCACATAGACCTCGGTGTCCTGGTCGCGAGTACCGATGGCCGTCGTGGTGGCGGCAACCACCAGGGCGATCGGAATCACCTCATAGGCGTGCAGGCCCTCGGTGGAAACGTTCACACCGGTGATCGCGGTCTTCAGGACCAGCGTGTCGCGGTCCACCTGTTGCACCACCCGGTAGCGGCTGCTCAGTTGGCGCTCGATCTGCTGTTTCAGGTAGTCGGGTATCTCGTTCAGGGTCTTTTGATCGACAACCTCGGTGGGTTTCGGCTGCGGGAAGTACACCGGCCGTTCCACCAGTACCGAACTGTAGTTGTTCAGCTTCAGGTTCGGGTCCACCCAGCGCAGCACCGGCTGGCCACTGGGCGAGGTCGCGGGCTTGAGCTGGGAGTAGTCGTCGAGGTAGCCGGAGTACTGCGAGGCATCCGGTTTCTGGCTGGAGCAACCGGCCAGCGCCAGGGCACCGGCGCACAGCAGGGCGGGTACTACGGAGAGTCGCGTCATAGAGAGTCCTGTGTTTGGAAGTTCACCGCGTCGTTGCACAAGGCTGGCGCAGTTGCGGCGGCAGGGTAGCCGCAGGCTGCCTCGAACCAGCTCGAAGTTAGCTGATATTTGTCAATTCGAATGACCGTGGATACGTCCTACAATGCTTCGCCGATTCCCGTCGGCTCACTTCCCCAACAATGAAGAGCGGATTCCGGCGACCAGACGCCAGCAACTCGCCAGCCTCGCAATCCAATGGCCCACCCAGCGGCCATCGCCATCCGTGACGGTCCTGACCGTACATCCGGTAACAGGAGTTCCGGACGTCTCGCTTCCGGATGGCCAACTTAACCAAATCGTGCCGGTGACGGCCTCGATACTCCAAGCCTAGTCGGCTTTGAAAAGCGCTGTGTGACAGGCGTTGAGGAACCTGGTTCATGCGGAAAATCAAGGGTCGAACGACCTGGAACCAAGGTTTCAGATGACTTTGCCTATGCCGATTGCGCATAGGGTAGACATCTCCGGCATTAGACGGAGGGGGAGAGCATGGGAATCATGCGCCCCTTTTTCGCTGGCCGTCGGTACCCCGATGACCCGGCGACCCCCCGACTTCCACAAGAATCAAGGGTGACTCACTATGGGCAAAGCCAAGCTCAGCCTCGCCTGGCAGATCCTCATTGGCCTCGTGCTGGGTATCGCACTGGGCGCCGCGCTCAACCATTTCAGCGCGGACAAGGCCTGGTGGATAAGCAACATCCTCCAGCCTGCGGGCGATATCTTCATTCGCCTGATCAAGATGATCGTGGTTCCGATCGTGATCTCCTCGCTCATCGTCGGCATCGCCGGCATGGGTGATGCGAAGAAGCTCGGCCGGATCGGTCTAAAGACCATCATCTATTTCGAAATCATCACCACGATCGCCATCGTGGTCGGCCTGCTGCTGGCGAATATCTTCCAGCCTGGCGCAGGCATCGACATGAGCACCCTGGGCACTGTGGATATCTCCCAGTACGCGCAGACCGCCAAGGAAGTCGAACACCACCACGCCTTCATCGAGACCATCCTCAACCTGATCCCCTCTAACATCTTCGCGGCAATGGCGCGCGGCGAAATGCTGCCGATCATTTTCTTCTCCGTGATGTTCGGCCTGGGCCTGTCGTCGCTGCCGGCGCCGACCCGCGAGCCGTTGGTTAAGATGTTCCAGGGTGTGGCAGAGGCCATGTTCCGCGTCACCCACATGATCATGCGCTACGCCCCCATTGGCGTGTTCGCCCTGATCGCCGTGACCGTCGCCAACTTCGGCTTCGCCTCGCTGCTGCCGCTGGCCAAGCTGGTGGTGCTGGTGTACTTCGCCATCGCCTTCTTCGCCTTCATGGTGCTGGGCCTGGCCGCTCGCCTGTTCGGCTTCTCCATCATCAAGCTGATGCGCATCTTCAAGGATGAACTGGTCCTGGCTTACTCCACCGCCAGCTCCGAGACCGTGCTGCCACGAATCATCGAGAAGATGGAAGCCTATGGCGCGCCCAAGGCGGTGAGCAGCTTCGTCGTGCCCACCGGCTACTCCTTCAACCTCGACGGCTCGACCCTGTACCAGAGCATCGCGGCGATTTTCATCGCGCAGCTCTATGGCATCGACCTGTCCATCGGCCAGCAACTGATGCTGGTGCTGACCCTGATGGTCACTTCCAAGGGGATCGCTGGCGTGCCAGGCGTATCCTTCGTGGTGCTGCTGGCGACCCTGGGCAGCGTGGGCATTCCTCTGGAGGGCCTGGCCTTCATCGCTGGCGTCGACCGCATCATGGACATGGCGCGTACCGCTCTGAATGTGATCGGCAACGCGCTGGCCGTGCTGGTGATCGCCAAGTGGGAGGGTGTCTACGACCCGCAGAAGGGCGCGCGCTACTGGGAGGCGATGCAGAAAGGCCGCGTCGACGCCTTCCTCGAAGGCGAGACTCTCGACGTCAAGGACGGCACTGCCGTTCATTGATCCAGACAGAGTTATACACAGGGCCCCGGCATAGTCCGGGGCCTTGTCGTTTCTGGCGCCAGAGGGGCTCGTGCCGCTATCATCCCGGCCATTCCAAGGGGGACGATCCATGCTCAACGGCCTGTGGCTGAGCTTTTTCATCGTCGCGGCGATCACCGCGCTTTCACGTTGGCTGCTCGGGGGCGAGGCGACGGTGTTCGCCGCTATGGTCGAAAGCCTGTTTGCGATGGCCAGGCTGTCGGTGGAAGTCATGGTCCTGCTGTTCGGTACCCTGACCCTCTGGCTGGGTTTCCTGCGCATCGCCGAGAAAGCCGGCCTGGTAGAAAAGCTCGCGGTGCTCCTGGGCCCGCTGTTTCGCCGGTTGATGCCGGAAGTGCCCGCCGGACATCCGGCCATCGGCCTGATCACCCTCAACTTCGCCGCCAACGGCCTGGGCCTGGACAATGCCGCCACGCCCATCGGCCTCAAGGCGATGAAAGCGCTGCAGGAACTCAATCCCAGCCAGACCACCGCGAGCAACGCGCAGATCCTGTTTCTGGTGCTCAACGCCTCGTCGTTGACCCTGCTGCCGGTCACCATCTTCATGTACCGCGCCCAGCAGGGCGCCGCCGATCCGACCCTGGTTTTCCTGCCTATCCTGCTGGCGACCAGTGCCTCGACTCTGGTTGGCCTGCTCAGCGTGGCGCTGATGCAGCGCCTGCGCCTCTGGGACCCGGTGGTGCTGGCCTACCTGATCCCCGGCGCGCTGGTGCTCGCTGCCTTCATGACGCTGCTGGCCGGGCTTTCGGCAACCGCGCTGGCGCAGCTTTCCTCGCTGCTAGGCAACCTCACGCTGTTCGGCATCATCATGCTGTTCCTGGTCGTTGGCTGGTTGAAAAAGGTGCCGGTGTACGAAACCTTCGTCGAGGGTGCGAAAGAGGGCTTCGACGTCGCCAAGAGCCTGCTGCCCTACCTGGTGGCGATGCTCTGCGCAATCGGCGTGCTGCGTGCCTCCGGCGCGCTGGAGCTGGCGCTCGGCGGGATTCGCTGGGTGGTCGACGGAATCGGCCTGGATACGCGCTTCGTCGATGCCTTGCCTACCGCCCTGGTCAAGCCGTTCTCCGGCAGCGCGGCGCGGGCGATGCTGCTGGAAACCATGCAGTCCCACGGTGTGGACAGCTTCCCGGCGCTGGTGGCCGCCACCGTGCAGGGCAGCACCGAAACCACCTTCTACGTGCTGGCGGTGTATTTCGGCGCGGTCGGCATCCAGCGCGCCCGCCACGCGGTGGGCTGTGCGCTGATGGCTGACCTGGCCGGCGTGCTGGCTTCCATCGGCGTGTGCTACTGGTTCTTCGCCTGAAGCGGCGTCAGTACGCAGCCAGAATGCTCGGAAATTGCTCATCTGTTTCCCTGTCAATGAGCCGCTCGGTATTTCCAATGGATTTCCGACGAGCCGTCGCGAAGCTTTCGCCAATCTTTCAAGCCCAGTAAATTCGGGCCTTTCAGCCATTTTTTGATTGTCGAGCAGGTTGGTTTACACATAGGGTTACAAATAAGTCGTCGAGCCGTTGCCTGCCTGCATCCGGACGACGACGGCCGATTTCCTGCCGGAAATCCTCCCGTGTGTCAGCCTGAGTGATCTCCCATGGCCTCGAACAATTCCAAAGCCAAAGCCGTCTTCCGTGTCGTGAGCGGCAACTTCCTCGAGATGTACGACTTCATGGTGTATGGCTTCTACGCCACCGCCATCGCCAAGACCTTCTTCCCCGGCGACAATGCCTTCGCCTCCCTGATGCTATCGCTCGCCACCTTCGGCGCCGGCTTCCTGATGCGCCCGCTCGGTGCAATCTTCCTCGGTGCCTACATCGACCGCCACGGCCGTCGCCAGGGCCTGATCATCACCCTCGGCCTGATGGCGATGGGAACCCTGCTGATCGCCTTCGTCCCCGGCTATGCCACGCTGGGCGTGGCCGCGCCGCTGCTGGTGCTGTTCGGGCGCCTGCTGCAGGGCTTTTCCGCCGGGGTCGAACTGGGTGGTGTCTCGGTGTACCTGGCGGAAATCGCCACGCCGGGTCGCCGCGGCTTCTTCGTCAGTTGGCAGTCGGCCAGCCAACAGGTCGCGGTGGTGTTCGCCGGCCTGCTCGGCGTGCTGCTCAACCACTGGCTCACTCCGCAGGACATGGGCGAATGGGGTTGGCGCGTGCCGTTCTTCGTTGGCTGCATGATCGTCCCGGCGCTGTTCATCATCCGCCGCTCTCTGGAAGAGACCCCGGAGTTCCAGCAGCGCAAGCATCGCCCGAGTCTTTCCGAGGTGCTGCGCTCCATCGGCCAGAACTTCGGCCTGGTGCTGGCGGGTACGGCGATGGTGGTGATGACCACCGTGTCGTTCTACCTGATCACCGCCTACACCCCGACTTTCGGCAAGAACGAACTGCACCTGTCCGATTTCGACAGCCTGCTGGTGACCATGTGCATCGGCCTGTCCAACTTCATCTGGCTGCCCGTGATGGGCGCTGTCTCCGACCGTGTAGGACGCAAGCCGCTGCTGCTGGCGGCTACGATCCTGGCGCTGGTCAGCGCCTACCCGATGCTGTCCTGGCTCGTGGCCGAACCGAGCTTCGCCCGGCTGCTGGAAGTCGAGCTCTGGCTGTCCTTCCTCTACGGCAGCTACAACGGCGCGATGGTGGTGGCACTTACCGAAGTGATGCCGGCGGACGTACGCACCACCGGCTTCTCCCTGGCCTATAGCCTCGCCACCGCGACCTTCGGTGGCTTCACCCCGGCGGTCTGCACCTGGCTCATCCACGCCCTGGACAACAAGGCCGCCCCCGGAATCTGGCTCAGCGGTGCAGCGCTGATGGGCCTGCTCGCCACCCTGGTGCTTTTCCGCAAGGGCGGCCGCGCGTCTGCTACCCGCGCGCTGGCATCGTCCGGCGCCTGACGTTGGCTGCGGCGTTCTGCCTCAGTTTCGTCCCGGACCGCCTTGATTCAGATCATGCTTGTCCGACGATGGCGGGAGAAGGATAGGGATATCCCAATTCCTCTTCGCCAGCGGAGACCGCGTCATGATCACTCACACCACCGCCGAGCTTGCAGCCTTCGGGGCTGTAGGCGCAGACCACTGGATCGAAACCCTCGAAGACGGCAGTCACGTGCTGATCCGCCCGCTGCGCTCGGAAGACCGTGAGCGTGAGCGTCTGTTCCTCGAACGCCTATCGCCCATGACCCGCAAGTTCCGCTTCCACGGCGAGGTGAAGATCGACGACAAGCTGCTCGACCGGCTGATGGACGTGGATTACCAGCGCACGATGGCGTTCATCGCGCTGACCCACGTGGATGGCGAACTGCGCGAAGTCGGCATCAGCCGCTATGCGGCGGTGGATGGCCAGCAATGCGAGTGTGCGGTGACCATCGCCGACGAGTGGAAGCAACTGGGCCTGGACGTCGCGCTGATGCGCCATCTGATCGACGTCGCCAAGCGCAACGGCTTCAACCAGATGTACTCGATCGACTCGTCGATGGACCGCGACATGCGCGACATGGCCCGTGAACTGGGCTTCCGCGCACAGCTCGATCCGGACGATGCCTGCCAGGTGGTCCGCCGCCTGGCCCTGTAATCCCTGGCCGGCGGGGCTTCAGCTCCGCCGGCGCCACAACGCCAGGCCAAGCAGGCTGGCGAACACCAGCGTGGCCAGCGCCACCAGTGGATAGACCATATCGTCGTCCAGCAACGGCTTCTCGATTCGCAGGTAGCCGTCATCCTTGAACACCTTCTGCGCAACCTCATTGGCCTGTTGCAGGCTGACCTTCGCCAGTCGCCTGTCCTCGTCGGGGAAGTGGCCGTCGTCGAAGTCCGCCAGCGCCCCCCAGTAGTAGTCAGCCAGGGTCGAGTTACCCGGCGTGCTCCATGCCAACTGGGCGCGGGCGACGCGCTGGATTCGGCCGAAACGCGCCGGGTCCAGGCCGTCGTGGCGAATCTTTTCCACAACCTCCCGCAGTGCCTTGAGCGTGGCCTCCTGGTCATCGCGCTCGATATCCGCATTCAGACTGATGAAGCCCTGATTGGCCCACGCGCTGCGCTCGCTCCACGGGCCATAGGACAGCTCCCGGCGAACCCGAAGCTCGGTGTACAGCACGTCATTCAGGTATGCCTGCAGCAGATCCAGGGCGGCGCCTTCGGCATCGTCCGGCTCGGGGAAGATCCAGTGCAGCACCGCGCCTTCGCCGAACATACCGGTGGTCAGCGTGCGTTCGCGTTCGGCGGGGCCTTTCATCTCCGGCAGGTCGCGGCGCTCTGGCGTCTCGTGGTCGACCAGCGCGCCGTAAGTTCGGCTCAGGTACAGCGGCAGGCGCGGGTCGAGGTCGCCGACGATGATCAGCGTCATGTTGCCAGGCACGTACCAGTCGCGGCGCAGTTGCTCCAGCTGAGCCTGGGTCAGGTGCTCCACCGGGGCGCGCTCGGGGCAGGCCAGCCCCAGCTCGACAGCCAATTGCTCCTGGCCGGCGCGGCTGATGTTCTGGTGATCGAGCCAGCGTTGCAGATGTGAATAGTGGCCGCCGTCCTCGCGTACCAGCACTTGCTTGGTGGCTTCGAGCTTGTGCGCGTCGAGCCGGGTGCGGGTGATGATTTCCAGCAGCAGGTCGAGCACCTGGCGCTGAGTGGCCGCCGGCGACTCGACGACGAAGGCAGTATCGCCCTCACTGGTGTAAGCATTCCACTGACCGCCAAGGGCCTGCATGCGTGCTTCCAGATCGGCTTCGTCGCCGCCGTCCAGGCCGCTGAAGAACAGGTGCTCCATCAGGTGCGGCAACTGCCGGTCATGGCAGGAGAAGTCGCTGAAGCCGACGCCGACGATCAGCCGGATGGATACGTGGCCTTTTTCCCGTGTCGGCTTGAACAGCACTCCCATGCCGTTTTTCAGTTGATAGGCTTCGACCGTCTGGCGCTGATCGGCGTGCGACCAGCCACCAAGCAGCAGGGACAGCAGGGGGAGCAACAACCAGCGCATGACGGGAGCCTGAACGCAAAGCCACGAGGATAGCGGATTGACCCGCTCGAACCTACCCGCATTCCACGAAGAACTGGCCTGCCGGGTCATGGCGGCTGGCCTGCGCTGTCACTGTCGGCGTTCGGAAGGCGGATTTACTCTCTGAGACTCTCACCGCGAACTCGCTCGGGTTGTAGCGATTCGGAGGCTCCATGCGTGTCCTGATTACCGGTGCTGCCGGTTTCCTCGGCCAGAGCCTGCTCAACGAGCTGGCCGTGCAGCATCTCGACTGGACGCTGATAGCCGCCGATGCCCGTTGCCTCAGTTCGCAGGGACTGCGTCCGAACATCGAGCCACTGCAACTGGATGTCAGCCAGCCCGCGCGGGTGAGGCACTGCGTGGAACAGTGGCGCCCCGATGCCATCGTGCACCTGGCCGCGGTGATCAACCCGCCGCGCGAGATGTCCGAAGCCCAACTGCATGCCGCCGAGGTCGGCGGTACCAAGGCGCTGCTCGATGCGGCCCGCGAATGCGATGTGAAGCAACTGATCGTCACCAGCTCGGGTGCCGCCTACGGCTACCATCCCGACAACGCCGAATGGATCGACGAGAACCAGCCGCTACGGGGGCACCCGCGCTTCCTCTACGCGCGCCACAAGCAGGAGATCGAACAACTGCTGGCCGATGCGCGGAAGCGTTATCCACAGCTCAAGCAACTTATCCTCAGGCCCGGAACCATTCTCGGGCGCCGTGTGCATAACCCGCTCACCGAGTTGTTCGGACGGCGCAGCGTACTGGGCATCGCTGGCTATCCCGGGCGCTTCGTGTTCATCTGGGACCAGGACGTAGTGAACGTCATTCGCCAGGGGCTGGAGCGGGGCAGCGAGGGAATCTACAACCTCGCTGGCGATGGCGCGCTATCGATGCGTGAGATCGCCGGGCTGCTGGGCAAACCCTATCGGCCATTGCCGGCAACCCTGGTGCGGGCCGGCCTCAGCTTGCTGAAGCCGCTCGGGCTGGTGCCATACGGGCCCGAGCAGGTGGACTTCCTGCGCTATCGTCCGGCCCTGGACAACCGGCGCCTCAAGGAGGAGTTCGGCTACCAGCCGCGCTACTCCAGCCGCGAAGCCTTCCTGGCCTATCTCGATGCGCGCGGGATGAAAGAATAAGGCTCGCCTGTACTGGACAGCCCTGTGGGCAACCTGTGAACAAGCCTGTGGAAAGCCGCCTGCCGAGCCGTGGCCGGAGTCGTCACCCGCAGGAATGACGGCGCCGCTGGCGATACTCGCCAGGCGTAAGTCCAGTCCAGTGACGGAAGGCGCGGAAGAAGACGCTGGGTTCCGAGTAGCCGAGCAGCGCGGCGATATCGGTGGCCGGCAGGTTGCCTTCGCTGAGATAACGCTCGGCCAACTGCCTGCGGGTGTCGGCCAGAAGCTGTTGATAACTGCTGCCTTCTTCCGCCAGGCGCCGCTGCAGCGTTCGTTCGCTCAGCCCCAGCTCGCAGGCCAGGGCCGCACGTCCCGGCTCGCCACGGGTGAGCTGTTCGCCGAGCAGGGCGACCACCCGGCCACTGACGCTGGCGCTGGGCAGGCGCGCCAGCAGCCCCTCGGCGTGTTGGCGCAGCAGGTCGCGTAGCGGGGCATTGGCCTGGGGCAGAGCTGCGCCGACCATCGACTTCGGCAGACCCAGCGCGTAGTCCGAGGCCGAAAAATGCAGCGGGCAGGCGAAGGCCGCCTCGTATTCTTCCAGGTGCTGCGGCTGGCTGTGCATGAAGCGACATCCCACCAGTTGCAGACCCGGCAGCAGTGCCTTGAGCTGGCGCGCCCAGAATCCCAGCAGGGCCAGCGCGCGCGCTCGCGTGGCCGTTTGCTCGGGGTTCAGCGGGCGATAGGCGACCCAGATGGATTCCGGCTGCGCCTCGATTATCACCTGGCCGCCTTCGCCGACCAGGCGTTGGTAGCGCAAGGCGGATTCCAGGGCATCGCCCAGCGTGGTGCTGCTCTGCAGCAGATAGCCCAGCGCGCTGAAAGACGCCGGCGATAGCGCACGCCCCAGCGCCAGGCCGGGTTCCTGTTGTGGCAGGCTCGACTGGATTTCCTCCCACAATCGCTCCTGGCGCGGGAAGTCGATGCGTGCGTCGGGATCGCCAAGCTGGGCCTCACGCAGATCGCAGGCGGCGAGCAGTTTTTCGCGGCTCAGACCCAGGCGGGCGGCGGCCAGCAGCACGGCCTGGGTCAGGCTGGCGCTGACCGAGGGAGTGCGGAATGTTTGAGAGCTTTCGTCCATGGCGGCGGATTCTGCCCTAACCCTGGGCCGGGTGTAATCGTGTTGTGAGCGGCGCCGCGGAGTGCCCGGCGAGCAACTCGCGCAACGATCCTGCCGTCCCCATGTTTCAACCCGTCGCGCTGGAGCCCGATGTCGGGGACCGATGCTCCCGCGCCGCCTCGATTTCGCGCTCGACGAAGTCGTCGGGCTCCTCCACCGTCCTGGCGTCCGGGTTGTCCAGAACAGCATAGGCGATGGCACAGAAGAGTGAATTCAGGCGCTTCATGTCGCTGATCAGGTCAAGGTGCAGCGAACTGGTCTCGATGCTCTGCACTACCTGTTGGCGCAGGCGGTCGACATGTGCGTGGGCGTAATGCCGTTCCTGCAGGCGGAAACGCTGCTTGGCGCGGCGCAGGCGGCGGGCGCCTTCCTGGTCGCCGTTGAGGAACACCGACAGCGCCAGGCGCAGGTTGTCGAGGAGTTGTGCGTGTAGTGTGGTGATCTCCTCCAGGCCGTTGTCGGAAAATGACCGGCTGCGCGAGGTTTTCTTGTCCTGCACCGCGCCGAGCATGTGCTCGATGATGTCGCCTGCCTGCTCCAGGTTGATCGCCAGTTCGATGATCTCCGCCCAGCGGCGGCTGTCCGGCTCGCTCAGGTCCTCGCGCGGCATGCGCGCGAGGTATAGCTTGATCGCCGTGTAGAGCGCATCGACGTCGTCGTCCTGCTTGCGGATCTGCTTGGCGAGCAGCGGGTCGCCGCTGTGGATAACCTGCATCAGGTTGTTCAGCATCTGCTCGACGATGTCGCCCATGCGCAGCGTTTCGCGCACCGCGTTGACCAGCGCCAGGCTCGGCGTGTCCAGAGCGGCGGGGTCGAGATGGCGCGGTCGCACGGTGTCCTCCGGCGACTGCCGGTCCGGCATCACTGCGGTACAGAAGCGCGCCATCTGCTCCGTCAGCGGCAGGCAGGCGAGGCAGCGGGTGGCGTTGTAGAGGACGTGGAAGGCGATCACCAGCTCCTGGGTGCGGAACGGCCAGTCATCCAGCCATTGCGCCAGCGGCCCGACCAGCGGCAGCACCAGCAGGCAACCGACGAATTTGAACAGCAGGCTGCCCAGCGCCACGCGGCGGCCGGCGGCGTTCTGCGAGGCCGAACTGATCATGGCGAGGATGCCGCTGCCCAGATTTGCGCCGACCACCAGACACAGCGCCACTTTCAGCGAGATCACCTTGGAGGTGGCCAGAGTCGCGGTGAGCAGCACGGCGGCCAGGCTGGAGTAGGAAATCATGGCGAACAGCGCGCCGGTCAGGGCGTCCAGCATCACATCGCCGGTGAGGCTGGAGAACAGCACCTTCACGCCCTTGGCCTGGGTCATCGGCTCGGCGGCGGCGATGATCAGTTGCAGCGCCAGGATGATCAACCCCAGCCCGATGAAGACCCGCCCCAGTTGGCCGATGCGGGTCTGCTTGCGGGACAGGAAGAGGATCACCCCGAAGAAGATCAGCAGCGGCGACAGCCATGACAGGTCCAGCGTGAGAACCCGTGCCATCAGGGCTGTGCCGACGTCGGCGCCGAGCATGATCGCCAGTGCCGGCGCCAGCGCCATCAGCCCTGTGGCGACGAAGGACGTGGCCAGCAACGCGGTGGCGTTGCTGCTCTGTACCAGGGCGGTGACGCCGATACCGGCGGCGAACGCCAGCGGCCGCTTCTGAACGCTGCGGCTCAGTATATGGCGCAGGTTGCTGCCGTAGACCCTGAGAATGCCGGTGCGAACAATGTGAGTACCCCACACCAGCAGGGCGACGGCGGAGAGAAGATCGAGCAGTTTGAGCATGTCGGGCCCCCTCGCACTTTCTGGGGCCGCTGACCTCAACAACCCCTGACGACCGCGCCCGCAACCTGTGTGCGCGCTAGGCCGAAAAGGACACGGCAGCGTTCAGGCGTTGTCATCTGACTGTCATGGTAGACCCGTGTTTTTCCCTGAGGGTTCGCCAAATGCCTGATTCGCTGGGGTTCCTGAGCTTGAGTAAAGCTGATCCAGCGGCCGACCGTGCGCCGTTCGGGCAATCTTTTGCATACTGCCGGATGTCTAGACTTCGGACTGTCCGCGTGGCGTCTGGCGCCGTTGTGGATAAGTTCGCCGCTGCAATGAACCAGCAAGGAGTGTGCATGGGACGTTATCGAGAGCTTGTCCTGCGTGGCGGGTTGATCCTGGTACTGCTGGCGCTGGGCGCCTGTGCCAGCCTGTTCGGCCAGCGCGATCCGTTGCGCATCAACCTGGTCGGTCTGGAGCCTGCGGCCGGGCAGGGCATGGAAGCGCGCTTCACGGTGAAGCTGCGGGTACAGAACCCCAACGACCAGGTCATCGACTACAACGGCATCGCCCTGGACCTCTCGGTGAATGGCCAGCCGCTGGCCAGCGGCGTGAGCGATGCGAGCGGGCAGGTGCCGCGTTTTGGCGAAAAAGTGATCAGCGTGCCTGTGAGTATCTCGGCGTTCTCCGCCATTCGCCAGGCCTGGGGCCTTTCCGGCGGGCCGCCGCGCCAGGGCATGCCCTACGAGATCAGCGGCAAGCTGGCCGGCGGGCTGTTCGGTACGGTGCGCTTCAACGACAAGGGCGTGCTGAACTGGCCGGAGCCGGTCGCACGCCCTTGAGCGGGTGCCTCTGTGGATAAGCCGGGCTGTGGATAGCCCGGCGTCTGGTCACTGGCCAGGGATATCCTTGCGCAGTTTCACCGGTTCCACTTCCCTGCGTCCGCGCGCGGTGCGCATGCGGATATTCAGCGCTTCCACCGCCAGCGAGAAGGCCATCGCGAAGTAGACGTAGCCCTTGGGCACATGTACCTCGAAGGATTCGGCGATGAGCACCGTGCCGACCACGATGAGGAACGACAGCGCGAGCATCTTCAGCGACGGGTGCTTGTCGATGAAATCACTGATGGCGCCGGCGCAGAGCATCATCACCAGCACCGCGACGACGATCGCCGCAACCATCACCGGCACGTTGGAAACCATGCCCACCGCGGTTATCACCGAGTCCAGCGAGAACACGATGTCGATGATGGCGATCTGGATGATGGTGCCGACGAAGCCGCCCATCATGCTCTTGGGCTCGCCCTCGACTTCATCCTCGCCTTCCAGGCCGTGGTAGATCTCGGTGCTGCTTTTCCACAGGAGGAACAGGCCACCGAAGAACAGGATCAGGTCGCGCCCGGAAATACCCTGGCCGAACACGTGGAACAGGTCGGCGGTCAGGCGCATCACCCAGGTGATCGACAGCAACAGCAGGATGCGCGTGACCATCGCCAGCGCCAGCCCGAAGAAGCGCGTGCGTGGCTGCAGGTGCTTGGGCATCCGGCCGACCAGGATAGAGATCATGATGATGTTGTCGATGCCCAGGACGATCTCCAGGGCAGTCAGGGTGAAGAACGCAATCCAGATTTCAGGGCTGGTCAGCCATTCCATTTCGGGTACTCGAATCGATCGTTAACTGAACAGGGGAAACAGGCCCAGCAGCAGTGCGGCGGCGAGGATCGCCAGGCACACCAGCACGGCCCATTTCAGCGTGAAACGCTGATGGTCGCCGAAGTCCACCTTGGCCAGGCCCACCAGCAGATAAGTGGACGGCACCAAAGGGCTGAGCAGGTGCACCGGCTGGCCGACGATGGAGGCGCGGGCCATTTCCACCGGGGTGATGCCGTACTGCGCGGCGGCTTGCGAGAGTACCGGCAGCACGCCGTAGTAGAAAGCGTCATTGGACATGAAGAAAGTGAACGGCATGCTCACCAGCGCGGTGATGGTCGCCAGGTACGGGCCGAGTGCCGGAGGAATCACCGCCAGCAGGCTTTTCGACATGGCTTCGACCATGCCGGTGCCGGAAAGGATCCCGGTGAACACGCCAGCGGCGAAGATCAGCGAAACCACCGCCAGCACGTTCTCGGCATGGGCGCCGATACGCTTCTTCTGCTCCTGGATGCAGGGATAGTTCACGATCATCGCGATACCGAAGGCGATCATGAACAGAACCGGCATCGGCAGCAGGCCGGCGATCAGGGTGGTCATCAGCACGCAGGTGAGAATCGCGTTGAACCACAGGAGCTTCGGTCGGCGCGCTTCGGGGTACTGCGAGACGCTGACCTCGGCCATCGCCACATGGTCGGTTGGCAGGTGCAGCTCGCCCAGGCGGGCGCGCTCGCGTTTGCCGTACACCCAGGCGATGGCGAAGATCGCCGCGAGGCCGGCGAGCATGGCCGGGATCATCGGCACGAAGATATCCGCCGGGTCGACGTGCAGCGCGCTGGCCGCGCGGGCGGTCGGGCCGCCCCAGGGCGTCATGTTCAGCACACCGCTGGAAAGCATGATCAGGCAGGCCATCAGCAGCGGGCTCATGCCCAGGCGGCTGTACAGCGGCAGCACGGCGGCCACGCAGATCATATAGGTGGTCGAACCGTCGCCATCCAGGGAGACGATCATCGCCAGCGCGGCGGTGCCCATCGAGACCTTCAGCGGATCGCCCTTCACCAGCTTGAGGATCTTGCGCACCGCCGGATCGAACAGGCCCGAGTCGATCATGATGGCAAAGTAGAGGATGGCGAACATCAGCATCACACCGGTGGGCGCCAGCGTGCGGATGCCGTCGAGCATCATCGGGCCGAGGCCGGCGGCGAACCCACCGAGCAGGGCGAAGGCGATCGGGACCAGGATCAGCGCGATCAGCGCCGACAGCCGCTTGGTCATGATCAGGAACATGAAGGTCGCCACCATGGCGAAGGCGAGGAAAGTCAGCATGTGGATAACTCCGTATCGGCGCGGATTTCAGCGGTAGCTGTGGACAAGCACGCGCGGTGCGGACGGAGTGACGGCGGGGACGGACAGGAAACGGGGCATGAGCGATCACCGATTGTTGTTTTTGTACGCTGCAGGGATGCAGGTCGTCAGAGGCGGCGATCCTAGGGGGTCAAGCTTTCAGCAGCCTTTCGCGGACGATTGCCGCCGATCGGTGGGTATCCTTGCGGTTAGAGTCGGGTGGCGGCAGGCAATCCATCCGGCGGAAGTATTCGCGCGGTGCATTGCCGGGAGTAACGGCGCTCACCCCAGCGCCTGGATCAGCCCCATCACCAGCAGCAGGCTGGCGCCGGCGAGCAGGGTCTGCAGGGTGATGATGCCCGCCATCAGGCTGCTTTCGCCGCCGAGCTGGCGGGTCAGCACATAGGCCGTGGGCGCGGTCGGCAGGGCGAAGAACAGCACCAGCAGCGCGCTTTCCAGCGCCGGAAGCGCCAGCACTCGGGCGATAGCGAAGGCCAGCAGCGGCATCGCCAGCAGGCGCACCGCGCAGTTCCAGCCCAGTGCCGAAGCCTCGGCGCGCAGCTCCTGCGGCTGCAGCGCCGCACCCACGCAGAGCAGGCCCAGCGGCAGGCTGGCGACGGCCAGCAGATTGAGCAGGCGGTCGCTGCCGCCGGGCAGGCCGATGCCGCTGACATTGAGCAGCGCGCCGATGACGCAGGCAAGGATCAGCGGGTTCTTCACGATCGGCAGCAGCAGCGCGCGCAGGCTGATACCGCGTTCGGCGGTCAGCGCCCATACCGACATCACGTTCACCGTCGGCACCATCAGCGCCAGCATCAGTGCGGCCAGGGTCAGCCCCGGCTTGCCGTACAGGCTGCCGACCGCGGCCAGGCCCAGATAGGTGTTGAAGCGCAGGACGCCCTGGGCGATGGCGCCGAAGCGCGCGGCGTTCCAGCCGCGCATGCGTCTGACCAGCAGCAGCGCCAGCCAGGCGATACCCAGCCCGAGCACCACCGCCAGTGCCTGGCGCGCGAGGCCGGGGTCGTCCAGCGGTGCGCCGGCCAGGCTGCTGGCGAGCAGCGCGGGGAACAGCAGGAAGTAGTTCAGGCGCTCGGCCGCGGGCCAGAACGCTTCGCCGGGAAAGCCCTTGCGGCGCATGAAGTAGCCGCCGACGATCAGCGCGAACAGCGGCCACAGGGCCTGGAACAGAGCGGTCACGGCGACCTCGGGAGGGGGAGTGGAAGCCGGCATCTTGCCGAGCCCACGCAGCCAAGGGCAAGTACTGTGGAAAAGTCTGTCGCCCACGGGAAAGTGGCGCCGTGGAAGGCTTGTATGAGGTGATGGGTTTTCCACAGGCAGGCCCTGTGGAAAACCGCTATTCAGTCCACAGACTCAGCGACGGAATCCGCCACCACCGAAGTGCCCGCCGCCGATCCGCCCACCGCCGCCCCACTGGCGTTGGGTCTGGTTGAAACGCTGCTGGCCGATCTGGCGCGATTGCCACTGCTGGTCGAGTTGGCTGCGTACCGCGCTCTGGTTCTGCTGTACCGGCTGCCAGCCGCTGTCGGTGTGTTTCTGCCAGCCATTGTCGGTGCGCTGGTAGACGTTGCCGTCGTGCCCGGCGTAAACGTCGCCGTTCTTCCAGGCCACCGCGTTGCCCGTGCGGCGGTTGTAGCTGATGCCCTGGCTATCGTGTTGATAAGTGTCGCGGCCTTCGTCCACGTCACCCTTTACGCCGCGTTCGGCGATGGTGGTGCGGCCGGTCTGCGCATTGTGCGTGGCGACCTGCCGGCCAGCGACGAAGTCCCCGCTGTCGGTGTGCGCGGCGATGCCGCTGCGGCCGGCGCCGGAGATGCCGGTCGAGGCGTTGGAGAACGCGCCACGGCGCCCGGCGGCGGCATCCTCGCTGTAGGGGTTGAAGGCAGCGCCCCTGGCGCCCTGGTAGTGCGTGCCGGTGCGCGGGTTGTAGCCGATGGCCGAGCTGCCTTGCCATTGGGTGCCGGTCCAGCCGTTGTAGCCGTAGGCATGGGTGACGCTGCCCTGGCCCCAACGTCCGTAGAAGTTGGCCTGGTTGACGTTGGTATAGCTCCAGCCACCGGCCGGATAGGGGCCCCAGTACGGTCCCCAGCAGGGTTCCGGCGCTCCCCACCAGGAGCCCGCGGCAAAGCCGAAGGCGAAGCCGGTCAGCGCACCCACGGCGAAGCCCGCGCCGTAGCCGTAGGTGGGAGGGTAGCCGTAGTAGGTCGTCTCGCTGACGTAGGCCGGATAGGTGTAGCCGGTGCCGTAGACCACCGTGCCGCTGCTGTTCACCACGACGCCCAGGTAGCCCGGCGTGTAGCCCACCACCACGTTCTGCGGAGTCACCGAGTAGATATGCACATAGGTGACGTAGTAGACCGGCGAGCTGGGCGGAATGTCGTAGATCGCCGCCGGCACCTCGGTAGCCACCTGCCAGACGCCGGTAGCGCTCGGTGCGACGAACCAGACGCCGTTGGAAACCGCATAGAACTGATTGGGCGAGACCTCGATCACCGGCGTCGGCGTATTCACCGCATAGCGCAGCGCGGTGCCGGTGATCGGCTGGAAGTTCGGCGCACCGTCGTAGTTCACCTTGAGCGTGGTCTTGCTGCGCGAGACGCTGGCGGTCTGCGGAATGCTGGCGGCGATGGCGGCCTCCTTGGCCTGCGGCGTACCGGGCACCGAGACCAGCACGTTGGCCTTCGGATCCTTGGGCGAGATTTTGGCGAAGTCGGCGGGCAGGTCCTTGCCGTCGACGTACTGCCACGGGCCTTTCTCGCCGGGGCTGCTGAACCAGCGGCCGGACACCAGCACGTACCAGGTGTTGTGGGTCGGATCGACGAACACCGCATGGTCGGCGTTCTTCATGTTCAGCAGGGTGACGCCATCCACCGGCACCATCTGCGCGGTGCCCTCGCTGACGATCAGTTCGGTGGGCTGGGTGGCGACGAGAACCGCCGGCGGGTGTGACGGGCTCTTGCCGTTCCTGGGCAGCAGCGCATCCACCGGCCCGGACTTCTCCGCGACCTGCTGTGCGCTCACCAGCGCCTTCGGCGGCTGGCTCAGCACCAGCCAAGTGCCGTCCAGCGTCTGCGAGGTGTACCAGTTGCCCGCCGCGTTCAGGTAATTGTTGCCCTGGGCGTCGCGCAGGATCAGCACGCGGCTGTTGAGCACGCGCTGGAAGTCGCTGTTCGCCAGCCCCTGCCAGTTCGGCTGGCCGTCGATCATCACCAGCACCGTCGGGACGCTGACGAAGAGAATCTGCGGCGCGTCGTTCTTCACCTCGACATGGCGCAGCTTGTCCAGTTGCTGGTTCACCGCGTAGCTGGCCTGCAGTTCGTCGAGGGAGACGGTCATTCCACCCTTGGGCAGGCGCGCCACCAGCGCCTCGCGCACCTTGTCCACGCTGTCCGGCGCGGTGGGCACTTCCACTTTGTCGATGCGGATGTCGGTGAGCTGCACCAGGCCGCTGGACTTGTCGATGTCAGCCGCCGCGGAGAACAGCGCTACGCCGTAGGTTGGCGCGGTGTTGGCGGCGCCCACGGCGATTGCGGCGCGGCCGCTCATGCGCGTGCCGTCCCAGCCTTCGATCTGCGGCTGGAATATCTGCACATGCTGCTCACCCAGCGCGAAGTCGCGCGGCCACTTCAGTTCGGTGGCGGCCGGTGGCGCAGTGTCGGCCGCCTGCGCGACAGGGTGGCCGAGCGCAAGGCCGACGGCCAGGGCGAGGGACGACAGGAGCGGGCGTAGAGCCATATACGAAACCTTCCATAGTGGGAGCTGCGTGGTTCAACGATAGTGCAGCGCCCGACCATGTGCGTGGGGACGTTCGGGAGTGTCGAGCCATGCTGGTGCAAACTCGTCCACACGACAGCTCTTTCTTATCCTGCAGCCACGAATTTAGTAATTTTCCGAGCCTCCCGCTTCGGCCACCATCTTCCAGCCCGATCCGCCGCGCGCGGCGCGCAAGAGTCCGCGCCGCGCGCGTTCCGGTCAGACTATCGCTTCCGGCCTCCTGGCCACTTCGGCCTGCTGCACGGCGTCCTGCGCCGCGCGGCTGTGATAACCAGGCTGACGATCAAAGGCCCAGTTCGCTCAGCGACGGGTGATCGTCCGGGCGGCGGCCTTGCGGCCAGTGGAACAGGCGCTCGTCCTCGCGGATCGGCAGGTCGTTGATGCTGGCGTGGCGCTCGAACATCAGGCCGTTCTCATCGAACGCCCAGTTCTCGTTGCCGTAGGAGCGGAACCAGTTGCCCGAGTCGTCGTGCCATTCGTAGGCGAAACGCACGGCGATGCGATTGCCGGTGAAAGCCCACAGCTCCTTGATCAGCCGGTACTCCTGCTCGCGGGTCCACTTGCCCTCGAGGAACTCGACGATCCGCTCGCGGCCCTTCACGAAGGCCGCGCGATTGCGCCAGAGGCTGTCCGGGGTATAGGCCAGCGACACGCGCTGCGGGTCGCGGCTGTTCCAGCCGTCCTCGGCGAGGCGGACCTTCTGGATGGCGGTGTCGCGGGTGAACGGCGGCAGGGGTGGGCGTGCTTCGCTCATGGTGGTCTCCGAAACGGGGATGAAGGGCACCTGAGGCCCATGCTCAGCCTTCGACGGCGAAGGGTAAATGACGACAACCCCACGGATATTGCCAAACGCCGGGTGCCGCTCAGACCCGTGCCGAGGCTGCCTGCGGCTCCATCTTGCGCAAGAGCGTGCGGTCCTGGCTCGGGCATACCCCGAATTTCGCCCGGTAGCTGCGCGACAGGTACGACAGCGTCTCGAAGCCGCACGCCAGGCCGATCTCCAGCACGCTCATGTCGGTCTGCCGAAGCAACTGGCGGGCCTTGTCCAGGCGCAGGCCGAGGTAGAAGTTCGACGGCGTGTCGTGCAGGTGCAGGCGGAACAGGCGCTCCAACTGGCGGCGGGTGACCTGGATGCGCTCGGCCAGCTCCAGCGTGGACAGCGGCGGCTCGGTATGTCGTTCCATTTCGCCGATCACTTGCGCCAGCTTGCGGTTGGTCACCCCGTAGCGGCTGGCGGCCTGCAGGCGCTGGTGGTCCTGGCGGGTGCGGATGCGGCCGACCACGAACTGCTCGGAGACCTGCACCGCCAGCTCCGGCCCGTGGGCCTGGGCGATCAGGTCGAGCATCAGGTCGATGGACGCCGTGCCGCCCGCCGAAGTGATGCGCGGGCCGTCGATCTCGAACAGCTCCTGGGTCGCCTGCACCTGTGGATAAGTCTCCTGGAAGGCATCCAGCGCCTCCCAGTGCACTGTGCAGCGCTGGCGCTGCAACAGGCCGGCTTCGGCCAGTACAAAGCTGCCGGTATCGATGCCGCCCAGGGTCACCCCCTCGCGGTCGAGCCGGCGCAACCAGTGCAGCAGTGCCGGCGTACAGGTGCGCAGCGGTTCGAAGCCGGCCACCACCAGCAGCGTGTCGTCAGGCTTGAGGGGTTGCAGTCCGGCGTCGGCATTCATGGACATACCGTTGCTGGCCAGCACCGGCCCGCCGTCGTGGCTCATCAGGTGCCAGCGGTAAAGCTCGCCGCGAAAGCGATTGGCCACGCGCAGCGGCTCGACGGCGGAGACGAAGCCCATCACGGAAAAGCCGGGCAACAGCAGGAACCAGAAATCCTGGGACATGGTGGGTACCGTGCGATCTGGAGCGGCGGCCGGTTGGCGGGTGCCCTGTCTGGATAGAACAAACGCGTCGCCCTGGCAACCGGGGAGGTCGCTGCTGTGCAAGAGCTGGTCGCCACCGTGCGATTCGCGCCCTGCCGGCCTGCGTAATTTTGACCCCAGCCCCCGCGGGGGCCGGCATGACCAAGAATAACGATAACCAACGCCGCAAGGGCCTTGAGGGAAACGTCATGAAGCTATCGATCAAAGCGGTCGGCTGCGCCGCGCTGTTGCTCGCCGCCAGCACCAGTTGGGCCGCCGAACCCGCCCAATGCCAGAACGTGCGCATGGGCACGGTGAACTGGACCGACGTGGTGGCCAGCAGCGCCGTTGCCGAGGCCGTGCTCGATGGTCTGGGTTACAAGGTCAAGCAGACCAGCGCCTCGCAGCAGATCATCCTCGCCGGCATGGCCGACAAGCAGCTCGACGTTTTCCTCGGCTACTGGCAGCCGACCATGCAGCCGGTGGCAAAGCCCTACCTCGACAAGCAGCAGATCGACGTCATCACCCCGCCCACCCTGCCCGATGCGCAATCCACCTACGCCGTGCCGAGCTACGTCTACGACGGCGGCCTGAAAACCTTCGCCGACATCGCCAGATTCAAGGACAAGCTGGGCAACAAGATCTACCTGATCGAGCCCGGCAGCGGCTCCAACCGCATCACCGCCAGGATGATCGCCGACGACAAGTTCGGCCTGAAGGGCTTCCAGATCGTCGAATCCAGCGAGGCCGGCATGCTCACCGCGGTCAAGCGCGCCATCAAGCGCCAGCAGTGGGTGGTGTTCTTCGGCTGGAAACCGCATCCGATGAACCTGCAGATCGACATGAAATACCTCACCGGCAGCGACGACGTGTTCGGCCCGAACGAAGGCTCCGCCACCGTCTCGATCATGACCGCCGGCGGCTATCAGGCGCAGTGCGGCAACGTCGCCAGGCTGCTGCACAACCTCAAGTTCACCAGCCAGCAGGTGAGCCAGGTAATGGTGCCGATCCTCGACCGCAGCCAGCCGGTGGATGCCGCCCGCGCCTGGCTCAAGGAAAACCCCGAGCCGCTCAAGACCTGGCTCGACGGCGTGACCACCTTCGACGGCAAGGACGGCCTCGCCGCCGTCCAGGCATCGCTCAAGTAGCCCTTTGATCTTCAGCACCCCCTGCGCGCGCTTCGCCGCGCAGGGCCTGCGTTCGCCCACCAGAAGGACAGCCACCGTGAACTACGAAGTGATCGTCACCTGCGCGGTGACCGGCGCCGGCGACACCGTCGGCAAGCACCCGGCGATACCCGTCACCCCCAAGGAAATCGCCGCCGCCGCCATCGAAGCCGCCAAGGCCGGCGCCACCGTCGCCCACTGCCATGTGCGCGACCCGCACACCGGCAAGCCCAGCCGCGACGTGAGCCTCTACCGCGAAGTGGTGGAGCGCATCCGCGAGAGCGACACCGACGTCATCATCAACCTCACCGCCGGCATGGGGGGCGACCTGGAGATCGGCAAGGGCGAGCAGCCGCTGGAGTTCGGCGCCGGCACCGACCTGGTCGGCCCGCTGGAACGCCTGGCCCACGTCGAGGAACTGCTGCCGGAAATCTGCACCCTGGATTGCGGCACCCTCAACTTCGGCGACGGCGACTTCATCTACGTCTCCACCCCGGCGCAACTGCGCGCTGGCGCCAGGCGCATCACCGAGCTGGGGGTGAAGGCCGAGCTGGAAATCTTCGACACCGGCCACCTCTGGTTCGCCAAGCAGATGCTCAAGGAGGGCCTGCTGGAAGACCCCCTGATCCAGATCTGCCTCGGCATCCCGTGGGGCGCGCCGGCCGACACCACGACCATGAAGGCGATGGCCGACAACCTGCCGCCGGGCCTGACCTGGGCCGGCTTCGGCATTGGCCGCTCGCAGATGCCGATGGTGGCGCAGGCGATGCTGCTGGGCGGCAACGTGCGCGTCGGCCTGGAAGACAACATCTGGCTCGACCGCGGCGTGCATGCCAGCAACGGCCAGTTGGTCGAGCGCGCCATCGAGATCATCGAGCGCCTTGGCGGCCGCGCCCTGAGCCCGGCGGAGGGGCGCAGGAAAATGAACCTCAAGCCGCGCTGATCCGCCCTGCGAAAGAACCGACGCCCCGCCACCTATCCGGAGCCATCCATGTCCTTCATCACCCACATCAAGACCTTCGCCGCCCTCGGCAGCGGCGTCATCGGCAGCGGCTGGGTTGCCCGCGCCCTGGCCCACGGCCTCGACGTCATCGCCTGGGACCCGGCACCCGGCGCGGAAGCCGCACTGCGCGCACGCATCGCCAACGCCTGGCCGGCGCTTGAACAGCAGGGCCTCGTTCCTGGCGCCTCGCAGGACCGCCTGCGCTTCGTCGCCACCATCGAAGCGTGCGTGCGCGATGCCGACTTCATCCAGGAAAGCGCGCCCGAACGGCTCGACCTCAAGTGCGAACTGCACGCCAGCATCAGCGCCGCCGCGCGGCCCGACGTGCTGATCGGCTCCAGCACCTCGGGCCTGCTGCCCAGCGAGTTCTACGCCGACGCCACGCATCCGGAACGCTGCGTGGTCGGCCACCCGTTCAACCCGGTGTACCTGCTGCCGCTGGTGGAAGTGGTGGGCGGCGAGAAAACCGCGCCACAAGCCGTGCAGGCCGCCATCCAGGTCTATGAATCCCTCGGCATGCGCCCCCTGCATGTACGCAAGGAAGTCCCCGGCTTCATCGCCGACCGCCTGCTCGAAGCGCTATGGCGTGAGGCGCTGCACCTGGTCAACGACGGCGTCGCCAGCACCGGCGAGATCGACGACGCCATCCGCTTCGGCGCCGGCCTGCGCTGGTCGTTCATGGGCACCTTCCTCACCTACACACTGGCCGGCGGCAACGCCGGGATGCGCCACTTCATGGCCCAGTTCGGCCCGGCGCTGCAACTGCCCTGGACCTACCTGCCCGCCCCGGAACTGAACCAGACGCTGATCGACCGCGTGGTGGAAGGCACCGCCGAACAGCAGGGCACGCGCAGCATCGCCGAGCTGGAGCGCTACCGCGACGACTGCCTGCTGGCGGTGCTCGGTGCCATCAGGGAGACCAAGGCCAGGCACGGTTTCGCCTTCGCCGACTAACCTCATCGTCCACCGCCTACTCGGAACGGCCCCCTCTCCCGGAAGGGCGAGGGCTGGGGAGAGAGGCTCTCTGGAAGCCTGAAAATGCACGCCTTGAAGACCTGCGAAAGCTCCATCCTCGCCGAGTGGACCGACTACAACGGCCACCTGCGCGATGCCTTCTACCTGCTGCTGTTCAGCTACGCCACCGACGCCCTGATGGACCACCTGGGGCTCGACGCCGAGCACCGCGCCGCGACTCATTCCTCGCTGTTCACCCTCGAAGTGCATCTGAACTACCTGCACGAAGTGAAGGAGGGCGAGAAGGTCGAAGTGCGCACCCAACTGATCGCCCACGACCGCAAGCGCCTGCATGTTTTCCACAGCCTGCACCGCGTTGGCGAAGACCTCGCCCTGGCCGCCAGCGAGCAGATGCTGCTGCACGTGAACCTCGAAGACGGCGCGCGCTCGGCGCCCTTCGAAGGCGTGGTGCTGGAGCGCGTGCTGGCGCTGGCCGAAGCGCACCGCAGCCTGCCGCGCCCGGACTACGTCGGGCGCACCATCGGCCTGCCGGCTGATCGGCGGTGACGCGGCACTATCCGCTGTCCGACGCCATGCAGGCGTTCGTCGAGCGGACGCAGGCATTCGCCGAGAACGATCCCGCCATCAACGCCCAGCGCGCCGCCTACCAGCGCATGGCCACGGCCTTCACACCGCCGCGCCCGCCTGGGCTGCGCATCAGTGAGCTGTGCCTGGATCGCCTGCCCACCGTGCGCCTGTACCGCCCCAGCGGCATTCCCCCGGCTGCCGGTTGGCCAACGTTGCTCTACCTGCACGGCGGCGGCTGGATGCTCGGCAGCCTCGGCAGCCACGAATTCATCACCGCCGAACTGGCCCTGGAGCTGGGTGCGCTGGTCGTGGCGGTGGACTACCGGCTGGCGCCCGAGCACCCGTTCCCCGCCGCGTTGCACGATTGCCTGGCGGTATGGCGGCGCCTGCGCGAGGGCACTCTGGGCGAGCCGGTGGACAGCATGCGAATGCTGGTGATCGGTGACAGCGCCGGGGGAAACCTCGCCGCCTCGCTGTGCCTGGCCCTGCGTGAGGCGGGCGAACCGCTGCCCTGTGGGCAAGCCCTGATCTATCCCGCGCTGGGCGGCGGCCAGACGCCGGCGCGGCTGGAATGCGCCGATGCGCCGCTGTTTTCGCGGGCCGATCTCGATGCCTGCCTGGACGCCTACCTGCCCCACGCCGGCGACCGCCGCGACCCGCTGGCGCTGCCGCTGCGGGCCGGCGACTTCCGTGGCTTGCCGCGCGCCTTCATCGCTGTCGCCGAGTTCGACCCGTTGCGCGACGACGGCGCACTCTATTGCTCGGCATTGCGCGAGGCTGGCGTCGAGAGCCGCTTCTTCAATGGCGCGGGGCTGGTCCACGGCGCCTTGCGCGCCCGTGGCGTGGCGGAGGTGGAAGCGCTCTACCACGCGCTTTACCAGGCGTTGCGGAGTTTCCTCGGGATCACGCCACCGGCTGGCCGAGAATGAACTCGCGAGCGTCTTGAGCGCGCAGGGAAGGGCGGCATGGGGATCTGCCCGCAGCACTCCACGCCGTCCTGGCGAATATGCCCGGTCACGCAGGGCAGAGCGGCCGGGCCGTCGCCTGGCGGGTGGGCCGGCCAGCGCGCGCTCGAGTATGCCAGCGCGACAAGCTCCTCTCGCAGGGCCTGGAATGCTTCTGGCAAGACTGCCGCGCGACGCAAAAAAATCCCCTGCGACGCCCGACGCGTGGCAGGGGACAAAGCGAGCCGGTGATGGGCTGGCGGTGTGCTGGAGGCCCGTGCCGGCGAGGCTTTCGGGTTCGGTATGGGCCGCAGTCTGCGCGTATGGCCGTGGCGGCGATTAGCCGAAAACGACCTGCGCGTGCCCGTTGCGGACATTCCGCCGGCCGGGTGCTTGCCGCGCTCCTGTCCACTTACCAGAATCCGGCTCATGGGAATCCATGCCGCTGCGAGGAGAACTGCCATGATGCACGCTGACCTGATAGACCAGGACGACTTCCGCGAGCGCCTGCAAGCGCTGGGTTTCGCCGTACCACCGGATGTCACCGCGGAGCAGGCCTGCGAGTACGCCGTGCGCGCCCTGACCCCCGAACGCTCGATGGCGCTGCGCCGCCTGGTGGAAGAAATGCTCGCCGGCAACGCCACCCTGCTGCCCGCCGTGCGCGAAGCGATCTCCCGGCAGTTGCTGCCGGCCCTGGTGCCCAGGGCTTGATGTTTGTCGGTAGCCGGAGCCGCTCCGGCTGCCCTTCCGCTGCCTTGATGGCGATTGCTGCTCTGGCCTGAATCCGGCTGATGGATGGGGGCAGGAGTAGCCCCTCTTTACCCAACTCCCCCGACCAGTCTCCCCAGCCAGAGGGTGATTGGTGCCTCTGCCTGCCTCGAATACCTGCCGTGGAACATCGTTTTGTCAGAATTCACTGCGGTGCTCTGTTGGTAATTCCGTAACAGCCGTCAGTGGCCTCTGAAACCCCTTTTTGTGGGTCCACAGGCGTTCCTGCTCTTCCTAAATTCAGCCGCTCTATTGCGGGCTTTTCGGAGGGGCGGATGTGTTTCTGGTCATTGGCTGCATACGACGCAAACGGTTCATCGACGGCGCACTCGTTCGACGGTGCGCCAGTGCGATCTTCGATCTGTGCGGAGCGCACAGACCCTCTTCGGCATTGCTCGCCGCGTTGCCAGGGCGCGCGGTTCACCGGCTTGGTGGTGGATGGCCAGGGGGTTGCCGATGATGGTCCGCGTCGACAATCACAGCGGCCTGCCGCACCTGTTCTACGAAAAGGCCGCGCCGTCCGGTGAGCGCTTCGATGTCCTGGTGCTGCGCGGCACTTTCGACTTCGCTCGCGACGGCGCACCGATGGCGCTGGCCACCGGGCAGCAGCCGATTCTGCTGGGGGACCGTTACGACGGCCCGGTCAACACCCGTCCGCTCAAGGCGGTAATGGCCGAGGAAGGCGACCTGGTGCCAGGGAAGCCGGGAACGGACGTGCAGCTCTACGGCAGCCTGCAGGCGTACCACGGCATCGCGCGGGATCGCTGGCGGGTGGCGATCGAGGTGGGGCCGGTTCGCAAGGCGCTGATCGTGCTCGGCCCCCGGCGGCTGGAGAAGCGCTTCCTGGGCTGGGACATCAGCCAACCGGAAGACGTGCTCGCGGTGCCGCTGGACTATCGGCTCGCCTATGGCGGCAGCTATTTCGACCCGGCGGCCAGCCCCCTGTCGTCGGCCGCCGTGCTCTATCCGTTCAACCCATGCGGCCAGGGCTGGCTCCCGAGCAGCAGCGACTACAAATGGCTGGATAAAGACACCGCCCAGCGAATACGCGCCCACGTCAACGCGCAGACGACCCTGGCGGCGCCGCAGTTCGAACCGCTGGACCGCCCCTACGAGCACCCCTGGCAGAACTACCACAGCATCGGGCTTGGCCCCATCGCCCGCTGGTGGCAGCCGCGCCAGTCCCTGCAAGGCACCTTCGATGCCCGTTGGGAGCAGGAGCGCTACCCCTACATGCCCGAGGACTTCGACCCGCGCTTCTACCAGGCCGCACCGCCCGACCAGGTGGTGGCGAAACACCTGCGTGGCGGCGAGCCGATTTCCCTTGCCGGCTGCCTGGCCGAAGGCACGCGCACCATGCGGTTGCCGGAGTGGTCGCCCCAGTTGGTTGTGCACCGTGCCGACGGTAGCCGCCGCGTCGTCGAGCCAGTGCTCGACACACTGCGCCTGCACCTGGACAGCCAGCGCGCCACCCTCCTCTGGCGCTACGCCTTTTGCCAGGACGAACCCCTCACCCGAGTGGAAATCGCCACCTTCGGCAACCACCAGGGGCATGCACGATGATCGACCGTGTGGCATGCGACGTGCTGGGCCTCGATGCCGATGAAGAAGAGCGGCGGCAGCTCAAGCGCGAACTGGAGGAGGTGTGCAGGTGGGAAAACCGCGCCGGAACCACCCTGGTCATCCTCGGCCAGATGGAAAGCGTGAGGCCGCTGACTGCCGAATACCTGGAGATACGGCAAAGCACACAGGAAGAACTGGCGCAATTGAAACGGCGCCGTGCCGAGCTCGAAAGTGCTCTGGCGCCTCCGCCCCCGCCGCCCCCGGCTGCCCCACCACCCCCTGAGCCCGAAGCGCCGCCCGAGCCTGCACCGCTCGTCAAGCGCCATGCCGCCCATGCCAGCGCGCAGTGGTTCGCGCTCTGCGTGGAGCCCGACTTTTGCCGGGTCGGCCCCGGCATCGTCGCCTTCGACTCCTTCGCCACCCTCGATGAACCCGTCATCGCATCGCCCAACGTAAAGGCCCAGGGCACGCCGGTGTATCGCCAGGGCGACGTCTTCCGGGTCGTACAGGCCGACGCCGGCAGCCATGTGGTGTCCGGCACCGCCCTGGAATGCGGGCACGTGAAGCTGCTGGACGGGCAGAGCAACATCAAGGTCAACGGCCTGCCCCTCGCGCGGCACGGCAGCACCTGCCTGATCAACTGCGACGCCGACGGCAACGGCGGTGCGCTGGGGCAGATATTCACCCTGCGGGAGCAGATACGGCGCAATGCCGAGCCGCCAACCCATGCGCAACTGGAAGAAGACCTGCGCAACTACAACGTGCTGTACAAGGCGGCCCGTCAGAAGGCCGACAGCGTGGAGCAAAACCAGCAGTACGCGCGGCGGGAACTGAACGATACCTCCCGCCTCAGCCCATACGACTGGCCCAGGCGCGATGCGCTGAACGAGCGCATTTCGGCCCTGGAACAAGAACGCCAGGCCCTGGGGCAGGACCTGCTGTATTACCGGCACCAGGCCGAGTCTGCCGCCAGTGCGCTGTACGGCGACCAGCCGCGGATGTCCTCGCCGCTCACCTCGCACGAAACCAGGGAACTTCAGCGGCAGCGGGAGGAACAACGCAAGGTCGCCGACCGCCTGGGCGTCGTTGCAATGGGGCCCGTTGCCGGAGCGCTGCCGGCGCTGGTCGACATGGCGGGCGGCCCATCGGAGGCGATGGAAGACGCAGCGGACATCTCGATGAGCGCGCTGCCGATACCTGGGCCCAAGGGTGTTGGCGGGCGGGGGCTCGGCAACCGACCGCGAAACCCCGTGGGTGGTCGGGCAAGGGTGGATGCCGAGGCGGCGGGGCCGAGGCGAGCACGCGAGCCGGCGGCCAGCGAGGGCGTCCATATCCAACCGCGCTTGCGCACCCTGCAAGAGATGCAGGGGCAATCCGAGGGCGGCCCGGGAATCTGGGAGGCGTCTCCCAAGCGTACTGGCGGAGAGGAATATCAGGAGCAGATAAGTGGCGTGGAGCGAGGAGCGGAATATACAGTCAACGGAGTACGGTTCGATGGATATGACGCGTCACGTAACGTGTTGCTGGATGCTAAGGATTGGCGGGGATATCCGCCGGAGGGTACTGTTTTTTGGCAAAAAGGAGTTATCAAAGATGCTCTGCGTCAGATTGAATTCGCAGGTGGAACACCTATTGAATGGCATGTTTCAACACAATCGGCAGCCACTAGTCTTAGAGAAGTTATAGGGCAAAAAGGCATTAAGATTAATGTGGTGTTTACACCTAAGAGGTAAAAATGAAAGTATTCCTGGGTATTTACTGGAGAGCTCGCCCAATTACGCTGGGTGAATATTTAAGAAATACTAAATATTATCTGCGGAGGCTGCAGGAGATTCATCCGATTTTCAGAGAGCTGTACGATGTTGGGACAAAACCTAATGCTGAAACAGCTATTGCTCCCGATTTAAACAATTTCTACGAGGTTGCACGTGAGAAAGTATACGAAAAAGAATACGAGTACTCTCATACAGATGTGAGCGGCCATCCGACACTTGATGCTACCTGTAAGTTTGGCTATAGCTTAATTATGAGTAATAAGAATAGCGCTAAGGAAGGCAAGGTGTGTGTGTCTGTAAGTGCTGGTTCCAGTATTGATAGAATATTTAATAATGTTGTTATTAATTTTCCCGAATACCAATATCCAGAGTTTATAAATAAGCCTCTTTCGCTAGATTTGCTCAAGGCATCGATTGAGTGCTGGAGCCCGGAGTCTGGGCTTGTCACTAATATGGATTTCTTCTATTTGACATACGATAACTGGGACAGCCTCCCCGTCGGCTGGATGACCTACTCCGACAACCCCTCCGTATGCCAACTGCTCCCGCCGCATATTCAGTGCGAACGCTTCGGTCCGGGTAGCTTGATCACGATTTCGGAAGAGGTTTCCTCTGTGGATAACCCGGAACATGTGGAGAAGGCGCTGACCATTTCCGCCTGCCTTGCGGGTAAGATCACGCGTAATTAGATGAGATGAGTTGCGAATATAGTAATAGCCCTGGAGATGTGCATATGGAAGTATTCCTGGGTATTTACTGGAGAGCTCGCCCAATTACGCTGGGTGAATATTTAAGAAATACTAAAGATTATCTGCGGAGGCTGCAGGAGATTCATCCGATTTTCAGAGAGCTGTACGATGTTGGGAGAAAACCTAATGCTGAAACAGCTATTGCTCCCGATTTAAACAATTTCTACGAGGTTGCACGTGAGAAAATATACAATAAAGAAAACGAGTACTCTCATACAGATGTGAGCGGCCACCCGACACTTGATGCTACCTGTGAGTTTGGCTATAGCTTAATGATGAGTAATAAGAATAGCGCTAAGGAAGGCAAGGTGTGTGTGTCTGTAGGTGCTGGTTCCAGTATTGATGGGCTATTTAATACTGTTATTATTGATTTTCCCGAATACCAATATCCAGAGTTTATAAATAAGCCTCTTTCGCTAGATTTGCTCAAGGCATCGATTGAGTGCTGGAGCCCGGAGTCTGGGCTTGTCACTAATATGGATTTCTTCTATTTGACATACGATAACTGGGACAGCCTCCCCGTCGGCTGGATGACCTACTCCGACAATCCCTCCGTATGCCAACTGCTCCCGCCGCATATTCAGTGCGAACGCTTCGGTCCGGGTAGCTTGATCACGATTTCGGAAGAGGTTTCCTCTGTGGATAACCCGGAACATGTGGAGAAGGCGCTGGCCATTTCCAACTGCCTTGCGGGTAAGATCACGCGTAATTAGATGAGATGAGTTGCGAATATAGCAATAGCCCTGAAGATGTGCATATGGAAGTATTCCTGGGTATTTACTGGAGAGCTCGCCCAATTACGCTGGGTGAATATTTAAGAAATACTAAAGATTATCTGCGGAGGCTGCAGGAGATTCATCCGATTTTCAGAGAGCTGTACGATGTTGGGACAAAACCTAATGCTGAAACAGCTATTGCTCCCGATTTAAACAATTTCTACGAGGTTGCACGTGAGAAAATATACAATAAAGAAAACGAGTACTCTCATACAGATGTGAGCGGCCACCCGACACTTGATGCTACCTGTGAGTTTGGCTATAGCTTAATGATGAGTAATAAGAATAGCGCTAAGGAAGGCAAGGTGTGTGTGTCTGTAGGTGCTGGTTCCAGTATTGATGGGCTATTTAATACTGTTATTATTGATTTTCCCGAATACCAATATCCAGAGTTTATAAATAAGCCTCTTTCGCTAGATTTGCTCAAGGCATCGATTGAGTGCTGGAGCCCGGAGTCTGGGCTTGTCACTAATATGGATTTCTTCTATTTGACATACGATAACTGGGACAGCCTCCCCGTCGGCTGGATGACCTACTCCGACAACCCCTCCGTATGCCAACTGCTCCCGCCGCATATTCAGTGCGAACGCTTCGGTCCGGGTAGCTTGATCACGATTTCGGAAGAGGTTTCCTCTGTGGATAACCCGGAACATGTGGAGAAGGCGCTGGCCATTTCCAACTGCCTTGCGGGTAAGATCACGCGTAATTAGATGAGATGAGTTGCGAATATAGCAATAGCCCTGAAGATGTGCATATGGAAGTATTCCTGGGTATTTACTGGAGAGCTCGCCCAATTACGCTGGGTGAATATTTAAGAAATACTAAAGATTATCTGCGGAGGCTGCAGGAGATTCATCCGATTTTCAGAGAGCTGTACGATGTTGGGACAAAACCTAATGCTGAAACAGCTATTGCTCCCGATTTAAACAATTTCTACGAGGTTGCACGTGAGAAAATATACAATAAAGAAAACGAGTACTCTCATACAGATGTGAGCGGCCACCCGACACTTGATGCTACCTGTGAGTTTGGCTATAGCTTAATGATGAGTAATAAGAATAGCGCTAAGGAAGGCAAGGTGTGTGTGTCTGTAGGTGCTGGTTCCAGTATTGATGGGCTATTTAATACTGTTATTATTGATTTTCCCGAATACCAATATCCAGAGTTTATAAATAAGCCTCTTTCGCTAGATTTGCTCAAGGCATCGATTGAGTGCTGGAGCCCGGAGTTTGGGCTTGTCACTAATATGGATTTCCTGGATTTGACATACAAGAATAGGGACAGCCTCTCCATCGGCTGGATGACCTACTCCTCCAATCCCTCCGTATGCCAACTGCTCCCGCCGCATATTCAGTGCGAACGCTTCGGTCCGGGTAGTTTGATCACGATTTCGGAAGAGGTTTCCTCTGTGGATAACCCGGAACATGTGGAGAAGGCGCTGACCATTTCCGCCTGCCTTGCGGGTAAGATCACGCGTAATTAGATGAGATGAGTTGCGAATATAGTAATAGCCCTGGAGATGTGCATATGGAAGTATTCCTGGGTATTTACTGGAGAGCTCGCCCAATTACGCTGGGTGAATATTTAAGAAATACTAAAGATTATCTGCGGAGGCTGCAGGAGATTCATCCGATTTTCAGAGAGCTGTACGATGTTGGGAGAAAACCTAATGCTGAAACAGCTATTGCTCCCGATTTAAACAATTTCTACGAGGTTGCACGTGAGAAAATATACAATAAAGAAAACGAGTACTCTCATACAGATGTGAGCGGCCACCCGACACTTGATGCTACCTGTGAGTTTGGCTATAGCTTAATGATGAGTAATAAGAATAGCGCTAAGGAAGGCAAGGTGTGTGTGTCTGTAGGTGCTGGTTCCAGTATTGATGGGCTATTTAATACTGTTATTATTGATTTTCCCGAATACCAATATCCAGAGTTTATAAATAAGCCTCTTTCGCTAGATTTGCTCAAGGCATCGATTGAGTGCTGGAGCCCGGAGTCTGGGCTTGTCACTAATATGGATTTCTTCTATTTGACATACGATAACTGGGACAGCCTCCCCGTCGGCTGGATGACCTACTCCGACAATCCCTCCGTATGCCAACTGCTCCCGCCGCATATTCAGTGCGAACGCTTCGGTCCGGGTAGTTTGATCACGGTCTCGGAGGAGGTTTCCTCTGTGGATAACCCGGAACATGTGGAGAAGGCGCTGGCCATTTCCAATTGCCTTGCGGGCCATGTTTCACGGCGGTAGGTCGCTTGCACGAAGTTGCAGAGAGGGAACTGATTTGTTTTCCGGCGCCCAGGTTCGCAATTGCACTCATCTGACCATGCAGTTGCATTTGTTCTGACCAACGAGTTGTAGATGGACGAGGGCAGCAGTTGACCCAGCCGGAGAGAAATAGCAGCACGCGTCTAACAGTGCTCCCTCAATAGGCAGCTACCGACCCAAAGCGGACTGTGAGGCCGAAGCCCCAAGCTTGTCGACTCCCGTACGCCATCTAGACTCGTGCTTTCAAGGAGCACGGAAAGTTGAGTGTGAGCCGCAATGGCTCTCCGCAGTTTGCCGACCGACCTCTGGAACCCCGCTAACTTCAAGGAAGTCGACATGATCCACTCGCTGAAAGTGCTATCCGCTGCTGTTATGTTCGCCTGTCTTGGCACATCGATGCTTCATGCCGCCGACCAAGCCCCGGCCTCGCCGCTGATCAAGCAGATCAACAACGGCAACTGGCTCGATCCGAAGGAGGCCGAGAGCCTGCGTGACGAGCTGTACTACCAGCGCGCCATTTATGCCTACATGACGATGCTTCCTCTGCTCAACACCATCGGCATGAAAGACGGCTCGGAGAAGGCCTTCGGTGCCGGCTACAACGTGCTGCCGATCTGGAAGGAGCGCATGGACGCACGGACGATGGTGCCCACACCCAACGCTGACGTGATCTATTCCATGAGCTACCTGGATCTGAAAGAGACTGGTCCGCTGGTAGTCAAGGCGCCAGCCAATGTTATCGGCATGTTCACCGACTTCTTCCAGCGCACCCTCACCGATGTCGGCGCCATCGGGCCGGATCGTGCACGCGGTGGCCTCTATCTGCTGCTGCCGCCGGATTACAACGGCCCGGTGCCGGGAGGCTACTTCGCCGTAAAGTCACGCACCTACAACGTTTTCCTGTTCTTCCGCACCGTGATGGCCAAGGGCGATGGCAAGCCTGATCCGGCACCGGCGGTGAAGAGCGCCGAGACCACACGCGTCTATCCGCTGTGGGCGACCGAGAAAGACGCCAGGCCGATGCAGTTCCCAGACGCCAGCGGCAAGAACCTGAACATGATGTACCCGGTCGACAACACCTACTGGACCAAGCTCAAGGCCTTTATCGACTACGAGCCGGTCGAGGCCATCGACCCGGAGCTGCGCGGTGTGCTGGCTTCCATTGGCATCGTCAAGGGTGAGCCCTTCAAGCCTAATGCGAATCAGGAGGAGTTGCTGAAGAAAGCCGTCGAAACCGCGCCTAAGATGATCCTCGCCAATCGTCAGTTGGGCCGCGAGGACAAGCGCAACCTCTACTACACCGATCGCCAATACGAGAACACCTGGGCCGGCGGCACCAACGACTGGATGCAGAAGAGCTACCTGGACACCAACCAGCGCGCTAACTTCTTCCAGTTCGCCTACTCCTCCGCCCCGGCGATGGTGATGCACACCACCGGCGCCGGCTCCAAGTACCCCTTTACCGGCCGTGACAAGGACGGCAAGTTCCTCGAAGGTGGCAGCACCTATAAGTTGCGCCTGCCGCCGAACCCGCCGGCCGCGCTGTTCTGGGCGGTGACGGCCTACAACATCACTGATGGCACCATGCCCGAGACCAAGCAGTTGCTGCCGTCCACTAACGGCTATTACGACATTCCAAAGCAGCAGGACGGTTCCATCGAAATTTGGTTCGGCCCGGAGAAACCGGCTGATGTGGCCGACTCGGCCTTCATCCAGACCATTCCGGGGCGCAACTTCCTCGTGGCTCTGCGCCTGTACGGCAGCGAGGATGCCTTCTACGACCAGACGTGGAAGCCCGATGATGTGGTGAAGGTCAAGTAAGGGGGCTGGTTACGCTGGCGGGGCATCCCCGTCAGCGTCCGCTTGTGGCTATTCTCTGCCGCACATGGTTTCAAACCGTTCTGGTAAAACCGATGCAACTGCATGGTCAGAACGAATGCACACAGATGGTCAAGTGCAATGCAGCTCCGCGCCCAGGCTGGCCAGCGGGCGTATCGGTGGCAGGAAAACAAATCCTTCCTCTTTGAAACCTTGAAAACCCCAGCCAACGAGCTGGGGTTTTTGTTGTTGGGGCGGGTTATTGCCCTCTGGCGCGCTGTTGCTGGTTGGCCTGGTACAGCGACTGGGCGTCGGATGCCAGCAGTAGCAGCGAGCGGCTGAGTTGGAGGAGGTTGTGGTTGGGGAGGGCGGTCAGTTCGGCCAGCTCCAGTGTGGTGAGCAGGTCGATGAGGGATTTCAGCCGGTATTCGGCGGCGTCGTACAGCGCGTTGGCGGGGGCGTTGGGGTTCAGGTAGAGGGTGGCGTCGCGGGGCAGTTTGCTGTGTTGTGACGCTGGCCCCAGCGGGATGAAGGTGCCCCCTTCGCGGCGTTCTGCTGGGCTGGAGGGTGACGTATGATCGGTGTTAGCCATGATTCAGCTCCTGTTTAGCTGCTTTGTGGTTAGCGGGCTCAAGGTGTGTGACCACCTTGGGCCCGCGTCTTTTGGGTCTGTTGAAACTCCTGCTCGATCCGCGCTGTTCGGCGCTCACGGATCGCCTTCCGCTACTCCCCACGATGTGCCGATTAGGCAAGAACTTGCACAGATCGCTCGGGATCGTGTGGTGAACGAGCTGCCATGCTAGCGATGAGGGGGCGAGGCATCCACTGCGATGGGCGGGATGCAGTAGTTCCCTGTGCAGACTTGGGAAAAGGCTGATGAGGGCGGACTAGACGCGTCGGCGCCCCTGCTGAGGCGGGATGAAAAAAGGGAGGCCACTGGCCTCCCTTTTTCGTTCTGCGGGCGAGGTGCGGGTCAGACTACGCGCACGCTGGCGAAGGTGGATTCGCCCTGGGCCTGGCTCAGGGCGGAGATGGCGGAGGAGTTGGGCATGAGGGCGAGGTCCTGCGGGATGGGCATGACCATGACGGGCTGGCCGATGGGCTGGCCCTGGCGCTCGTCGCGCGGCGGGATGCCGAAGTATTCGCGGTAGCACTTGGAGAAGTGGGGGGTGGAGACGAAGCCGCACACGGAGGCGACTTCGATGATGGACATGGAGGTTTGCTTGAGCAGTTGGCGCGCGCGGATCAGGCGCAGCTTGAGGTAGTAGCGCGAGGGCGAGCAGTGCAGGTACTTCTGGAACAGGCGCTCGAGCTGGCGGCGCGAGACGTTGACGTAGACGGCCAGTTCGTCGAGGTCGATGGGCTCTTCGAGGTTGGCTTCCATCAGGGCGACGATTTCCTGGAGCTTGGGCTGGTTGGTGCCGAGCATGTGCTTGAGCGGGACGCGCTGGTGGTCCTGTTCGTTGCGGATGCGTTCGTAGATGAACATTTCGGAGATGGCGGCGGAGAGTTCGCGGCCATGCTCGCGGCCGATGAGGTGCAGCATCATGTCCATCGGCGCGGTGCCGCCGGAGGAGGTGAAGCGGTTGCGGTCGATGGAGAACAGGCGGGTGCTCATGGCGACGCGGGGGAAGGCTTCCTGCATGGCGGCCAGGCATTCCCAGTGGACGCTGCAGTCGTAGCCGTCGAGCAGGCCGGCGCGGGCCAGGGCCCAACTGCCGGTGCATACGGCGCCGAGCTTGCGGCCAAGGCGGGCCTGGGCCTGGAGGAAGGTGGCGTGTTCGCGGGTGACGCTGCGCTGGATGCCGACGCCGCCGACGACGATGAGGGTGTCCATTTGCGGGGCGCTGTCGCAGCCGGCGTCGGGGGTGATCTGCAGGCCGTCGCTGGCCCAGATCTGGCGGCCGTCGAGGCTCAGGGTGTGCCAGCGGTAGAGTTCGCGTCCGGAGAGCTGGTTGGCCATGCGCAGCGGTTCTACCGCGGAGGCCAGGGAGATCAGGGTGAAGTTGTCCAGCAGCAGGAAGCCGATGGACTGCGGAGCTCGGTTTTGCGGGGGAACTCCGGGGTTGAACGCGTTCATTCGATCACCTCACGCTAGTCACAGTCGCCTCGCTGGAGGCGTTTCTTATGCTTGTTGTCTGCTCGGGGAATTCCGCCTTGGGCGGTCCCTTGGCTGTTCCTCTGTCCATAGCAAGGCAAATGCCATGCCTAGGTTGAATGGACGTTCAATAAAAAAAGAAAACGGCATGGAAATGCCGTTTTTGATGGTCCGGATTGCGACCCCTCGCAGGTCGCAAATGCGCATGGGCACTGGGCTGGGGATTTTGGTAGCACTCGGCGGTTGGCTCGCCGAACCTGCGATGACCGGATCGGTAACGCTGGGTGCTACGTCGGTACGGGCGTACTGCTGCGCCAGAATGTGGCGTTGGATGGGCGGCGTGGTCTATTTGGGGTCAGCATTCGATGCTGCTGACGGCGAGGCCGCCGCGCGAGGTTTCCTTGTATTTGTCGTGCATGTCGGCGCCGGTGTCGCGCATGGTACGGATGACCTGGTCGAGGCTGATGAAGTGCTGGCCGTCGCCGCGCAGGGCCATTTGCGCGGCGTTGATGGCTTTCACGGCGGCGATGGCGTTGCGCTCGATGCAGGGCACCTGGACCAACCCGCCGACGGGGTCGCAGGTGAGGCCGAGGTTGTGTTCGAGGCCGATCTCGGCGGCGTTCTCTACCTGTTCGGGGCTGGCGCCCAGGACTTCGGCAAGGCCGGCGGCGGCCATTGCGCAGGCGGAGCCGACTTCGCCCTGGCAGCCGACTTCGGCGCCGGAGATGGAGGCGTTTTTCTTGCACAGGATGCCGACGGCGGCGGCGGCGAGGAGGTAGTCGGTGACGTCGCTGTCGCGGGCGTCGGGGTTGAAGCGCATGTAGTAGTGCAGGACGGCGGGGATGATGCCGGCGGCGCCGTTGGTGGGGGCGGTGACCATGCGCCCGCCGGCGGCGTTTTCTTCGTTGACGGCGAGGGCGAAGAGGTTGACCCATTCCATCGCGGAGAGGGTGGAGCCGATGACGTTGGGCTTGCCGATTTCCTGGAGGTTTCTGTGCAGGCGGGCGGCGCGGCGTTGCACGTTGAGGCCGCCGGGCAGGATGCCTTCGTGGTTGAGCCCGCTGTCGACGCAGTCGCGCATGGCTTGCCAGATGGTCTTGAGGCCGTCGCGGATGTCGGTTTCGCTGCGCCACATGCGTTCGTTGGCCATCATCAGTTCGGAGACGCGCAGGCCGTGGCGGCGGCACAGGGTGAGCAGTTCGGCGGCGCTGGAGAAGTCGTAGGGCAGCGCGGTGTGGTCGGTGTCGAGGCTGCCGGAGGCGGCCTGCTCCTGGTCGACGACGAAGCCGCCGCCGATGGAGTAGTAGGTGTCGCCGTGCAGGAGCTGGTCGCCGTGGAAGCTGCAAAGGCGCATGGCGTTGGGGTGGTAGGGCAGGTTTTCGTCGAGCAGGCGCATGTCGCGCACCCAGTCGAAGGCGATGGGCTGGTTGCCGGCCAGCAGCAGTTCGCCGCTCTGGCGCAGGGCGGCCATGCGCGGTTCGATCTGGCGCGGGTCGATGCGGTCGGGCCATTCGCCCATCAGGCCCATGATCACGGCGCGGTCGGTGCCGTGGCCGATGCCGGTGGCGGAGAGCGAGCCGTACAGGCGCACTTCGACCCGCGTGGTGCGTTGCAGCAACTGGCGTTCGCGCAGCGCGCCGACGAACAGGGCTGCGGCGCGCATGGGGCCTACGGTGTGGGAGCTGGAGGGGCCGATTCCGATCTTGAACAGGTCGAACACACTGATTGCCATGCCGGTCTCCGGGCGAGCTGCGCATCCGTGGGATAGGTGGGGTGGGCACGTCCCTGTGCCCGCGATGCGTTGTCATGATCGGTCCAAGCGCGGGCGCGGCCCCCTCCGGCACCGACCCGGCCATATCCAAAAGCGCCGTGGTTGCTCTTCGATGGGGCGCGGTGTGGGGGTGGCGGGCGATGGTGTTCCGCTGGCGACGATGGCATGCCTGGCTGCGACATCCGCGGGCCGGACCTCGACTGGTCGATAGGCGCGGGGTGGCGCCTGCTCCATGATTCTGGCCCGACGAACGGTATCGGACCGTGCGTGCCCCCTTCTCCGCAGTCAGAGGCTGGTCTCATGAAGAGTCTTGTGTCGTCGCTGTTGGCGTTATCCGTGGTACTGCCGGGCGTTGCCCGCGCCGCTGAACCCGATTCCTGCTCCGTGGTGCGTTTCGCCGACGTGGGCTGGACGGATATCACTGTTACGACGGCGGTGACGCGCCTGGTGCTGAGCCACCAAGGCTACCGCACGCAGGTGGTGCGGCTGTCCGTGCCGGACACCTACAAGGCGATGTCGGAGAAGAAGATCGATGTGTTCCTCGGCAACTGGATGCCGAGCATGGCGAACGACATCAAGCCTTACGCGGACAAGGGCACGGTGGAGACTGTGCGGGCGAACCTGGAGGGTGCCAAGTACACGCTGGCGGTGCCGCGCTATGCGTATGAGGCGGGCCTGAAGACTTTTGCCGATATCGCAAAATTCAGGGAGCAACTGGGCGGGCGCATCTACGGCATCGAGCCGGGCAACGATGGCAATCAGTTGATCCAGAAGATGATCCGGGAAAAGGCGTTCGGCCTGGGCGACTTCAAGCTGGTGGAGTCCAGCGAGGCGGACATGCTGGCCTACGTCAAGCGGGCCGGGGCCTTGAAGCAGCCGATCGTGTTCCTGGGCTGGGAGCCGCATCCGATGAACACGCGAATCCAAATGAACTATCTGGATGGGGGGGATTCCTACTTCGGTCCGCATTATGGCGGGGCGACGGTCTTCACTAACGTCAGAGCAGGCTATCTTCAGGAGTGCCCGAATGTGGCTCGGCTGCTGCAGAACCTGACATTCGACCTGGCGATGGAGAACCAGTTGATGGATGCGGTGCTCAACGAGCGGCGCAATCCGCGCCAGGCCGCCAAGGGTTGGCTCAAGGCCAACCCGCAGGTGCTCGATGGCTGGCTGCAGGGCGTCGCACCGCGCGTTTCCGGCGGTCCGGCAGGTGCCTCGAAGGCTGTCGCGTCGGACTGATCGCGGCCCTTGCAGGTCGTCTGCGCGGGGCCTCTGGACTGGATGCGACACGGCTGGTGCTGAATGCGACTTCGCCTGCACTGGTTGCGACGCACCCGGTATGCGGCGAATTTTTCCTGTTCCATGATCGTTTACGAAATGACAACAAAAGGGCCTGCGGTTTCGGCCCCACCAATAATACGAGAGACCGCCGCGCCCTCCACCGGGGGGGCAGCGCCGGCGCCCCACCCCGCAGAGGAGTACGCTCATGAAAGGTTGCAAGTCTTTGCTGCTGGCTGTGTCCGTTTGCGCGCCGCTGGCGGTTCAGGCCGCTGAACCTGAGTCGTGCGGCACGGTTCGCTTCTCCGACGTCGGCTGGACCGACATCACGGTGACCACCGCCACTACCCGCCAGGTGCTCGAGTCGCTTGGTTACACCACCAAGGTGAACATGCTTTCCGTGCCGGTGACCTACAAGTCGCTGGCGAACAAGGACCTCGATGTGTTCCTCGGCAACTGGATGCCGAGCATGGCCAACGACATCAAGCCATACGCCGACGCTGGCACGGTGGAAACCGTGCGCGCCAACCTCGAAGGCGCGAAGTACACCCTGGCGGTGACGCAGGCGGCGTATGACGGCGGGCTGAAGAGTTTCGCCGACATCAGCAAGTACGCCGACAAGCTGGGCAACAAGATCTATGGCATCGAGCCGGGCAACGACGGTAACCGCCTGGTGCAGGGGATGCTCGACAAGAACCAGTTCGACCTGGGCAAGTTCAAGCTGGTGGAGTCCAGCGAGGCGGGCATGCTGTCGCAGGTTGGCCGGGCCGACCGGCGCAACCAGTGGATCGTGTTCCTGGGCTGGGAACCGCATCCGATGAACACCCGCTTCAAGATGAAGTATCTGGAAGGCGGTGACGATGTGTTCGGCCCCAACTACGGCGGTGCGACGATCTATACGAACGTGCGCAAGGGGTACGCGCAGGAGTGTCCGAACGTGGGCAAGCTCCTGACCAACCTGACGTTCACCCTGGACATGGAAAACAAGCTGATGGATGCCGTGCTCAACGGGGGCAAGAAGCCCGAAGAGGCGGCCAAAGCCTGGTTGAAGGACCATCCGGAACTGCTCGACGCCTGGCTCGCCGGCGTGACCACCCGTGACGGCAAACCGGCCTTGGCGGCAGCCAAGGTGGCGTTCTCGAAATAAGAGCCGAAGTAATTGCCGTTGGCCGACTCCCCTAGCTTCTGATGGGCCCGCATCATGTTCCTGACTGATCACAAGCTCCCGCTGGGCGCGCATATCGCCGCTTTCGTCGATTGGCTCACCCAGCACGGCGCTTCCGTTTTCGACAAGATTTCCGACACCCTCGAGTTCCTGATCCACGGTGTCACCAACAGTCTGTTGTGGTTCAACCCGCTGGCGCTGATCGCGCTGCTGGTGATCCTGGTGTTCTACATCCAGCGCAGTTGGGGCCTGGCGGTGTTCGCCCTGGCTTCGCTGCTGCTGATTCTCAACCTGGGTTACTGGCAGGAGACGATGGAGACCCTGGCGCAGGTGATCTTCGCCACGGTGGTGTGTATCGCCATCGGGGTGCCGCTGGGCATCCTGGCGGCGCACAAGCCGTGGTTCTACACCGCGCTGCGGCCACTGCTGGACCTGATGCAGACGGTGCCCACCTTCGTCTACCTGATCCCGACCCTGACGCTGTTCGGCCTGGGTGTGGTTCCGGGGCTGATCTCCACGGTGATCTTCGCCATCGCGGCGCCTATCCGGCTGACCTGCCTGGGCATCCAGGACGTGCCGGCGGAACTGATGGACGCTGGCAAGGCCTTCGGTTGTTCGCGCTGGCAACTGCTGACGCGCATCGAGCTTCCGCACGCGATGCCGAGCATCGGCGCAGGGGTTACGCAGTGCATCATGCTGTCGCTGTCGATGGTGGTCATCGCCGCGCTGGTGGGTGCCGACGGCCTCGGCAAGCCAGTGGTCAACGCGCTCAACACGGCGGACATTTCCCTCGGCTTCGAGGCCGGTCTGGCCATCGTTCTGCTCGCCATCCTGCTCGACCGGGTGTGCAAGCAACGCTCGCTGCGGGGGAGGTAAGCACCATGTCCGCGATCCGATTCGAACATGTGGATGTGATTTTCGGCACCCACACCAAGGAAGCGCTCAAGCTGCTGGACAAGGGCCTGGGCCGTGAGGAAATCCTCAAGCGCACCGGCCAGGTGCTGGGCGTGGAAGATGCCTGCCTGGACGTCAATCGCGGCGAGATCTGCGTGATGATGGGGCTGTCGGGGTCGGGCAAGTCCAGCCTGCTGCGCTGCATCAATGGCCTCAACCGGGTGAGCCGGGGCAAGCTGCTGATCGAGCACGAGGGCCAGCAGGTGGATATCGCCAGTTGCTCGCCGGCGACGCTCAAGACCATGCGCACCAAGCGCATCGCGATGGTGTTCCAGAAGTTCGCGCTGATGCCCTGGCTGACGGTGGCCGAGAACATCGGTTTCGGCCTGGAGATGCAGGGCCGCCCGGCCAACGAGCGCAAGAAGGTGATCGACGAGAAGCTGGAGCTGGTGGGCCTGTCGCAGTGGCGCGACAAGCGCCCGGACTCGCTCTCCGGCGGCATGCAGCAGCGCGTCGGCCTGGCCCGCGCGCTGGCGATGGATGGCGACATCCTGCTGATGGACGAGCCCTTCTCGGCGCTGGACCCGCTGATCCGCCAGCAGTTGCAGGACGAGCTGCTGGTGCTGCAGCGCCAGTTGCACAAGACCATCGTGTTCGTCAGCCACGATCTGGACGAGGCGCTGAAGATCGGTACGCGCATCGCGATCATGAAGGACGGCCGCATCATCCAGCACGGCAAGCCGGAGGAGATCGTTCTCAGCCCGGCGGACGACTATGTGCGTACCTTCGTTGCCCACACCAACCCGCTCAACGTGCTGTGCGGTTCGAGCCTGATGCGCGGCCTCGACCAGTGCCGCCGCCAGGCCGACGAGGTGTGCTTCGACCAGGGCCGCGATTGCTGGATCGGGCTGACCGAGACCAACCAGGTCAAGGCCGCGCGCCAGGGCAGCAACATCATCGACCTGCAGCAATGGCGCCCGGGCGACCCGGTGGAGAAGCTCAAGCACGAGCCGACGCTGGTGGATGTGAGCATCCGCATGCGCGATGCGTTGCAGATCCGCTACCAGACCGGCCACAAGCTGGTGCTGCAGGAACAGAACCGTGTGGTAGGGGTGCTCGGCGACAGCGAGCTGTACCACGCGCTGCTGGGCAAGAACCTGGGCTGACTGCGCGCCCGAATGAAGAACGCCGGCTCCCTGCGAGGGGAGCCGGCGTTTTTGTCGGGACTGTTCTGAAGGGGCGGGCTTGCTCGCTCCTGTACGTCAGGTTCGGCGCCCGCCGGATCGCTTTGTAGGATGGGTATCGCTTCGCTCCACGCCATCCTACGGCTGAACCAGCCGGCACAGCGGTCAGTGCTTGAGGTCCGCCAACCCCTTGAGCAACGCCTCGTGGAAGCGTTTCGGGTCCTGGATCTGCGGTGCGTGGCCGAGGTTGTCGAATTCGACCAGGGTGGCGTTGGGGATGGCTTTGGCGGTCTGTTTGCCCAGCTCGGCGTAGTTGCCCAGCCTGGGTTTCACGTCGGCCGGGGCAATGTCCTTGCCGATGGCGGTGTTGTCCTTGGCGCCGATGAGCAGCAGGGTCGGCATTTTCAGTTGGCCGAATTCGTAGACCACCGGCTGGGTGAAGATCATGTCGTAGAGCAGCGCGGAGTTCCACGCCACGCGCTCGTGCCCGGCGCCGTTGAACAGGCCGGCGAGCATGTTCACCCATTTGTCGTACTCGGGTTTCCACTGGCCGGCGTAGTAGGTTGCCTGTTCGTACTGGCGGATGCCCTCGGCACTGGTCTTGAGCTCGCGCTCGTACCACTGGTCCGGGGTGCGGTAGGGCACGCCGAGGGCCTTCCAGTCTTCCAGGCCGATGGGGTTGACCATCGCCAGTTGCTCGACCTGCTGCGGGTACATCAGCGCGTAGCGGGTGGCGAGCATGCCGCCGGTGGAGTGCCCGAGCAGGGTGATCCTGCCGACCTTCAGGTGTTCCAGCAGCGCGTGGGTGTTGGTTGCCAGTTGCTGGAAGCTGTACTGGTAGCGCTCGGGTTTGGTGGATTTGCAGAAGCCGATCTGGTCTGGCGCAACCACGCGGTAGCCGGCGTCGCTCAGGGCGGCGATGGTGCTTTCCCAGGTGCCCGCGCAGAAGTTCTTGCCGTGCAGCAGCACCACGGTGCGGCCGTTGGGCTGCTTCTTGGGCTTCACGTCGATGTAGGCCATGTGCATGTGATGGCCCTGGGAAACGAAGCTGTAGTGGCCGACCGGGTAGGCGTACTGGAAGCGCTCCAGCTCTGGCCCGTAGGTGGGTTTAGTTTCGGCGGCGTGCAGCGGCAGGGTGGCGGCCAGTAGCAGGGCGGGAAGCCAGCGGCGCATCGGGGAGCTCTCCGGGTGGTTTGGGCACGGGTGAGACAGCGGTAGTCGCCATAGGTTGGCAGATTTCCGCGTGCACCGCCGCATCGGTTGGTATCGAAAACCGTACCGTTGTGCGCTGTGCGGGAGCAGCGGGTATCAGAATCGCAGGATGGGTATCGCTGCGCTCCACCCATCCTGCGTAGAGCAGGGTCAGGCGGCTGCAACGCCGCCGGTAAGCCAGTCGATGAATAGCGAGAAGAGCTCGGCCTGGGAGTTGATTTCGAGCTTGGTGTAGAGGTGCTTGCGGTGCATGCGTACGGTCTCGGGCGAGATGTCGAGCACCCGCGCGCTGGACTTCACCGAGTGGCCGCGCAGCAGCAGGTGGGCGATCTCCCGTTCGCGCTCGGTGAGACGGTCGCTGCCGAAGTTCATGAAGGCCGCGCGAATGTGCCGGTTCAGCGGCGCCTGGGCCGCCTGGCTGCCGTTGCCTTCGCCGCGCCCGGCCAGCAGCAGGTCGAGGCCGCCGCTACGTTCGAACTGGCGGATCAGCTCGCGCACCAGCGGCAGGGCGCCGGCCAGCAGGTCGAGCTGGGTTTCGCTGAAGCGCGCGCCGCTGTAGCCCTGGTACAGGCACAGGGAAACCTTGCGCGCCTCGCCGAGGTCGACGATGAAGTGGCAGTCCTCGGTGCAGCCGAACTTGAGGTAGTAGGTCTTGTAGTACTCGCTGGCGAAGAAGTCGTCCGGGGCGATGTCGGCCAGCGGGTAGAAGCCTTCGGTGAGGCCGTCTTCCAGGGCCAGGCAGAAGGGGTCGAGCAGGTAGCCGCGGGCGTAGTAGCGCTCGATCAGTCCTTCGTGGTGTTCGGGGACGATGCCGCGCTGGTACAGCGGCTGTGGTGGCTGGCCGCGCCGCTCCAGGCCGAGCATCACCGATTCCACTGGCACCAGGCAGTTCAGCGCCTCGGCCAGACGTTCGACGAAGCTGACCTCGCCGACGCTGGCGACAGCGCGCGCCAGCCCCGCATGCCAGGCATGCAGGGCTGGTGCATCGGAGGTTTCGCTCAGCGCCTGGGATTCGCTCATGTCCGGCAGTCTAAAGGGCTGCCGGGGTACAGGCAAAATCCTCGGATCGATCATCAGTGCCCCGCGTAATCGCCACTGCGCTTGAGGTCTTCTGCGGCTTCGAGGATCGACTCGCGCAGGGTGTCGACGATCTCGTCGACCTGCTCGCGAGTGATGGTCAGCGGCGGCGACATCACGTTGAGATGAACGATCGGCCGCACCAGAAGGCCGCGGGCCTGGGCGCGCAGGTGGATCTTCTCGCCGATGTTCAGTTCCTCGGGGAAGAGAGCCTTGCTGCGCTTGTCGGCGACGAATTCGACGCAGGCCATCAGCTTCTGGCAACGCACGCTGCCCACCAGCGGCAGGCCGGCCAGTTCCTGCAGGCGCTGCTCCAGGTAGTCGCCGACATCCTTCACGTGCTCCAGCAGGTTCTCCCGCTCGATGATCTCGATGTTCTTCAGCGCCGAGACGCAGCTCACCGGGTGCCCGCTGTAGGTGAAGCCGTGGGCGAAGCAGCGGCCCTTGTCGGCCTCGCCGATCACTTTCCAGATGCGCTCGGAGAAGATGCACGCGCCCAGTGGCAGGTAGCCGGAGGTCAGGCCCTTGGCGGTGGTGATGATGTCCGGCTGCATGCCGAACACGTCTTCGGAGGCGAAGAACGCGCCAAGGCGGCCGAAGGAGGTCACCACTTCGTCGGCGACGTAGAGCACGTCGTACTTCTTGCAGACTTCCCACATGCGCTGGTGGTAGCCCTTGGGCGGGATGATCACGCCGCCCGAGCCCATGATCGGTTCGGCGAAGAAGGCGGCAACCTTGTCCTGGCCCAGTTCGAGGATCTTGTCTTCGAATTCCTTGACCAGGAATTCGAGGAAGTCGCTCTCGGTCATGCCCTCCGGCGCGCGGTAGGGGTTGGGGCAGGAGATGTGGTGGATGACGTCCTTGAGGAAGTCGAACTCCGCCGGATGGTCGGCGACCTTGCCGCCCAGGGACATGGTGAGGAAGGTCGAGCCGTGGTAGGCGTTGACGCGGCTGATGATGTGCTTCTTCTCATGCTTGCCGCGGCAATTCTGGTAGTACTGGATCAGCCGGTAGGCGGTGTCCACGGCGGTGGAGCCGCCGGTGGTGAGGAATACGTGGTCGAGATCGCCCGGCGCCAGTTCGGCGAGCTTCTCGCAGAGCTGGATGGCGGTGACGTTGGCCATGTCGCAGAACGGGTTGGAGTAGGCCAGCTTGCGCACCTGTTCGGCGATGGCGTCGGCCATTTCCGCGCGGCCCAGGCCGATGTTGGTGCACCACATGCCGCCCACGGCGTCCAGGTAGCGGTTGCCCCTGGTGTCGTAGATGTAGGCGCCTTCACCGGCGGCGATGTTCAGCGCACCATTCACGCGGTGGTCGTCGAACACGTGGTAGCCGTGCATGTAGTGGGCCTTGTCGGCGGCGACCAGCTGCTCGTCGTTGAACTGGGCGAAGAAGGCTGGAGTTGGGGTGGTCATCGTCTGTACCTCGGACTTTCGGTTATTCGTGTAGGGGAGAGCCTTCTCCCCGTGCCCCGGCGCTCGGGCCGGGGCGTGTTCTGGGCGGTCCATCAGGTTCCGGTCTTCACCGCGTTCCAGGTACGGGTGATCAGGCGGGTGGCCTTGGGGTCCTGCACCTTCTGGGTGAACAGCCGCGAGCGGGTTTCGGCGTCGGGGTAGATCGCCGGGTCGTTGCGCACCTCGGCGGTGAGCATTGGCGTTGCGGCGGCGTTGCTGGTGGCGTAGCGGATGTAGTCGCTGACCTCGGCGGCGACCTTGGGCTGCAGCATGTATTCGATGAACGTGTGGGCGTTCGCCACGTGCGGCGCATCGGCCGGGATGTAGAAGTCGTCGAACCAGATCAGCGAGCCTTCCCTGGGCACGAAGTAGCCCAGCTTGACCTTGGCGCCGGCCTCGTCGGCGCGGGCCTGGGCGGTGGCGTAGTCGCCGGACCAGGTCATGGCCATGCACTGGTCGCCGTTGGCCAGGCCGTTGAGGTAGCTGGTGGAGTCGAACTTGCGGATGTACGGGCGGACCGATTGCAGCAGGTCCTGGGCGGCCTTCAGGTCTTCGGGCGCGGCGCTGTTGGGGTCGCGCTTGAGGTAGGCCAGGGCCAGCGGGATGACGTCGGTGGGCGAGTCGATGATGGTCACGCCGCAATCGGCGAATTTCGACACGATCTTCGGATCGAACAGCATCGCCAGCGAGCCGATGGGGGCGTCGGGCATGCGCTGCTTGATCTTGTCGATGTTGTAGGTGATGCCGTTGCTGCCCCAGGTGTAGGGCGCGGAGTACTTCACGCCCGGGTCATAGTGATCCAGGTGCTTGAGCACATCGGCATCGAGGTTGTTCCAGCTTGGTAGCCTGGACTTGTCCAGCGGCTGGAACACGCCGGCCTTGAGCAGCGGCGGCACCAGGGCGGCGTTGAGCACCACCAGGTCGTAGCCGGAGCGGCCGGGCAGCAGCTTGCCCTGCACTGTCTCGTAGGAATCGAAGGTGTCGTAGACCACCTTGATGCCGGTGGCTTTTTCGAAGTCGGCGATGGTGTGTTCGCCGATGTAGTCGGTCCAGTTGTACAGCCGCAGCGTGTTGGCGCTGTCGGCTTCCCCTCCGTGACCCAGAGCCGGCAAGGTTGCCAGCGCCGCGCTGAGTACTGCTGCGAGCGTTTTCTGCATGTCAGTCCCACCTGTAGTTGTTATTGATCGGAGTCGTCGCGGATGCAGCCACTCTCGGCCAGGGTCGGCGGATGGGCCATTCCCCGAACGGGTAGGTAAGGTCTGCCGATGGTTCGTCACGGCCGTGGCGAAACGACGACGGACCCTGGGGCTGGCATCCTGTCGAACAATCGTTCAGATTGGCCGCCTGAGACGAATGGAGCCTAGGCATGAACCAGGAAGTCCGCTTTTCCCGACTGGAGCCGGAGCAGCGCAAGGCACTGCTGATCGAGGCCACGCTCGCGTGCCTCAAGCAGCACGGCTTCCAGGGCGCATCGATCCGCAAGATCTGCGCCGAGGCCGGTGTGTCGGTGGGACTGATCAACCACCACTATTCGGGCAAGGACGAACTGGTGGCCGAGGCTTACCTGACGGTGACCGGGCGGGTGATGCAGTTGTTGCGCGAGGCCATCGCCGAGGCGGCGCCCGATGCCCGCGCGCGGCTGTCGGCGTTCTTCCGCGCCTCGTTCTCCGCCGAGCTGCTCGACCCGCAACTGCTGGACGCCTGGCTGGCGTTCTGGGGCGCGGTGAAGACCGCAGAGGCGATCAACCACGCCCATGATCACTCCTACGGTGAATACCGCTCGCTGCTGGCGCAGACGCTGAACGAGCTGGCGCGGGAAGAGGGCTGGGAAGGTTTCGACGCCGACCTCGCGGCCATCGCCCTGAGCGCGTTGCTCGACGGTTTGTGGCTGGAGTCGGGGCTGAACCCCAACACCTTCACGCCCGAGCAGGGCGTGCAGATCTGCGAGGCCTGGGTAGATGGCCTGCAGCATGGCGGGCGACAGCGATTCAGCCGCCCGCCGGCAGCCTGTTGATCGAATGTTCAGCTATCGGTACCCTGCTGCCGTCTGCGGGCTCCGTTCCCCGCAGCTCCCCTAGACTAATAACAAGAACGACCCCGACCCGTTCGGTGGCGTCAGCAGGGTATTGGCGATGGCTCCCCGTGTTCTGATCGTCGACGACGATCCGCTGATTCGCGAACTCCTCCAGGCCTATCTCGGCGAGGAAGGTTACGACGTGCTCTGCGCGGGCACTGCCGAGCAGGCCGAAGCCAGCCTGGCCGAGGCCGAGCGCGGCGAGCAGCCGATCGACCTGGTGATGCTCGACATCCGCCTGCCCGGCAAGGACGGCCTGACCCTGACCCGCGAGCTGCGCGTGCGTTCGGAGGTCGGCATCATCCTGATCACCGGCCGCAACGACGACGTGGACCGCATCGTCGGCCTGGAATGCGGTGCCGACGACTATGTGATCAAGCCGCTCAACCCGCGTGAGCTGGTGTCCCGCGCGAAGAACCTGATCCGCCGCGTTCGCCACGCCCGCCAACCCGTCGCCGCGCAACCGGCCCGGCAGAACCACAAGCGCTTCGCGCACTGGACGCTGGACCCCGACCGCCGCCGCCTGATCGACGCAGGCGGCAGCGAAACCCCACTGACCCACGGCGAGTTCCAGCTGCTCTGTGTGTTCCTGCGCAACACCGGCCATACCCTGAGCCGCGACCAGCTGATGGACCAGATCCGCAACCGCGAGTGGCTGCCCAACGACCGCTCCATCGACGTGCTGGTAGGCCGCCTGCGCCGCAAGCTGCGCGACGACCCTGCCGAGCCCGAGCTGATCATCACCATCCACGGCGCCGGCTACCTGTTCACCGCCACGCCCGCCGACGTCTGAGCCATGCGCTGGCCGGCCCTGCTGTGCCTGGTGCTGCCGCTGCTGGCAGCGGGCACCACCGCGAGCGCCGCGCAACCGATCCGCTACTGCGACTACCCCGTGTACCCGCCGATTTCCTGGAGCGATGGCCACGAGGTCCGCGGGCTGGCGCCGCAAGCGGTGCGCAGCGTGCTCGGCGAGCTGGGCTACGAGGTGACGACCGTGGTGCTCGGCAACTGGAAGCGCTGCCTGCTGGATGCCGCCGAAGGCCGCGTGGACGTGGTGCTGGCCTACCGCACGCCGCAGCGTGACGATGGCCTGCTGTTCTCCCGCGTGCCGGTGCTGCGCGAGGAAGTGGCGATCTTCTACAACCGCCGCAAGCCGGTGCGCTTCGACCGGCTGGACGACCTCGCCAGCTACCGTGGCGGGCTACTTTTCGGCGAGAGCTACGGGGCGCAGTTCGACCGCTTCGTCGCCGAGCACGGCAATGTCGAATGGGTCTCCGACAGCCGACAGAACTTCGGCAAGCTGATCCGCCAGCGTATCGACTTCATCGCCCACGAGCGCCGCACTGGCGGCCTGTTCGTCGAGCAGTTGGCCGGAGGCGAGAACATCGCGGCATTGCCCAGGCCGCTGACCGTGGACTACCTGCGCATCGCGGTGTCGCGCCGGTCGCCGCTGGCCGCGCGGATGGACGAGATCGACGCGGCGCTGCAACGGCGAGTGGAGGATGGCAGCGTGGCGCGCTGGCTGGATGACAGCGAGCGCGGCTACCGCGCGATGCTCGCCGGCGACGGAGTGCCGCGATGAAGCTGCCCGGCGGCCTGGCCCGGCGCCTGCTGCTGCGGGTGTTGCTGTTCAGCCTGTGCTTCACCGTGCTGGCCAGCGCAGTGCAGTTGTACTTCGAATACCGCCGCGAGATGCGCGACATCGAGGCGCGCCTGGAGCTGATCCGAGTCGGCTACCTGGCCAGCTTCGAGCGCAGCCTGTGGGACCTCAACCAGGAGCAGCTCAACGTGCAACTGCACGGCCTGGTGGACTTTCCCGACATCGCCCAGGCGCGTCTGCGCAGCGCCGATTTCAACCTGATGCAGGGCAGCGAAAGTGGGCGCGGCCCGCTGCGTGTGGAGCGTTTCGCCCTGGCCTTCCAGCCGCCGGATGGCGAGCGCCGGGAGCTGGGGGAACTGGAGGTGAGCATCGACCTGGGCGCCGTCTACCTGCGCCTGCTCCACGGCGGCCTGGCCAGCCTGTTGTGGATGGGCGTGTTCCTCTGTGGCCTGGCGGTGGCGCTGAGCTGGCTGTTCCACAGCCTGGTCACCCGGCATCTGCGGCGCATGGCCGATTTCGTTCGCGGGCTGACCGGCGGCGACCTGGGGACCGAGCTGGCGCTGGACAAGGTGCGCAGCGGCGAGGACGACGAAATCGACACCGTGGCTGATGCCCTAGACGGCCTGCGCCGCGCACTGCGCGCCGAACTTCGGCGCCGCGAGGCCGACCGCGAGGCGCTGCAAAGCACGCGCGACGAGTTGCAGCGGCGGGTCGAGCGGCGCACCGCCAGCCTGCGCCGCGCCAAGGAAGAAGCGGAGGCGGCCAACCGTGCCAAGAGCCGCTTCCTCGCCACCATGAGCCACGAAATCCGCACCCCACTGGGCGGTATCCTCGGCATGGCCGAGCTGCTGCGCGCGGCCCCCCTGGGCGAGCAGGATCGGCGCCGGTTGCAGGCGCTGTCCACTGCTGGCGAGGGGCTGCTGGCGATCCTCAACGAGGTGCTGCACTTCGCCAAGCTGGAAGATGGCGCCAGCCAGCCCGAGCCGGTGGACTTCTCCCTGCGCCGTCTGCTCGATGACGTGGTGACCCTGCTGGAGCCGCGCGCGCAGGACAACGGTACCGTCCTGCGGCTGCGCGTCGATCCGCAGGTGCGCGACGCCTGCCGGGGCGCCGAGCAGTTCCTGCGCCAGGTGCTGAGCAACCTGGTGGCCAACGCGGTGAAGTTCACCGAGGAAGGCGAGGTGCTGCTGGAGGTGGCCGTGCTGGCGTCCGACGAGGCCGGGCAGCGCCTGCGTTTCAGCGTGACCGACGACGGCATCGGGATTTCCTCGGAGCAGCAGGAAAAAATCTTCCAGCGCTTCACCCAGGCCAGCGACGAGGTGGCGCGGCGCTACGGCGGCACCGGCCTGGGGCTGGCGATCAGCAAGCGCCTGGTGGAAAGCATGGGCGGTGAGATCGGCGTGGAGAGCCTGGAGGGCGAGGGCAGCACCTTCTGGTTCGAGATCGCGCTGGCGCCGGGCGTGGTGCCGAGCGCTACGGCAATCGTGGAGTGCTCGCCGGCGCTGGAGGTGCTGGTGGTGGAGGACGTCGCCCTGAACCGCGAGGTCGCCCAGGCGCTGCTGGAGCGCGATGGCCATCGCGTGCACCTGGCCGACGACGCGGAGCCTGCGCTGGCGCTCGCCGCCTCGCGGCGCTTCGACCTGATCCTGCTGGATATGCACCTGCCGGGCATGAGCGGCCTGGAGCTGTGCCGGGCAATTCGCGGGCAGGCGGAAGGCCGCAACGTGCGCACGCCGGTGTTCGCCTTCACCGCCAGTGTGCAGCCGGGGATGGTGCGTCGCTATTTCGAGGCCGGCATGCAGGGCGTGCTGGGCAAGCCGCTGCGCCTGGAGCAACTGCGCCGCGCGCTGGCCGGTGTAACGGGCGATGCGGCGGACGAGACCGTGGACAGCGGCCCGCTGGATCACCGCGTGCTGGATACCCACCGCCGTCTGTTGGGCGAGCACAAGCTCGCCGAACTGCTCGATAGCCTCTGGCGCCTGATCGACCAGCAATGGCCGCTGCTGCTGGATGCGCTGCGCCAGGACGATGCGGTCGAAGCCGCGAGCCTTGCCCACCGGCTGGCGGGGAGTTGCCGGTCGATGGGGCTGCGCGGCCTGGGCGACTGCCTTGGCGAGCTGGAAGAGGCGGCGCTGGCGGGAGCTTCGCTCATGGGCTGGACGGATAAGCTGGATCGGGAGAAGGCGGTCGTTGCTGAACTCCTGAAGAGCACCCCGGCGTAGGGCGCATAACCTGGAACAGGTTATCCGCCATCTGCTGCGGCGGATAACGCTGGCGCGTTATGCGCCCTACAGGGGATGCCGGGCTCACTTTACGTTGTGGGAGCGAGCAACTATCTGAAAACCCCGCCCCGCGCGCCCTGCACAAAATCCTTACATCTTTCTACAACTTCGATCCTGCCGAACAACGGCGCCTTACATCGTCTTCCAATAATCCGGTGGCATCCGTGCCCGAGCCACGGCCTCTGACTGATTGGAGATAACAATAATGATCCAACGTAGAGTTCTGCTCAGCCGCGCCCGCCGCATTGCGGAGGTGTGCCATGTCTGAGCTGCAAGCGTCCCAGGAAAAAGATCGTATCCAGCTCACCCGAGCGCTCAAGAGTCGCCACATCTTCATGCTCTCGCTGGGCGGCGTGATCGGCACCGGCCTGTTCATGGGCTCGGGTGTCACCATCAATTCCGGCGGCCCGATGGGCGCCATCCTCGCCTACCTGGTCGCGGGCCTGCTGATGTACCTGGTGATGGTCTGCCTGGGCGAGCTGTCGGTGCAGATGCCGGTTTCCGGCTCCTTCCAGGCCCACGCCACACGCTTCATCGGCCCGGCCACCGGGTTCATGATCGGCTGGGTCTACTGGATGAGCTGGGCCTCCACCGTCGGCCTGGAGTTCACTGCCGCCGGCATGCTGATGACCCGCTGGTTCCCCGATGTGCCGATCTGGCTGTGGTCGGGCTTCTTCGTGATCGTGCTGTTCTCCCTCAATGCCCTGGCCACCCGAGCCTTCGGCGAGGCCGAATACTGGTTCTCGGGCATCAAGGTCGCGGCCATCCTGGCCTTCATCGTGGTCGGCGTGCTGGTGATCTTCGGCGCCATCCCGCTGAACGACGGCGCGGCTGCTCCGGGGCTGCACAACCTGATCAGCGACGGCCTGTTCCCCAACGGTCTGTCCGCGGTGTTCGCGGTGATGATGACGGTGGTGTACGCCTTCCAGGGCTGCGAGATCATGGGTGTCGCCGCCGGCGAGACCGACCAGCCGGAAAAGAGCATCCCGCGTGCCGTGCGCAACGTGGTGTTCCGCGTGCTGATCTTCTATGTGCTGGCGATTGCCGTGCTCTCCTGCATCGTGCCGTGGCAGAAAGCCGGGCTGATGGAGAGCCCGTTCGTGCAGGTGTTCGACATGGTTGGCATTCCCTACGCCGCCGACCTGATGAACTTCGTGATTCTCACCGCGATTCTCTCGGTGGGTAACTCGGGCCTCTACGCTTCCACCCGCATCCTCTGGGCGATGTCCAAGACCGGCATGGCGCCTCGCAAGCTGTCGAAACTCAGCGCCCGTGGCGTGCCGCTCTACGCGCTGCTGATCAGCCTGGCCTTCGCGCTGCTGTCGCTGCTGACCAGCATCGTCGCCGCCGACACGCTGTTCATGGTGCTGATGGCGGTGAGCGGGATGTCCGGTACGGTCACCTGGATCGTCATCGCCTACGCGCAGTACCGCTTCCGCCGCGAGCACATGGCCAAGGGCGGCACGGTGGCTGACCTCAAGTACGCGGCGCCGCTGTTCCCGTTGATTCCGCTGGCGTGCATCGCGATCTGCTGCTCGCTGTTCGTGTTCCTGGCGATGGACCCGACCCAGCGCCCGTCGCTGTACTGGGGCTTCGGCTTCATGGCGGCCTGCTACCTGGCCTACTACGTGCTCAAGCGCAAGCGCCCGCAGGTGGTCAGCGAGGCGGCGTTGAGCGTGGGTTGAATGGAGAAGAGCCCCGCGCGCGGCTGACGCGGGCGGGGCAGTCATGCCTCATTGCAGTGCTGTCAGCAGTCCCTGCAGATAGCGCTGGCCGTCGCCGTCCAGCTCCTGCAACGGCAGGCGCGGCACGCCGACCTCCAGGCCGGTCATGCGCAACCCTGCCTTGATGGTGGTCGGCAGGCCACGGCGGGTGATGTAGTCGAGCACCGCCAACTGCCGATAGAACGACTCCCGCGCATCCTCCATGCGTCCTTCCTGCACCGCTTCGTACAACGCGCGGTTGTGCTCCGGGATAAGGTTGGGCGCTGCCGTGCACCAGCCTTTCGCCCCGGCCACCAGCGCTTCCAGCGCCAGTGGGTTGCAGCCGTTGTAGAACGCCACCTGGCCGTCGGAGAGCAGGCGCAGGCGGTGCATGCGCTGGATGTCGCCGGTGCTCTCCTTGACCATCGTGACGTTCTCCACTTCGTTGACGATCCGCAGGATCAGCTCCACCGGCAGGTCGGTGCCGCTGGTGCCCGGGTTGTTATAGAGCATCACCGGAATGCCGATCGCCTCGCCCACCGCGCGGTAGTGGGCGAGGATTTCCGCTTCGTTGAGCTTCCAGTAGGACACCGGTAGCACCATCACCGCGGTGGCGCCGAGGCGTTCGGCGAAGCGCGCGCGGCGCACCGTGCGGGCAGTGGTGAGGTCGGACACGCTGACGATGGTGGGAACACGGCCGGCGATGGTCTTCAGGCTGAATTCCACCACCGCGTCCCATTCCGGGTCGCTGAGGTAGGCACCTTCGCCGGTGCTGCCCAGCGGCGCGATGGCATGCACGCCGCCGGCGAGCAGCCGTTCGATGGAGCGGCCGAGCGCCGGCAGGTCGAGCGTACCGTCGGAGCCGAAGGGAGTGATGGTGTAGCCGATGATGCCGTGGAGGATGGTCGAGGACATGGTTGCACCTGGGGCACTTGTGGGTAAGTGGCTTTGTCGTTATCGGAGTGGGAGGCCGGTCAGCTCAGGCATTCGCCGTGCTCGCGCAGGCTGCGCCGGGCGTAGTAGCTGAAGGCGGCGCCGTGGCGCTTGGGCGTGGAGATCCAGTCGTGCGCTTCCTTGCCCAGGGCCTGGGGTATCGGCTTGATCTTGCCGGCGGCCATCGCCAGCAACTGCATCTTCGCGGCACGCTCGAACAGCATCGCCACCACGCAGGCTTCCTCGATGCTCGAACCGGTCACCAGCAGGCCGTGGTGGGAGAGCAGGATGGCGCGCTTGTCGCCCAGGGCGGCGGAGATGATCTCGCCTTCCTCGTTGCCCACCGGCACGCCCGGCCAGTCCTTGAGGAAGGCGCAGTCGTCGAACAGCGGGCAGAGGTCCATGTGCGACACCTCCAGCGGCACTTCCAGCATCGACAGCGCGGCGGCGTGCAGCGGGTGGGTGTGGATGATGCAGTTGACGTCCGGGCGGGCGCGGTACACCCAGCTGTGGAAGCGGTTGGCCGGGTTGGCCATGCCCTGGCCCTGGAGCACCTTGAGGTCTTCGTCGACCAGCAGCAGGTTGCCGGAGGAAATCTCGTCGAAGCCCAGCCCCAGGCGCTGGGTGTAGTAGGTGCCGGGCTGTTCCGCGCGGCAGGTGATCTGCCCGGCCAGGCCCGAGTCGTGGCCGCCGTCGAAGAGAATCCGGCAGGTCAGGGCCAGTTTTTGCCGGGCAGTCCACGTATTATCGGCCAGGCTGGTCTGCATTTGCCGTTCGGCGTGCTGGATCAACTGGTCCTTGGGGAGGTGCATGGTTGTCGCCATGAGAGTCTTCCTCTGTTCGGGATGGACGCGAGTGGGGCTCGCGGTCATTTCGGTTGCGTTGCAATGACACAAATCAAGCTAAATGACACAATGTGTCATTGGCAAGAGAAAAGTTTCCCGCACCGGCGCCAAGGGGCGTTCTGCATGTCCATGCGATTGAAATTGCTGAGAAAAAAACTGGGGATCACCCTGGAGACGCTGGCCGACAAGACCGGCATGACCAAGAGCTACCTGTCCAAGGTCGAGCGCGGGCTGAGCACGCCGTCGATTGCCACGGCGCTCAAGCTGTCGAAGGCGCTCAACGTCCAGGTGGAAGAACTGTTCGCCGAGGAAAGCGGCGCCGCCGAGGGCTACAGCCTGGTGCGCAGCGGCGAGCGTCAGTCGCTGGCGCGCGACGACGAAGGCCCGGCCTATGCATCGCTGGCCCGGCAGATCGGCGACCGCGCGCTATTGCCGTTCATCGTCTATCCGCCGGCTGACTTCAGCCACTCGACGTTCAAGGAGCACCTGGGCGAGGAATTCATCTTCGTTCACCGGGGGCGGGTGGAGGTGGACTTCATGTCCGAACGCCTGACCCTGGAAACCGGCGACGCGCTGCACTTCAACGCGCAGAAACCGCACCGCCTGCGCTCCCTGGGCGATGAGCAGGCCGAACTGCTGGTCGTGGTGCACAGCCAGGACTGACCCCGCGCGCGGCGACCCTCCGCCGCGCCGTCCTCCGCGATTGTTCGAAGTTGTAACAAGCGCTCCCCCGATTGTCCTCCAAACGCCGGCAGCCCCCGCGCCGCGCGGCGTTCCCGCGTGTTCGCAGGCCGTTACAAGCCACCCATTCGGGTGGATTGCCGGCTTGCTGAACACTTGTTTAGTATTGGCTCAACGCCTCAACACAATCGACTACAAGAACGAGGGCAGCATGACTCAGCCATCCCCGCTCAGCCGGGTCCAGGACGGCATCGCCTGGATCACCCTGAACCGCCCCGAGCAGCGCAACGCGCTCGACGTCCCTACACTCAGGAACCTGCTGGCTCTGCTCGACGCCCATGAGGCCGATGCGGCCGTGCGTGTCATCGTGCTTACCGGCGAAGGCCGCAGCTTCTGCGCCGGCGCCGACCTCGCCGAATGGGCCGAGGCCGAAGCCCGTGGCGAGCTGGAAACCTACGGCTGGACCGAAACCGCCCACGCCCTGATGCGCCGCCTGCACGGTCTCGACAAGCCGACCATCGCCGCCGTCAACGGCACCGCCGTAGGCGCCGGGATGGACCTGAGCCTGTGCTGCGACTTCCGCATCGCCGGCGCCTCCGCGCGCTTCAAGGCCGGCTACACCGGCATGGCCTACTGCCCGGACGCCGGCGCGAGCTGGCATCTGCCGCGCCTGATCGGCAGCGAAGCGGCCAAGCGCCTGCTGTTCCTCGACGAACTGTGGAACGCCGAGCGCGCACTGAACGCCGGCCTGGTCGGCGAAGTGGTTGCCGATGAACAACTGCTGGAGCACGTCGGCGAATTCGCCGCACGCCTGGCAGCCGGCCCGACCTTCGCCTTCGCCCAGACCAAGCGCCTGATGCGCGACGGCGCCGCCCGCACCCTGGCCCAGCAACTGGAGGCCGAGCAGGCCGCCGGGCTGCTCTGTGGCCGCAGCGAGGATGCCGCCGAAGCACTGCGCGCCGTGGCCGAAAAACGCTCCCCCCAATTCAAAGGCCGCTGACGGCTGCAGGTGACGTGATGGATTTCCAACTGACCCAGGAACAGGAAATGCTGGTGGAGGCCGTTCGCGCCTTCGTCGAGAAAGAACTGCTGCCTCATGAGGAAGAAGTGGACCGCGCCGACGCGGTGTCCCCGGAACTGGCCGCGCAGATTCGCGGCAAGGCGCTGGCGGCGGGCTTCTATGCTTTCAACATGCCCGAGGAAGTGGGCGGCGGCGGCCTGGACTACCTGTCCCAGGCGCTGGTCGAGCGCGAACTGTCCAAGGTCTCCTGGGCGCTGCACGTGTTCGTCGCGCGTCCCTCGAAGATCCTCATGGCCTGCAAGGGCGAGCAGATCCAGGACTACCTGCTGCCGGTGGTGCAGGGCGAGAAGATCGACTGCTTCGCCCTCACCGAGCCGGGCGCCGGCTCCGACGCCAACTCGATCAAGACCCGCGCCGTGCGTGACGGCGACGACTTCGTGATCAACGGCTCCAAGCACTTCATCAGCCATGCCGGCCACGCCGACTTCGCCATCGTCTTCGCTGTGACCGACACCTTCGAGCGCAACGGCAAGAAGCGCAACGCCGTGACCGCCTTCCTGGTGGACAAGGGCACCGCCGGCATGACCGTGCGCCGCGGCCCGAAATGCGTGAGCAACAAGGGCTACCACACCTACGAAATCTTCTTCGACGACTGCCGCGTGCCGGCCTCCAAGGTGCTGGGCGAAGTCGACAAGGGCTGGGAAGTGGCCAACGCCTGGCTCACCGCAGGCCGCGTGATGGTCGCCGCCAACTGTGTCGGCCAGGCCCAGCGCGCGCTGGACCTGGCGCTGCAATGGTCGGCCGACCGCAAGCAGTTCGGTGCGGCCATCGGCAGCTACCAGGGCATCTCCTTCAAGCTCGCCGACATGGCCACGCAGATCCGCGCCGCCGAGCTGATGACCCTGCACACCGCCTGGAAGATGGACCGCGGCAGCATGACCGACGGCGAGGCCGGCATGGCCAAGCTGTTCGCCAGCGAAGTGCTGGGCAAGGTCGCCGACGAGACCGTGCAGATCTTCGGTGGCATGGGCCTGATGGACGAAGGCCCGGTGGAGCGCATCTGGCGCAACGCGCGCATCGAGCGCATCTGGGAAGGCACCTCGGAAATCCAGCGCCACATCATTTCCCGCGAACTGCTGCGCCCGCTGCTGCGCTGAGGCCACTGCGATGAAACGCGAAAACCTGCAACGCCTGCTGGCGCCCCGGCACCTGGCCTTCATCGGCGGCCGCAGCATGGCGCGCGCGCTCAAGCGCTGCGCCGAGGGCGGTTTCGCCGGGGAGATGTGGCTGGTCAACCCGCAATACGACGAACTCGAAGGCGTGCCCTGCGTACGCAGCATCGCCGAACTGCCCGAGGGGCCGGACGCAGTGTTCGTCGCCACCAACCGCGACCTGACTGTGCAAGCCGTGGCCGAGCTGGCCGCCAGGGATGCTGGTGGTGCCATCTGCTATGCCTCCGGCTTCGCCGAGACCGGTGCCGAGGGCGAAGCCTTGCAGCGCCGCCTGCTCGCCAGCGCCGGCGACATGGCCCTGCTCGGCCCCAACTGCTACGGTCTGCTCGACTACCTGCACGGCGCAGCGCTGTGGCCGGTGGCCCACGGCGGGCACCTGGTGGAAAAGGGCGTGGCGGTGCTGACCCAGAGCGGCAACTTCGCCTACAACCTGTCCATGAGCGACCGCTCGCTGCCCATCGCCTACATGGCCTCGGTGGGCAACCAGGCGCAACTGGGTGTGGCCGAACTGATGGATGTGCTGCTCGACGAGCCGCGTGTCACCGCCATCGGCCTGCACCTGGAAGGCCTGAAGAACGTCCCCGGCTTCGCCCGCGCGGCCTTCAAGGCATTGCAGAAGGGCATCCCGGTGATCGCGCTGAAGACCGGCGTGTCGCAGATTGGCGCCGAACTCGCGCTCAGCCACACCAGCTCGCTGGCCGGCTCCGATGCGCTGTACGACGCGCTCTTCGAGCGTCTCGGCGTGATCCGCGTCAGCGGCCCGGTGAGCTTCATCGAAACCCTCAAGGCGGCCGCCTGCGGCAACCTGCCGGCCGGCCCGAGCCTGGCCGCGCTGGCCTGCTCCGGCGGTGATGCCGGGCTGATCGCCGACTACGCCGAACGCAACGGCCTGGCCCTGCCCAAGCTGGTCGACGCGCAGCGTGCCGAGCTGGCCCGGGTGCTGCCGGACTACGCCAACATCGCCAACCCGCTGGACTTCACCACCGCCATCTGGGGCGACGGCCCGGCGTTGCAGCGCATGCTGGACAGCGCCCTGCAGACCGGCGCCGACGCCGCCCTGCTGGTGCTGGACTACCCCGGCGAGGAAACCGGCGAACGCCCGCAGTGCGACCTGCTGCTGGAGCTCTACTGTGCGGCGCTGGAGCGCCACGGCAAGGTCGGCTTCATCGCCTCCGCCTTGCCGGAACTGCTGCCCGAACACGCCCGCGAACTGCTGCACGCCCGTGGCGTTGCCGCGTTGCAGGGCGTGGAAGATGGCCTGGCGGCCTGGGGCCGCATCGCTCACTACCGGCAGCGTCGCGAAGCGCTGCTGGCCCGTGGCGAAGCGGCTCTGGTGCCGGTGTGCCCGCAGACTCTCGACAGCCAGGGACGGCTGCTCGATGAGTGGCAGTCCAAGCAGGCGCTCAAGCCCTTCGGCCTGCCGCTGCCGCGCGCCGCGTTGAGCACGCCGGCCCAGGCACGTGAAGCCGCTGCCGATGTGGGCTTCCCGCTGGCGCTGAAAGTGGTCAGCGCGCAACTGCCGCACAAGACCGAGGCAGGCGGCGTGGCGCTCAACCTGCGCAACGAGGCAGCGCTGGAAGCGGCGCTGTTCGACATGCGCGAAAACCTCGCCCGCCACGCGCCCGGCGTGCCCTTCGAGCAGGTGCTGCTGGAGCGCATGGCCAGCCCGCCGCTGGCCGAGCTGATCGTTGGCATCAAGCGCGAGAACGGTTTCGGGCTGGCACTGGTGCTGGGCGCCGGCGGCATCCTCGTCGAGCTGCTCAAGGACAGCCGCAGCCTGCTGCTGCCGACCACCGGCGCGGCGATCCGCGATGCCCTGCTGAGCCTGCGCAGCGCGCCGTTGCTCACCGGCTTCCGTGGCCGCCCGGCGGTGAACCTGGACGCCGTGGTGGAGGCCATCCGCGCGGTGGCCGACTACGCCTGCGAACACGTGGACAGCCTGCTGGAACTGGACGTGAACCCGCTGCTGGCGGACGCCGAAGGCGCCGTGGCGGTGGACGCGCTGATCCGTACCGCCGAATGAAACGCACGTCCCTGTAGGAGCGAGCAAGGGCTAGGCGCCCCCCTCGGTCCTACGAAAAGCAAAAATGCGGCGCACGCCGGACCTTCGGCGTCGACCCCAACGAGTAGGGCGAATAACCGCTCGCGGTTATCCGCCGAAGAACAATTCGGGAGATCGTTCATGCAAAACGACAAGACCCTCACCGGCGGCCAGGCCCTGGTACGCCTGCTGGCCAACTACGGCGTCGACACCGTGTTCGGCATTCCCGGCGTGCACACCCTGGAGCTGTACCGCGGCCTGCCCGGTAGCGGCATCCGCCATGTGCTGACTCGCCACGAGCAGGGCGCCGGCTTCATGGCCGACGGTTATGCGCGGGTCAGCGGCAAGCCGGGCGTGGCCTTCATCATCACCGGCCCAGGGGTGACCAACGCCGCCACCGCCATCGGCCAGGCCTATGCCGACTCGATCCCGATGCTGGTGATCTCCAGCGTCAACCACACCGCCAGCCTGGGTAAGGGCTGGGGCTGCCTGCACGAGACCCAGGACCAGCGCGCGATGACCGCGCCGATCACCGCGTTCTCCGCCGTCGCCTTGAGCGCCGAGGATTTGCCCGAGCTGATCGCCCGCGCCTACGCCGTGTTCGACAGCGAGCGCCCGCGTCCGGTGCATATCTCCGTGCCGCTGGACGTGCTGGCCAACCCGGTCGCCCGCGACTGGACCAACGAAGTCGTGCGCCGCGCCGGCCGTGGCCAGCCCAGCAGCGAAGCGCTCAAGCAGGCTGTGGATAAACTCCAGGCCGCCCAGCGCCCGATGATCATCGCCGGCGGCGGCGCGCTGCATGCCGCCGATACCCTGGCCGCGCTGAGCGAGCGCCTGGCCGCACCGCTGTTCACCAGCGTCGCCGGCAAGGGCCTGCTGGCGCCGGAAGCGCCGCTGTCCGCGGGCGCCACGCTGTGCACCCAGGCCGGTTGGGACATGATCGCCGAGGCCGATGTGGTCCTCGCCATCGGCACCGAAATGGCCGACACCGACTACTGGCGCGAGCGCCTGCCGCTCACCGGCGAGGTGATTCGCGTCGACATCGATTCGCGCAAGTTCAACGACTTCTACCCGAGCGCCGTGGCGCTGCTGGGCGACGCCAAGGCCACCGCCGAGGCGCTGCTCGCCGCATTGCCGGGCGCGGCCCGTGACGCGGCAAAGGCACAGTCGCGCATCGCCGAGCTGCGCGCGCAGATCGACGCCGGCCACGCGCCGTTGCAACGGATCCACCAGTCGATCCTCGAGCGTATCGCCAAGGTGCTGCCGGACAACGCCTTCATCGCCAGCGACATGACCCAGTTGGCCTACACCGCCAACTACCTGTACCCGAGCAAGGCCCCGCGCGGCTGGCTGCACCCCACCGGCTACGGCACCCTCGGCTACGGCGTGCCCGCCGGCATCGGCGCCAAGTTCGGCGCGCCGGAGCGTCCGGGCCTGGTGCTGGTGGGCGACGGCGGCTTCCTCTACACCGCCCAGGAACTGGCCACTGCCACCGAAGAGCTGGACAGCCCGCTGGTGGTGCTGCTGTGGAACAACGATGCGCTGGGGCAGATCCGCGACGACATGATCGGCCTGGACATCGAACCCATCGGCGTTCTGCCGCGCAACCCGGACTTCGCCTTGCTCGGCCGCGCCTACGGCTGCGAGATGCGCCAGCCGCAGAGCCTGGACGAACTGGAGGGCGACCTGCGCGCCGGCTTCGCCCATCCCGGCGTCACCCTTATCGAGCTGAAACACGCCTGCGCCCGCTGAGCCAGTCCAATACCTGCCTGCGCTTGCTCATGCTGCGTTGAAAGCAGGCTCAAAATGCTCATTTGGCGCGCCAAACTGCGCTTTTTCGCCTGCTTTCGCCTTGCCTGAGCGGCGCTCAGACAGGCCTTGAACAGGCTCAGGAGAATGGAATGCGATATTCACACTTCACCCAACGCATCGCCGGCGACGGCGCCGCCGCCTGGGACATTCACTACCGCGCCCTGGCGCGCATGGAGAAGGGCGACGACATACTGCTGCTGTCGGTGGGCGACCCGGACTTCGATACCCCGGCGCCCATCGTGCAATCGGCCATCGACAGCCTGCTGGGTGGCAACACCCACTACGCCGACGTGCGCGGCAAGCGCTCGCTGCGCGAAGCCATCGCCCGCCGCCACAGCCAGCGCAGTGGCCAGGCCGTCAGCGCCGATGACGTGGTGGTGCTGGCCGGCGCCCAGTGCGCGCTCTACGCCGTGGCGCAGTGCGTGCTCAACCCGGGCGACGAGGTGATTGTCGCCGAGCCGATGTACGTTACCTACGAAGCGGTGTTCGGCGCGTGCGGCGCCAAGGTGATCCCGGTGTCGGTGCGCTCCGAGCACGGCTTCCGCGTGCAGGCCGAGGACGTCGCCGCGCTGATCACCCCGCGCACCCGCGCCCTGGCCATTAACAGCCCGCACAACCCTTCCGGCGCCAGCCTGCCGCGCGCTACCTGGGAAAAACTGGCCGAGCTGTGCATAACCCACGACCTGTGGATGATTTCCGATGAGGTCTACAGCGAGCTGCTGTTCGACGGCGAGCACATCAGCCCCGCCAGCCTGCCGGGCATGGCCGAGCGCACCGCGACCCTCAACAGTCTGTCCAAGTCCCACGCCATGACTGGCTGGCGCGTGGGCTGGGTGGTTGGCCCGCGCGAGTTGTGCACGCACCTGGAAAACCTCGCGCTGTGCATGCTCTACGGCTCGCCGGACTTCATCCAGGACGCCGCCTGCACCGCGCTCGAAGCGAAGCTGCCGGAACTGGAAGCCATGCGCGAAGCCTATCGCCAGCGCCGCGACCTGGTGATCGATTGCCTGGCCGACTGTGTCGGCGTGCGCGCCCTGCGCCCGGACGGCGGCATGTTCGTGATGGTGGATATCCGCGCCACCGGGCTTTCCGCCCAGGACTTCGCCGACCTGCTGCTGGACCGCCACGGCGTCTCCGTGCTCGCCGGCGAAGCCTTCGGCCCCAGCGCGGCCGGGCACATCCGCCTCGGCCTGGTGCTCGGCGCCGAACCGCTGCGCGAAGCGTGCCGCCGTATTGCCCTGTGCGCCGCCGAGCTGCTCAAGGAAAAACGCTATGCATGACCGTACCCAGCTCTACATCGACGGCGCCTGGGTGGCGCCGCAGGGGCAGGGCATGGCCGAGGTGCAGAACCCGGCCACCGAGGAATGCGTCGGCCGCGTGCCGCTGGGCGGCGAAGCGGACGTGAACCGCGCGGTGGACGCCGCGCGCCGCGCCTTCCCGGCGTGGTCGCAGACCCCGTCCCACGTGCGCGCCGGCTACATCCGCGCGCTGGCCGAGCAACTGAAGAATCGCGCCGAGGAAATGGCCGCGCTGATCACCGCCGAGCTGGGCATGCCGGTGCAGTGGTGCCGCATGGTGCAGGTCGACGGGCCGATCGAGGGCCTGGAAAGCTACGCCGAGATGGCCGCGCACATGGACGAAGTGCGCGAGGTCGGCAATTCGCTGATCGTGAAGGAGGCGGTGGGCGTTTGCGCCTTCATCAACCCCTGGAACTACCCGCTGCACCAGTTGATCGGCAAGCTCGCCCCGGCCCTCGCCGCCGGCTGTACCGTGGTGGTCAAGCCCAGCCAGGACACCCCGCTGCACGCCTTCCTGCTGGCTGATATGGTCCACACCATCGGCCTGCCTGCCGGTGTGTTCAACCTGGTCAGCGGCCCCGGCTCCAAGGTCGGCGAAGCCCTGGCGCGCCACCCGGACGTGGACATGGTGTCGTTCACTGGCTCCACCGGCGCGGGGGTCAAGGTCTCCGAGGCAGCGGCGCCAACGGTCAAGCGTGTGTGCCTGGAACTGGGCGGCAAGTCGCCGTTGCTGATCACCGCCGATGCCGACCTGGCCGCCGCCGTGCGCCACGGCGTGCAGGACGTGATGATCAACTCCGGGCAGACCTGTACCGCGCTGACGCGCATGCTGCTGCCGGCCCATCGCTATGCCGAAGCCGTGGAAATCGCCCGCGCCGAAGCCCTCGCGCTGAAGATGGGCGACCCGCTGGACGCCGACAGCTTCCTCGGCCCGATGTGCTCGGGCGGCCAGCGCCGCACCGTGCTCGATTACATCCGCGTCGGGCAGGAAGAGGGCGCGCAACTGGCCTGCGGCGGCGCCGAGCGTCCGGCTCATCTGGAGCGCGGACATTACGTGCAGCCGACGATCTTTGCCGGCGTGAACAACCAGATGCGCATCGCCCGCGAGGAAATCTTCGGTCCGGTGCTGTGCCTGATTCCCTATGCCGACGAGGCCGAGGCGATCACCATCGCCAACGACTCGCCGTTCGGACTGTCCAGCGCCGTGTGGGCGGGCGACCGCGAAGATGGCTTGCGGCTCGCCCGGCAGATGCGCGCCGGCCAATGCTTCGTCAACGGTGGTGCCTTCAACTACCGGGCGCCATTCGGCGGCTACAAGCAATCCGGCAATGGCCGCGAATGGGGCGAGCAGGGCTTGCACGAGTTCGTCGAGCTAAAAGCCATCCAGCTGTGAATAACTGCCGCTTTTCCCGCAGGAAAGCGGCAGGTTCGAACCTTCAGGAATCCACATGAACGTACTGATCGTCCACGCTCACAACGAACCGCAGTCCTTCAGCACCGCACTGTTCAAACTGGCCGAGGAAACCCTGCGTGGCCAGGGCCATGAGGTGCAGGTCTCGGACCTCTATGCGATGAACTGGAACCCGGTGGCCAGCGCCGCCGATTTCGGTGCGCGCAGCAATCCGGACTACCTCGTGTACGCGCTGGAGCAGCGCGAAGGCGCGAAGAGCCAGACCATCGCCGCCGACATCCAGGCCGAGCTGGACAAGCTGCTCTGGGCGGACCTGGTGATCTTCAACTTCCCGATCTACTGGTTCTCCGCGCCGGCCATCCTCAAGGGCTGGTTCGATCGCGTGCTGGTCTCGGGCATCTGCTACGGCGGCAAGCGTTTCTACGACCAGGGCGGCCTGGCCGGCAAGAAGGCGCTGGTGAGCGTGACCCTCGGCGGGCGCGACCACATGTTCGGCGAGGGTGCCATCCACGGCCCGCTGGAAGACATGCTGCGGCCGATCCTGCGAGGCACCCTGGCCTATACCGGCATGAGCGTGCTGCCGCCGTTCGTGGCCTGGCACGTGCCGTACATCAGCAACGATGCGCGTGTGGACTTCCTGCGCCAGTTCCAGGATCGCCTGCTGCACCTGGAGAGCGACCAGCCGCTGGAATTCGTGCGCCTGGACCAGTTCGACGAGCGCCTCTACCCACTGCCGCGCTGAAGCGCGGGCATGAAAAAGGGCGGTCTTCCGAAGAAGGCCGCCCCTGGAGAAATAGTCAGTCGCTGCAGCCAGGTATGCGCGGGGGAGATGGCTGTCGATTGGTGTATCGGCAGCCGTACGATGGACTGGGTATGCCCAACGTCGCTGCAGCGACTTGGCGGGCACTATACGCGGTAACAATATGTAAAAAACGGCCCTATACTGCGATTCAGTTTTGCGGTGAGGGCAACAATGCCCCACGGCTTCCAGCGTGCCGGACAGCAGGGGGACTCATGGACGTACTTCACGCAATGCGGGCCTTCGTCCGGGTGGTGGACGCCGGCAGCTTCACCGCCGCCGCCAACGCCCTCGGGCTTTCCACCGCCCAGGTTTCCCGTGTGGTCTCCGACCTCGAATCGCAACTCGAAGCGCGCCTGCTGCACCGCACCACCCGCCGCCTGGCGCTGACCGAAACCGGCGAGCGCTACCTGCTGCGCTGCCGGGAAATCCTCGCCGATGTCGATGAAGCCGAGGCCGAGGCCAGCGGCGCGCACCTCAACCCCCGTGGCCGCCTGCGCGTGCACTCGCTGACCGGTCTCGGCCAGCAGCATCTGATCCCGCTGATCTCGCGCTATTGCGAGTCCTTCCCCGAAGTCTACATCGAGCTGACCCTGGCCCAGCGCCACCCGGATATCCTCGAAGAAGGCCAGGATGTGGTGATCACTCGCGACCGCGAACTGCCCGACTCCGAGTTCGTCGCCCAGACTCTCGGCACCATCCACAGCGTGCTCTGCGCCAGTCCCGAATACCTGAAGCGCCGCGGCATTCCGCAGACCGTTGCCGACCTCCACCAGCACCAGTGCCTGCGTCTGCAGGACCCGACCTTCCCGGAAGGCTGGGCCTTCGAGGAAGGCAACGAGGAGAGCGTGATCCGCCCGCGCGACACCTTCATGGTCAATGTCGCCGAGGCGCTTACCGGTGCGGCCAGCGCGGGCATGGGCATCTGTCTGCTGCCCAGCTATGTCGCGGCGCCGGCGCTGCGTCGCCGCACGCTGGTGCGCGTGTTGCCACGGCACACCCTGCACGTGCGGCAGATCTATGCGCTGTACCCGTCGCGGCGTTTCCTCGATGCCAAGATCCGCACCTGGGTAGAGTTCCTCAAGGAGGAGTTGCCCAAGGTGTTCCAGGACGACGAAGCGGTTCTCAACGATCCGGTCAACTGGGCCTGAACCGCACCCTGTCTGCGACAGATCGCCACGGGGCGCTCTGGATCGGGGTTCTTGAACGATCGCCGTTGATTGTTGCTTTTTAGGCAACGCTTTGTTGGTTAGCTAGCTATTTTTCTACTTACTGTTGCGCCGTAACCTTTCTCCAACCCCGACCAATCGGGTGTTCAGAAAGGATCTTCACCATGTCTCGTTCGCTTTATGTTGCTGCCCTGCTGTCCGTTTGCACGCTGTCCTTCACTCAGCTGAGCTTCGCTGAAGAGTCGCGCCTGATGACCGACAAACTGGTCAAGGCCAACGAAGCAGCCATCGCTCAGCAGCAGGCCCAGTCCGCCGAGCAGACTGCCAAGGCCGCCGCCGACAGCCGCTCCGACTCCTGATCGATCGCTTCCCCCGGGAGGCCCGGAGCGTGAGCCGGGCTTCTCAATGCCTTGCGCCGCATAAGACATGCGGCGTTTTTTTTGCCGGGCCGAAATTCGTCTTTTACAAAAGCTGCAACAGTCTTTCCTTGTGGGTGCTCTGTATTCCTGTCTTTTCGGTCAATATACTTGACCCAACAGTGCGATCTTCCCGGTTCGCTGTTCCCGGCCTCACCGCCGGCAAGCTTCCCGACGCCGATTCTTGATTGCTCCAGATCGACGTCTGTCTCAAGGCCGCTGCTTTAGCGGCCTTTTTTTTGCCTGCGGAAAATCTGCGGACCGCTCCCGTGGCGTATCCGCTGCGGGCTGGTAGGCTGGACGGGTTCCGTGCCAAGCGCCGGATTCGACAAGGATGCCGACCATGACCACCGATAACCCCTTTGCCACTCCTCTCGCCGAACTGGCTCCGCCAGCGGACTCGGCCTTGCCCGGGAACCGGCAGCCGCTGCAGTTCGTCGGTGCGATGATGCTTGCATCCGCGCTGCTCTTGCTCGGCACCGTCGGCTCGCAGTGGCTCATGGACCTAGGCGGTTTCCGGGATCGCCTGGAGCAATTCCTGCCGATGATGCTGGCCAACTGGGCCGGCGGGCTGATCCTCCACGCGGCGGCCGTGCTGCTGTTGGCGCACCACCTGCGCGAGCGCTATGACGTGGCCAGGTTCCAGCCGATCGGCGTGCTCCTGGCCGGTTTCGTCGTGCTCTACCTCGTCTTCACCGTTATCGCGAGCACGGCGCTGTCCTACCTGAGCCTGCCGTTCCATGAGTGGGCCTTCGCCAACGCACGCGTTTCCTGGGTACTGCTCTATGGCCAGTTCGAAAGCCTGCTGAACCTGGCGCTGGGCTGCCTGTTGCCCCTGTGGCTGGTCTTGCGCCTGTCGCGCGGGCGCTCGCGGCGATTGGCCGGTGAGCTGAACCTCGGTCTGCCGGCATGGCAGATCGCCCTGGGGCTGGCGCTGGTCGTCGTGGCGCTGCTGTACAGGCTGTTCGCTGCATTGAGTTACACCACGCTGCCGCTGGGCTTTGGCGCGGGATGGCAGTCGATGCTGCTGCTGAGCGGCTGCGTACTGCCGTTCGGGATCGTGATGGCTGCCGTGATTTCGCGTCTGCCGGCGCGGCTCCCGCGCTTCTCCGCCGGGCGGGTGCTGGGCGCCGCGCTGATGCTGCTGGTCATCTGGGGGGCGGCGGGATTGCTGTTGTCGGTCGTGGTAGCCATCGCGGCCTACGCCGCGGCTAGCACCCGCAACCTGCCGTTCTACCTGTTGCCGCCAGCGCTCCTGCTGCTGGCGTGCCTGTGGCCGCTCGCGCGCTGGTGTACCGGCCGCTTCTTCGCCGAGCGGCTTGCTCAGTCTTCGCCCAGGTAATCTCCGCGGCTCAGTCCGTGGCGCTGCATCTTCTCGTTGAGGGTGCGGCGCGGCAGGCCGAGCAGCTCCATCACTGCCTTGATATCGCCCTTGCACTGCGCCAGCGCCTGGCCAATGCACTGTGCCTCGTAGGCTTCCATGCGTTCGAACAGGCCGTTGCCGGCCGGCTCGATGGGGGTGTCGTCGCGGTCCAGCCCGAGTACGTGGCGCTCGGCGGCGTTGGCCAGCTCGCGCACGTTGCCCGGCCAGTCGTGGGCCAGCAGGCGGGCCAGTTGGGTGGCCGATAGTGGCACGCTTTCGCGGCCGAACTTTTCGCAGGCGAGCGTGGCGTAGTGCTCGAACAGCAGCGGCACGTCTTCGCGCCGCTCGCGCAATGGCGGCAGGCGCAGCTCGGCGACGTTCAGGCGGTACACCAGGTCTTCGCGGAAGCGTCCGGCACGTGCTTCTTCCAGCAGGTCCGGCTTGGTCGCGGCGATCACCCGCAGGTCGACCTTGATGCTCTGGTTGGAGCCCAGGCGCTCCAGTTGCTGCTCCTGCAGTACGCGCAGCAGCTTGACCTGCTGGGCCAGCGGCATGCTTTCGATCTCGTCGAGGAACAGGCTGCCGCCGTTGGCGTGTTCCAGCTTGCCGATGCGCTTGCCCTGGGCGCCGGTGAAGGCGCCGCTCTCATGGCCGAACAGTTCGGTCTCGAACAGTTGCTCGGGGATCGCCGCGCAGTTCAGCGCGACAAAGGGCTTGCCGGCGCGCGGACCGAAGTCGTGCAGGCAGCGGGCCACCAGTTCCTTGCCGCTGCCGGTCTCGCCGCGGATCAGCACGTTCACCGGGGTGCCGGCCAATGCCATGATCTGCCGGCGTAGCGCTTCCATCGGCCGCGAGACGCCGAGCAGACGCGATTCGATCTGGTCCTTGAGCGCGGCCTGTTCGCGTAGCTGGCGGTTCTCCTGCACCAGCCGGCGCTTCTCCAGGGCACGGCGCAGGCTGTCGAGCAAGCGTTCGGGGGTGAAGGGTTTTTCGATGAAGTCGTAGGCGCCCTGGCGCATGGCCTGCACCGCCATCGGCACGTCGCCATGCCCGGTGACCATGATCACCGGCAGGTCGCGGTCGAGCTGCTGCAGCCGTTCTAGCAGCGCCAGGCCGTCGGTGCCGGGCATGCGCACATCGCTGATGATCACGGCCGGCAGCTCACGCCCCAGGCTTTTCAGGCATTCGTCGGCACTGCCGCACAGGCGCACCTCGAAGCCGGAGAGTTGCAGCCATTGTTGGACGGCTTCGCGGATGGCGGCTTCGTCATCGACGAAGAGGATGTGCTCGCTCATGGTTCAGCTTTCTTCGGGGGCTACGGGCAGGCACAGGCGGAACGTGGCGCCGCCGGATGCGTGGTTGGCGGCGCTCAGGCTGCCGCCGAGTTCGTGGACGATGCCGTAGGATACCGCCAGCCCGAGGCCCAGTCCTTCGCCAACCGGTTTGGTGGTATAGAACGGGTCGAACACGCTGGCGAGATTTTCCTCGGCGATACCGTGGCCGTTGTCGGCCACTTCCAGGCACCACTGGCTGCCGTCGCGGCGCAGGCCCAGGGTGATGCGCGGCTGTTGGGTGCCCGCCACCGCGTCGAGGGCGTTGCGCAGCAGGTTGACCAGCACCTGCTCCAGGCGGATCGCGTCGCCCAGCACCCAGGCCGGTGTGGTGAGTGTCTGGTCGATCTCCACGCGCTCGTCGCGGATGCGCACGGCTAGCAGGCGCAGCGCCTGTTCGATCACGTGGCCCAGCTCGATGCGCTCGCGCAGGCCGCCGGGCGTCTTGCGGGCGAAGGTCTTGAGGTGCCCGGTGAGCGCGGCCATGCGTTCGAGCAGTTCGTCTACCCGCACCAGCGCCGCGCGGGCTTCGTCCTGGCGACCGGCATCCAGCAACAGGCGCACGCTGGCCAGTTGCATGCGCTGGGCGGTGAGCGGCTGGTTGATTTCGTGGGCCAGCGCCGCGGACATCTGCCCCAGCGCTGCGAGCTTGGCAGCCTGCACGAGGCCATCCTGGGCGGTGCGCAGGGCAGCGGTGCGCTGCTCGACCAGGCGCTCCAGTTCTTCCTGGTTGCGCTGACGCAGCCGGGCCAGTCGCCGCCGTTGCTGCAGCCAGAGGATCAGGAACACCAGCGCCAGCCACACGCCGGCGGCGGCCAGGCGGGCGCTGATGACATCGCTCTGGATGCCGCGGGTGTCGCGCAGCAGGTGCAGGGTCCAGTCGTCTTCCGGCAGGTCGACCGACTGCCAGAGGTATTCGCCGCCGATCTCCTGGCCTTCGACCCGCGCCAGACGGGCGCTGTCGCCAATGCGTTCGAGGTTCCGGTGCGGCAGGGCGCTCAGCGGTTGCCTGTGGTACTGGCGGGTGTCGGCCAGTTCGGCGCGGGCCACGGCGTCCAGCGGCATCAGCTCGCGGTAGCGCCAGCGCGGGTGGTTGGCGAGGAATACGATGCCCTTGCTGTCGCTGACCAGCACGACGTCGGGGGTCTGGCTCCACTGCCGTTCGAGATCGGGAAACTCCAGCTTGACCACGATGGCGCCGAGGAAGCGGCCATCGTCGTCGCGCAGCGCGTTGGACAGGAAGTAGCCGGGAATTCCGCTGGTCACGCCGACGGCATAGAAGCGCCCGGCGCCCTGGGCGATGGTCTGGCGGAAGTAGGGACGAAAGCCATAGTTGTGGCCGACGTAGCTGACCGGCAGGTCCCAGTTGCTCGCCGCCACCGCGAGGCCGGTGTGGTCGAGCAGTTCGAGGGTGGAGGAACGCGCCGCGCTGTTGATTTCCTGTAGCTTCAGGTTGAGCCGGTGTTGCAGCTCGCCGGTCACCGGGCCGCGCATGGCGGCGCGCAGGTCGGGATCCAGGGCGAGGACCGCCGGGATGCTGCGGAAGCGCTCTATCAGGGTGTGCAGGGCGTTGGCGTAGAGGCCGAGCTGCTCGTGGGCGGCCTCCGCTTCGGCGACCAGTGCCCGGTGCCGCGCCTGTTCGCCGGCCCAGTAGACCGCCAGCACGAGGCCGGCCAGCAGGAGCAGGCTGAGCAGGAGGAAACGCAGGGGACGGGGAAGCGGCATGTTCGGCGGCGATTTGCGCAGGATCGTGCGAGGAGGGCGACGATAGCACGTCCGCGTACTGGTTCGGCGTGGCGATGGGTCGTTACACTGCGACGTCCTGACGGAGACCCACCATGCAGTTGCTGTCCTGGACCCACGAAGGGTCCGCCGGTTTCACCTTGCGCGGCTGGCATAGCGCGCCCAGCGGCAAGCCGCTGTTGCACTTCCTCCACGGCAACGGCTTCTGCAGCCGTGCCTACGAGCCCATGCTCAAGTGTCTGGCGGAGGATTTCGATCTCTGGCTGTGCGACGTACAGGGGCACGGCGACAGCGACCACGGCGGCCGTTTTCACGGCTGGAACCGCAATGCGGAAATGGCGGTGGAAGCCTTCGAGGCCGGACGAGAGCCGTTTGGCGATGTGCCGCGCTACGCCTGCGGCCACAGTTTCGGCGGTGTGCTGACCAGCCTGGTGCTGGCGCGCCACCCCGGGTTGTTCCAGCGCGCGGTGCTGCTCGACCCGGTGCTGTTCACCCCGGCGATGATCGGCGTGATGGCGCTTTCGGAGGTACTTGGCCTGCACCAGCGGCGGGCGATGGTGCAGAAGGCGCGTTCGCGCCGCAGCCAGTGGCCGGACCGCGAGGCGGCGTATGCCGGGCTGCATGGCCGGGGCATCTTCAAGGGTTGGACGGACGATGCGCTGTGGGCCTACGTCGAGCATGCGATGAAGCCGGTTGCGGCTGGCGTCGAGCTCAAGTGCCGGCCCAGCCGCGAGGCGGAGATCTTCAGTTCCTTCCCGAAACGCCTGTGGCCGTCGCTGGGCAAGGTAGTCACGCCGACCCAGGTGGTATTCGGCGAGAAAACCTATCCCTTCGTGCCCAAGGCGGTGGCGCGCTGGTGCGCGAGCAACCCGGCGGTCAGTGCCCAGAGCGTGGACGGCGGGCACTGCTTCATGCAGGAGTTCCCCGACGACAGCGCCACGCGCGTCTCGCGCTTCCTGCTCGGGCACGAATGAACGACCCGGTCCGCGAGTCCGTCTGGCTGGCGCTGTCCGAGCTCTGGCTGGATTGCGAACTGGATGGCGCGGATCTCGCCGCCATCGCGGGTACCCTGCGGATCAGCGGCTATGATCCGGACGAGCTGGAGGCGATCTACCGGTTGGAGGTGGCGCCGGTGGTCTGGGTCAATACCTGGGTGACGGCGGGTGTGTGGGATGGCTTCGACCCCGACTGGCTGTTCGAAGCCTGCCGGCGCAACCAGGCGCGGCGGCGCTCCCTCTGGCATCGCGGTCGTTGCCGGCTGCTGCGGCGCGCGATGGTGGCGGCAGCGGAAGAAGACTGGCGGCGGTTGCGGGCGCTGCTCTAGGTCAGTCGCCGACCTGCTTGCCCCGGTGTGCGCGGCGCCATTCGTCCAGGCGCACTACTTCTGCCTTGGGACGTGGCGCCGGGGCGTCGTCGAACACGGCGTCGACGATCTCTTCATCCTGGGAGTCGAAGGTGGCGACCGGCGCGACACTCGCGCGGGGTTCCTGTTCGAAGCGGAACGGCGCCAGTTCGACCCGGGCCAGGTGCTGGCCGAACATCAGGATCCTGCCTGCGTAGCGCTCCTGGCCGGTGGCGGTGAATTCGAAGGCGTATTCCCGGGCCAGACGGCGGTGGCCACGGCCATCGCGCTCGAAGCGGATGCGGTGCAGTGCCATCGCTTCGTCGAGCAGCTCAACGCCTTCGCGCACGCAGTGCTGCTTGGCCAGCGCCAGTGCGCGCTCACGAATGCCGTGGGCACGCCACCACCAGGCGGCGGCCGCGATGACAAGCATGAAGACGAACAGATTGCCCAGGTCCACTTCCAGCATCCTCGGGGTCGGCGTACCAGCTTACTCACTCCGCCGCAGGGCGGCGAGAGGCGGTTGTTCACAGCGTGTGATTTGCGCCCCATACTGCCCCATTCTGTAGCAGGACACCGTTATGCCGCGCACTCCCCACGTACTCGCCATCCAGTCCCATGTCGTGTTCGGCCACGCCGGCAACAGCGCCGCCGAGTTCCCCATGCGCCGCGTCGGGGTGAATGTCTGGCCCCTCAATACCGTGCAGTTTTCCAACCATACCCAGTATGGCCAGTGGACTGGCCAGGTGCTGCCGCCGGAGCAGATTCCCGCTCTGGTGGACGGTATCGCGGCCATCGGCGAGCTGGGTAACTGCGACGCGGTGCTGTCGGGCTATCTGGGCAGCGCGGCGCAGGGGCGTTCCATCCTGGAGGTGGTGCGTCGCATCCGTGAAGTGAACCCGCGCGCGGTGTATCTCTGCGATCCGGTGATGGGCCATCCGGAGAAGGGCTGCATCGTTGCGCCGGAGGTTGGTGAATTCCTGCTCCACGAGGCGGCTGCCGTAGCGGATTATCTTTGCCCGAACCAGCTTGAGCTGGATAGCTTCTGCGACCGGCAGCCGGCTTCGCTGGAGGATTGCGCGGCGATGGCTCGCGGCCTGCTGGCGCGTGGTCCCAAGGCGATTCTGGTGAAGCACCTGAACTATCCGGGCAAGCCTGCGGACGCCTTCGAGATGCTGCTGGTGACTCCGGGCGAGACCTGGCACCTGCGCCGTCCGCTGCTGGCCTTCCCGCGCCAGCCGGTCGGGGTGGGCGACCTGACTTCCGGGTTGTTCCTCGCCCGCCTGCTGCTGGGTGACGATCTGCGCGCGGCCTTCGAGTTCTGCGCGGCGGCGGTGCATGAAGTGCTGCTGGAAACCCAGGCCTGCGGCAGCTACGAGCTGGAGCTGGTGCGGGCGCAGGATCGCATTGCGCATCCGCGGGTGAAGTTCGAGGCAGTGAAGCTGGGCTGAGCCGAGCGCGCCGGGGAGCTTCGTCATGAATGGCTCGCCGCAATGATGCGGCGCGCTCCGGTCAGAGCATGTATTTACCGAGCACCAGCCCACCCACCACCATTGCGGTGAGGATGCCGAAGGCCAGCCCGAGGCGCTTCTCGATGGCTTCGCGCAATGCCGGCCCGGCCCAGAACAGCAGGGCGCAGGTGGCGGCGAAGCGCAGGGTGCGCGCCACTACGCTGAGGCAGATGAACAGCATCAGGTCGAGCTGGGTCACTCCGCTGGTGAGGGTAATCAGCTTGTAGGGTAGCGGCGTGAAGCCTCCGCCCAGCAGCACCATCAGCCAGCCAAGCTCGTTGTAGCGCTCGGCGACATCGGCGAAGTTTTCCTGCAGGCCGTAGAACGCCAGGATGGCCTGGCCCACGGTCTCGAACAGCAGCAGGCCGATGAAGTAACCGGCGATGCCGCCCAGCACCGAGCTGATCACACAGATCGTCGCATAGCGCCAAGCCTTGGCCCGGTTGGCCAGGACCATCGGCACCAGCAGCGTGTCCGGCGGGATCGGGAAGAACGAGCTTTCGGCGAAAGTCACTCCGCCCAGGGCCAGCTCCGCGCGCGGATGGCCGGCCAGGCGCATGGTCCAGTCGTACAGCCGGCGCAGCATGGCGTCAGGCCGACTGCGGCAGGTGGTCGTCGCCGGGCGCCTCGGCGGCGTCCTCGCGCTCGACCCGCTGGGCCATGCCACTGGCGATTTCGCGCTCGCCCATGATCACCAGGTTCGCGCCGTTCTGCTCCAGGTAGTCCACCTCGGCATCGAAGTGCGCGCGGGCGATGATGTCCAGGTTCGGGTTGAGCGCCCGCGCGTGGCTGGCGATGGTTCCGGCTTCGAAACCGTTGGGGATGGCGATCAGCAGCCAGCGCGCCGAAGAGATGTTGGCCTGGGCCAGCACTTCGGGATTGGCGGCATTACCCACCACCACGCAGAGGCCGTATTCGCGCAGCTCGGCGGCCTTCTCCCGTTTGTCCTCGATCACTACCAGCGGAATCTTGTTCTTGCGCAGGCGTTCGCTCACCAGCCCGCCGACGCGGCCGTGGCCGATGAGGATCGCGTGGTCATGCTCCAGTACTGGCGGTGGCAGGTCCGGAGCTTCCACCTGGACCACGCCCGGCTCGCTCTCGGCCTTCTGCTCCTGGCGCGCCTGCAGGCGGTCGATGGCGATGAACAGCAGCGGGTTGACCAGGATCGACAGGATCGCGCCGGCCAGCACCAGGTCGCGGCCGGCTTCGGGCAGCAGGTTGAGACTGACGCCCAGGCCGACCAGGATGAAGGAGAATTCGCCGATCTGCGCCAGGCTCGCGGCGATGGTCAGCGCGGTGCTGTTGGGGTGGCCGAACAGGCGCACGATGACGTAGGCGGCGACGGACTTGCCGAATACGATCACCAGGAAGGTGGCCAGCACCGGCAGCGGCTCGTGGATCAGGATGGCCGGATTGAACAGCATCCCCACGGAGACGAAGAACAGCACGGCGAAGGCATCGCGCAGCGGCAGCGAGTTTTCCGCCGCCTCGTGGCTGAGTTCGGATTCGTTGAGGATCATCCCGGCGAAGAACGCGCCGAGGGCGAAGGAGACGCCGAAGATCACCGCCGAACCGTAGGCGATGCCCAGTGCGATGGCCAGCACGGCCAGGGTGAACAGCTCGCGCGAGCCGGTCTTGGCCACGCGCTCCAGGGCCCAGGGCACGATGCGGCGGCCGCCGAGGATCATCACCGCGACGAAGGCGGCGACTTTGCCCAGGGTCAGCAGGATCGGCATCAGCACGCCGCCCTCGCTGCCATCGGTGGTGCCTCCCAGCGATCCGGCGAGCGCCGGCAGCAGTACCAGGGTGAGGACCATCGCCAGGTCTTCGACGATCAGCCAGCCGATGGCGATGCGGCCGCGCTTGGTATCGATCAACTGGCGCTGCTCCAGAGCGCGCAGGAGCACGACGGTGCTGGCCACCGACAGGGCCAGGCCGAATACCAGGCCGCCGCCGAATTCCCAGTCCATTGCCCACGCCAGGCCCATGCCGAGCAGCGTGGCGACACCGATCTGGACCACCGCACCGGGAATGGCGATGGCTTTCACCGACAGGAGGTCCTTGAGCGAGAAGTGCAGGCCGACGCCGAACATCAGCAGGATGACGCCCAGTTCGGCGATTTCACCGGAAAGCGCCTGGTCGGCGACGTAGCCCGGCGTGAAGGGACCGGCCAGCACGCCGGCCAGCAGGTAGCCGACCAGCGGGGAGATACGCAGGCGGTTGGCCAGGGCGCCGAGAACGAAGGCCAGGACGAAGCCTACGGCGAGTGTGGTCAGTAGTGGTGTGTGATGCATGGTCTGGGCTCCGGGCACGCAGGGAGCAGCCGGGCCGGAGAGGGCGGGCTGCTCGAAGGTGGATCACGGGGGCAAACCCGCGTATGGAAACTCTAGGTGCTGAAACGTATTCCTACATTGCTTTCACGCAAGAGTAACCTGTTGACGTAACAGAAAATTTTCGCGACACACGGATTTTTTATCAAGAAATGTCGCGATCGTCTGTCATTCGTCGCGAATGGCCTTGTAACGCTGTTCCAGTTCCTGGCGAATCTGCCGACGCTGCTGGCCCTGCACGAAGCGGCGCTTCTCGTCCTTGGTCTGCGGCTCCAGTTGCGGGACCGGTGTGGGCTGGCGCTCGTCGTCCAGCGCCACCATCGTGAAGAAGCAACTGTTGGTGTGGCGCACGGATTTTTCGCGGATGTTCTCGGTGATCACCTTCACGCCGATTTCCATCGAGGTGCGGCCGGTGTAGTTGACCGACGCGAGAAAGGTGACCAGTTCACCGACGTGGATCGGCTGGCGGAAGATCACCTGATCCACCGAGAGGGTGACGACGTAGTGGCCGGCATAGCGGCTGGCGCAGGCGTAGGCTACTTCATCGAGGTATTTGAGCAGGGTGCCGCCGTGGACATTGCCGGAGAAATTGGCCATGTCGGGGGTCATCAGGACGGTCATGCTGAGCTGGTGGTTGCCGGGTTCCATGATCTTCTCTGTGGCGAGTCGGGAAAGGACCCACTCTGGACGATCCATTGCGGGGCTGGCGACACAGTTTTTTCTATACAACCCATTGGCGGCGGCCGCCAGGCGACCATCGACGGAGCCGGGCGGCCTTGCGCCGCCCGCTCGTTGCGGGCTCAACGGCCGGCGGAGAGGCCGAAGTCGATGGCCAGGTCGGCGCCGGTGATGGCTTCGGATTCCGGCCTGCACAGGTACCAGACCAGTTCGGCGACTTCTTCGGGACGGATGAAGCGCGCCACCTTGCCCTGTGGATAGTCCTTGAGCAGAGCGCGCTTGTAGCTGTCCGGGTTGCCCTGGCCGTAGCGTTCGGCCTGGTAGTCGAGCATTGGCGTAGCGATGTCCGCCGGGGAGATGGCATTGACGCGCACGCCCTGTTCGGCCAGTTCCAGCGCCAGGGTGCGGGTGAGCATGGTCAGTGCCGCCTTGCTCGCGCAGTAGGCCGCCGAGCCGCGATAGGCCTGGCGGCCGGAGTCGCTGGAGATGTTGACGATGCAGCCGTGGTTTTCCTTCAGGTAGGGCGTGGCTGCCTGGCACATGTAGAACGCCGCCTTGAGGTTGACGCCCATGACCAGGTCGAAATCGTCTTCGTTGAAGTCTTCCACCGGGCCTTCGCGCCACACGCCGGCGGCGTTCACCAGCGCGTCGAGGCGGCCGGTGCGGGCGAGAATGTCGGAGACCAGGCTGTGGCAGTTGTCGGCGCGCCGCAGGTCACCGACGGCGGTGGCATCCAGCGGCACCTGGGCGTTCAACGCGTGCAGGCCGGCTTTATCCACATCGGTGGCGGCGATGCGCCAGTGGCTCTGGGCGAAACGTTTGGCGATGGCTTTTCCGAGGCCACCGGCGGCGCCGGTGATCAGTACGACGGGAGTGCTCATTGTCTACGGATTCTCCCTGCCTGAGGGAAAACGGCGGCCGGCAGGCAGTACCGGCGCTCGCCGTATCGACCACAGGACGCCCCTGCGCCCTGTGCAATTACAGACCAAGAAAAGACCAGAATCTTCACTCTGGCAGGGTAAATTTTTCGTAAGGCTGTCGTGTGTCAGTGGCTATGTTACGAAGCGCGGGATTGGTGACGGCGGATAACGCTTCGCGTTATTCGCCCTACAGGAGGTTATCCACAACCGTAGGGTGAATAACCGCTTGCGGTTATCCGCCGACCTGCTGTGTGGATCAGGCGTGGTGCAGGTACCAGCGCCAGTCCTGTTCGCCGACCTCACCCATGAACTGGCGGAACTCTTCCCACTTGATCGCCAGGAACACTTTGAGGAATTCCTCGCCCAGCGCCTCGCGGGCCCACTCGGAGGCTTCCAGCGCGCGCAGTGCGGTCAGCCAGTCGGTGGGCAGGAATTCGGTGGCCTGCTCGTAGCCGTTGCCGACGATGGGTGCGCCCGGGTCGATCCGCTCGCGGATGCCCTTGTGAATGGCCGCCAGGATTGCGGCGGCGGCCAGGTACGGGTTGGCATCGGCGCCGCAGATGCGATGCTCGATGTGCCGGCTTTGTGCCGGGCCGCCGGGTACGCGGAACGACACGGTGCGGTTGTTCACGCCCCAGCTCTTGGCCAGCGGCGCGTAGCTGTTGGCCTGGAAGCGGCGGAACGAGTTGGCGTTGGGGCAGAAGATCGCCAGGGAATCGAGCAGGCAGGACATCATGCCGCCGATGGAGTGGCGCAGCAGCGGAGTGCCGTGGATGTCTTCGCTGGCGTAGAGGTTGTTGCCCTGTTCATCGGCCAGGCTGACGTGCAGGTGCATGCCGGAGCCGGCGCGGTCGCCGAACGGCTTGGCCATGAAACACGCCTGCAGGCCGTGCCTGTTCGCCACGCCCTTCACCAGGCGCTTGTAGCGCACGCCTTCGTCGATGGCCTGCATGACGTCGAAGCGGTGTTCCAGGGTCAGTTCGACCTGGCCTGGCGCGTATTCGGAAATGGCGGTGCGCACCGGCAGACCCTGGATTTCGCAGGCGGTGTAGAGGTCGTCGAGGAACGGTTGCAGCTGTTCCAGCTCGTAGACGCCATAGACCTGCGGGGCTTCCGGGCGGATGCCGTTCATCTGCACCGCCGGCTGCGGACGACCCTGGGCATCGCGCTGCTTGTCCAGCAGGTAGAACTCAAGCTCCACGGCCATCACCGGGTGGAAGCCGTCGGCCTTCAGCCGCTCGACCACGCGGCTCAGCGCTTGGCGCGGGTCGGCCGGAGTGGCGGGCAGGCCCTGGGTGGGGTGCATGCTTACCTGCAGTTGGCCGGTGGGACTGGAGCGCCAGGGTTGCAGGGTCAGGCTGCCGGGCAGCGGATAGGTCCAGCAGTCGGCGTCGGCGACCTCCCAGACCAGCCCGGTACCTTCCACGTCTTCGCCCTGTACGGTCAGCGCGAGGATCGAGCTGGGCAGTGGGCGGCCGTTGTCGTAGATCGCCAGCAGTTCGTCGCGATGCAGCAGCTTGCCGCGCGGAATGCCGTTGGAGTCGATGATGAACAGTTCGATGCTGCGTACGTCCGGATGGGCGGCGAGGAAGGCTTCGGCTTCCTTTCGATCGGCGAATTGCATGGGTGTCCTCGGTGGCGCTCGGCGCCGGAGTTTTCTTTGTGCAGAAGCGGCTTTGTCCGCGATATCCCGCCAGACGGCGACAGGTATCGCGGACCGGACCGGTTCCTGCCGGTTCCTGGCAATCAGGCTTCGCGCGCGCCGGGGATCGCCAGCAGCTCGGTGATGCCTGCATCCAGCGTTTCGATCAGACGGTCCACGTCGGCCGCGGTGGTGTCCGGGCAGCACAGCGTCATGTTGTGGAATGGCGTGATCAGGATGCCTCGGTTGATCAGGTACAGGTGCAGGGCCATCTGCAGTTCGTCGTGGAAGGCCGCTTCCGCCTCGGCGCCGGTACGCGGGGAGACGGGGCAGAACTGGAATTCGCTGCGTGCGCCCAGTTCGGTCACCGACCACTTCAGGCCATGCCTGGCGATCACTTCGCGGAAGCCGTCGGCCAGGCGCCCGGCCAGCGGCAGCATGTGGTCGTAGGCCGCCTGGGTCATTACCTGTTCCAGGTTGGCGCGCATGCAGTGCATGGCCAGGGCGTTGGCCGAGAGGGTGGTGCCCATGCCGCTGTGACCGTGGCCGTGGCTGTCCTGCTGGGCGCTCTTGCGCGAGGCGGCCATGCGTTCGGCCATCTCCGCGCTGCAGCCGAAGATGCCGCAGGGCACGCCGCCGGCGATCGGCTTGCCGACCACGAAGAAGTCCGGGTCGAGGTTCCACAGCGTGGTGCAGCCGCCGATGTTGGTGGAGATGGTGTGGGTTTCGTCGATGATGAGTAGCGATCCGTATTTGCGGGTCAGCTCGCGGCATTTCTGCATGAAGCCCGGATCGGGCAGGACCATGCCGATGTTGGTCATCGCCGGCTCGCACAGCAGGGCGCAGACGTCGCCCCGGGCCAGCGCGGCCTCCAGCGCTTCCACATCGTTGAACGGGATGGAGCGGCTGTGCTGGGTCAGGTCGTAGGCCTGGCCGACCAGGCCGGAGCGGTGCACGGTTTGGCCGTCGCGGTAGCGCACCATCACGTCGTCCACGGTGCCGTGGTAGCAGCCGTCGAACACCAGCAGGGTCTTGCGCCCGGTCACCGCGCGGGCCCAGCGCAGCACGTAACGGTTGGAGTCGGTGGCGGTGGCGGTCACCTGCCAGTAGGGCAGGCCGAAGCGGGCGGCGAGCAGTTCGCCGCAGACCACCGCGTCTTCGCCGGGCAGCATGGTGGTGAGGCCATTGGCGCCCTGCTCGGCGAGCGCGCGGGCGATCGGTGCGGGGGAGTGGCCGAACATGCTGCCGGTGTCGCCCAGGCAGAAGTCCACGTATTCATGGCCGTCCACATCGTAGAAGCGGGCGCCCTGGGCACGCTCGACGAACAGCGGGCAGGGCGTCGACCAGTCGGCCATCCAGTGCATCGGCACGCCGGCGTAGAGTGATTTGTGCGCACGCTCGGCAAGGGCCACGGATTTCGGGTTGCGCTCCAGGAAGCGCTGGCGCTCGCGGCTGGTGAAGAGATCGACGGCCTGTTGGGCGATTCCGCTGGCGGTCATGTTGCACACCTCGTTTGTTTTTTCGCACATATTCCATTTGTGATCACAAAAAAGTCAATATAGTCGTCATTCGGCCTGATAATCTGCGCTTTAATAATTTCTGTGATCACAAATAGAGGTTATCCACAATGAGCTACTCGCTCTGGGCAGGGCAGGTGGCGCTGGTAAGCGGCGCCGGCAGTGAATCCGGCATCGGTATCGCCATCGCCCGGCGACTGGCGCGCAACGGGGTGAAGGTGTTGCTCACCGCCAGCAGCGAGCGTGTTCACCAGCGCGCGGCGGAGCTGTGCGCGGAGGGTTTCGAGGCGCGTGCGATGCCAGCCGACCTGACTTGCGAAGAGGACGTCCGTGCGCTGGCCGATTGGGCGCAAGCGCAATGGGGGCGCGTGGATATCCTGGTGAACAACGCCGGCATGGCCATGCTGGGCAGCCCGGAGCCTTTCGCCGAACTGGCGGAGATGGATCTGGCGACCTGGAATCTGTCGCTGGCGCGCAATCTTTCCACAGCTTTCCTGCTCACCCGGGCGCTACTGCCGGCGATGCTGGCGCAGGGTTATGGCCGCATCGTCAACATCAGCTCGACCACGGGCACCCGCGGCAGCAACCCGGGCGAGTCGGCCTATAGCGCGGCCAAGGCCGGGATGCTCGGCATGAGCATGGGGCTGGCGCTGGAAGTGGGGCGGCGCGGGGTGACGGTGAATAGCGTGGCGCCGGGCTGGATCGCCACCGGCTCCAGCACCGGAGAAGAACTCGAAGCCGCGCGGCACACGCCGCTCGGCCGGGCGGGACGCCCCGAGGAGGTGGCCGCCGCGGCCGCATTCCTGGCCTCTCCCGAAGCCAGCTACATCACCGGCGAGGTGCTGGTGGTGGATGGCGGCAACTGTCTGATTGAAAACAAGGGGTTCCCCAGATGATGCACAACTGCAGCCTGACCTTCGCTCAACTGCCGGCGCCGCCGGCCGGACTGGAGTGACGCGCGATGGCCGACAACCTTCAGGAACAGCTTTACCAGAATCTGCGCCAGGCCCTGCTGTCCGGGCGCTTCCAGCCTGGCGAGCGGCTCAAGATCCGCGACCTGGCCGAGGAATGGGGCACCAGCCCGATGCCCGTGCGCGCTGCCTTGCAGAGGCTGGTCGCCGAGGGCGCGCTCGAAGGTGAGCCGCAGCGCTCGCTGCGGGTGCCGGTGATGACCCGTGAGCGTTATCTGCAGATACTGCAGGTGCGGCAATCGCTGGAGGGTTTGGCCGTGGAGGATGCGGCCAGGCATCTGCTTCCCGCCGACGTGCAGGTGCTGCGCGATTGCACCGAGCGCATGGAGGCCGCGCTGAACGCCCGCGATGTCCAGGGCTACCTGGATGCCAACAGCCAGTTTCATCTCACGCTCTACGGCGCCTGCCGCAACCCGACCCTGCTGCGCATGATCGAGGCGCTGTGGCTGCAGGTCGGCCCGTTCTTCAACCGCCTGTTCACCGAGGCCGACCTGTCGCTGCGCCTCAACGATTTCCACGAGGACGCGCTGCGTGCCCTGGAGCAGGGCGACGGCGCAGGCGCGCGCAAAGCCATCGAACAGGACCTGGGCTATTGCGGCCAGTACCTGCTCAATCTGCTTGAGCTGGAGAACGGGGGACGGCTGGGAGCGCGCTAGACATCGCTCAGCGCACCGGCACTCAGGGCGTCTTGATGAAGCGGACGTTGTCCTTCTTGATCAGGATGGTTTCGCCATTGAGTTGCTCGAATTCGTAGTAGTCATTGTATTTGTCGTAATCGGAGTGATCCTTCACCAGGATTTCGCTGCCATCCTGCAGCGTCACCACGGCCTTGTCGGCGCATCCGGCGAGGCCGAGCAGCAACAGGCTGGTGAACAGGGCTTTCAACTTCATAGCGTCTCCACAAGGCATCGCGCCGGGCCCGGGCAGCAAGGGCCGAAGGTACGGTGAGTTGCCAGTGAGACCATCGATGCGTCAGGAAATTCCGAAGCCGCGGGTCAGGTGTCGAGCCATACGTCGCGTGCCCAGGTCCACACCGAGTCCCAGGTTTCCTCGGTGAGCTCGCCGTCGGCCCATAGCACCACCTCGCCGTCCTCTGCGACCGCGTAGTAGTCGTCACCATCGGCGCAGAGCGGAATCAGTTCGCGCGGCAGGCCCATCGACCAGGCGACGGCGGCCACTTCCGGCAGGTAGGTATGGGAGTGCGGATCGGTCACCGTGACCGGCTCCAGGCGGCCATAGACGACATCGCTGACCTGCAGCAGGAACTCGCGGAATTCCGACGGAATGCCGATCAGCAGGGCTTCTTCGATTTCCACCAGCAGTTCTTCGTCCGGCAGTTCCAGCGGGACCGGAACCGGTTCGTTCGCTTCTCGCAGCTTCTCGATCACATCTTCCACGGGCGGGGGCCTCTCTACGCTGGATGGTGGCGCGCTTTATACAGTAGTAGCCGGCCCTTCGCGCAAGACCACTGCGTGGGCGTCCTCCAGACGGGCGGTTCCGTCCTGTGGCGGCAGACCGCGGCGCAGAAACGAAAAAGCCCGGCCAATGCCGGGCTCTGTCGGGGAACGCAGGATCAGTTCTGGCGGATGCCAGCCACCAGCCAGGGCTGGTTTTCGCCCTGGGCACGCTCCATGCGCCAGCTTTCGCTGAACGGCTCGCCCTGGTCGAAACGCGAGGACTTCGATACACCGCTGAAGGTCAGGGTGGCGATGGTCTTCTCGGCATTGTCATCCACACCTTCGAGCTGCACATCGAGGTTGTCGATGTAGGTCGACTGGTAGGCATCGCCCAGCTCGGCGCGTTCCTGCTTGAGGAACTGCAGCATCTGCGGGGTGACGAACTCGGCGATCTTGTCCATCTCGTTGGCGTCCCAGTGCTGTTGCAGGGACATGAAGTGCTCGCGGGCGGCGCCGACGAAGCGAGCTTCATCGAACCAGCTCGGCGCATTGATCACCGGGCGGCTGTCCACCACCGGACGCGAGGCGCCACCGAAGATCGACGGCGGAGCAGCTGGCATCTCGCGCTGCATCGGTGCATGGCCGGCCATGGCGGGCTGGGCCTGCTGGCGACGGCGGGCGGCGATGAAGCGGAAGGCGATGAACGCGATCAGCGCGATGATCAGGATGTCGAGGAACTGCATGCCCTCGAAGCCGTCGCCCATCAGCATGGAGGCGAGCAGGCCGCCGGCGGCCAGGCCTGCCAGCGGGCCGAGCCAGCGCGAAGCGCCGCTCTTGGCTGCGGCGCCGGCAGCGCCAGCGGCTGCACCGGTAGCGGCCGGGCCGGCGGCGGTGGGGGAATTCGGTGCGGCGTTGGGTTGCGCTTGGCGGGTCTGGTGGCTCGGCGCCGAGCCCATGCTCTTGCCGCCACCGAAACGTTTGGCGGCATTGACGTCGAGGCTGAGCGTCACGGCGACACAGAAGGCCATAGCAAGGCTGAGAAAGCGCTTCATCGTTGTCATTCTCTTGGTTGGTATACGACGCGCGTTATGTTGCCGAGCATCGGCCGCCAGGGCTATCCAGATTTTGTTTCTCGCTATTGCCCTGCCCCTCGATGGTGCGATTCCCTTTCCAAATCAGTCTGTTACTGATTTTTTCAGAGCCACCTCGCGGCGAGGTCGAATGGTAGGCTTCGCTGAGCGAGGCCGTCCGCCGCGCGATCCCCCTGACCCCACGCCGCGAGGACCGCCGACCATGCATGCCATCGATTTCATCCAGGACCTCGCGGTGATCATGCTGATCGCCGGCTTCGTCACCATCCTTTGTCACCGCTTCAAGCAGCCGGTGGTGCTGGGCTACATCATCGCCGGGGTGATCATCGGTCCGCACACCCCTCCGTTTGCCCTGGTGCACGACGAAGAGACCATCAAGACACTCGCCGAACTGGGGGTGATCTTCCTGATGTTCTGCCTGGGCCTGGAGTTTTCCCTGCGCAAGCTGTTCCAGGTCGGCGCCACGGCGTTCATCGCCGCGTTCCTGGAAATCACCCTGATGATCTGGGCCGGCTTCGAGATCGGCCGGCTGTTCGACTGGAACACGATGGACTCGCTGTTCCTCGGCGCGATCCTGGCGATGTCGTCTACCACCATCATCATCAAGGTGCTGGGCGACCTGAAGATGAAGAACGAGCGCTTCGCCCAACTGATCTTCGGCGTACTGATCATCGAGGACATTCTCGGCATCGGCATCATCGCACTGTTCTCCGGCATCGCCGTGAGCGGCACGGTGGAGGCCGACCAGGTGTTCTCCACGGTCGGCAAGCTGAGCCTGTTCATGGTCGTCGCGCTGGTCGTCGGCATCCTGCTGGTGCCGCGCCTGCTCGCCTACGTGGCGAAATTCGAAAGCAACGAGATGCTGCTGGTGACGGTTCTCGGCCTGTGCTTCGGCTTCTGCCTGCTGGTGGTGAAGCTGGAGTACAGCATGATCCTCGGCGCCTTCCTGATCGGCGCGATCATGGCCGAGTCGCGCCAGCTCATTCAGATCGAGCGCCTGATGGAGCCGGTGCGGGACATGTTCAGCGCGATCTTCTTTGTCGCCATCGGCCTGACCATCGATCCCCGGGTGCTGGTGGACTACGCCGCGCCGATCCTGGTGATCACCCTGGTGGTAGTGGCCGGCAAGCTGGTTTCGTGCGGCGCCGGCGCCTTCATCGCGGGCAACGACGGGCGCACGTCGATGCGCGTCGGCATGGGCCTTTCGCAGATCGGCGAGTTCTCCTTCATCATCGCTGCGCTGGGCATGAGCCTGGGCGTGACCAGCGACTTCCTCTATCCGGTGGTGGTCGGTGTTTCGGCCATCACCACACTGCTGACGCCGTACCTGATCCGCTCGGCGGACCCGCTGGCGCTGTACCTGGGGCGTAGCCTGCCGTCGCCGATGGTGCGGGTATTCAGCCTTTACGGCGAGTGGCTGCGCAGCATCAAGCCGCGCGGCGACAAGGCGATACTCGCCGGGATGATCCGGCGCATCCTGCTGCAGGTCGGGGTCAACCTGACGCTGGTGATCGGCATCTTCTTCGGCCTGGCGTTCTTCGCCGGGCAGATCGGCCAGTGGCTGGCGCAGTTCGTCGAGCAGGAAGCGCTGCACAAGGCGCTGATCTGGGGCGCCGCGCTGCTGCTGTCGCTGCCGTTCCTGATCGCCGCCTATCGCAAGCTCAAGGCGCTGGCGATGTTGCTGGCTGAAATGGGTGTGAAGGCGGACAGCGCCGGCCGGCATACCGCGCGTGTACGCCGGGTGATCTCCGAGCTGATCCCGCTGCTGTCGCTGGGCGGCATGATGCTGCTGCTGGCGGCGCTCAGTTCGAGCATCCTGCCGCCGGGCGAGCTGCTGGTAGTGGTGGCGCTGATCGCGGCGTTGGTGATCGCGGTGTTCTGGCGCTGGTTCATCCGCGTGCATTCGCGGATGCAGGTGGCGCTGCTGGAGACCCTGGAGCACAACAACGGCGGGCATTGAGCCCGCCGCCTGTCAGCCCTTTGCCTCGGCCAGGCCCAGTGCGGCCTTGCGCTCGCGGTCGGCCTTCTGCTTGTCGCGCACGGCGATCCGCACCGCCTCGTGGTAGGTCTCCACCACCTTCGGGGTATCGCCGCAGAGCACCAGCTTGCCGCGCTCGATCCACAACACGCGATGGCACAGGTCGCGGATCGCCTCCATGCTGTGGGAGACCAGGATCACTGTCTTGCCCTGCTTGATCTTGGCTTTCATGGCGGCGTGGGACTTCTCGCGGAAGGTCTGGTCGCCAACGCCGAGGATCTCGTCGATCAGCAGGATGTCCGGGTCGGCATGGATCGCCACGGCGAAGCCCAGGCGTGCGCGCATGCCGGTCGAGTAGGTGCCCACCGGACGCTCGAAGAAGTCGCCCAGGTCGCTGAACTCGCGGATTTCGTCCATCCGGCGGCGCAGCTCGTCGCGGCTCATGCCCAGCAGCAGCCCTCCGATGATCACGTTGTCGCGGCCGGACAGCTCCGGTTTGAAGCCGACGTTCAGCGCCAGCAGGCTGGCGTTGAGCGGCTTGCGCCGTTCCAGCGTGCCGCGATCGGGGTCGACGATGCCGGCGATCATCCGCAGCAGGGTGCTCTTGCCGGCGCCGTTGTTGCCGATAACGCCCAGGGTCTCGCCTTCGAAGAGATCGAAGCTGACATCCTGCAGGGCCCAGAACGACTCGTAGCGCAGCATGCCGACGCGCTGCCGGTACGACAGGCCGACGTTCTCGGCCCGAAGAATCAATTCAGAGGACATCATTCACCTCAGAACAGCAGCTTGGCGTATTTGCGTTCGTTGCGCTGCATGATCCACAGCGCCACACCCAGCAGCGGCAACGCGGTTGCCAGCACATAGAGCTGCTCGCCCCAGGACGGCCAGTGGTTGTGCAGCAGAACGTCGCGGTAGGCGGTGATCATCACCGTCATCGGGTTGATGTTCAGCAGCGGCGCCATCGACTCGGGAATCTCGTGGATGCTGAAGAACACACCGGACATGAACATCATCAGCATCAGGAAGTTGTCCACCACCTGGCGCAGGTCGGGTACGAACGGCAGTACCGCGGCGAGCAGGAAGCCGAAGCCGATGGTGAACAGCAGTTGGTTGACGATCAGCACCGGCAGCGCCAGCCATTCCAGCGACGGACGGTAGCCGGCGATCAGCAGCGAGATGATCAGCAGGGTGAGGATGATCAGGAACTTGAAGGTGTTGCTCAGCACCGGAATCAGCGCGAACACATACTTGGGCACGTGGATCTGCTGGATCAGCCCGGCGTTGGCCTGGATGGCATTGCTGGCCTGGCGCACGGAGCCGTCAAACCACTTCCAGGCCACCATGCCGCTGAGCAGCAGCGGGACATAGCCAGGGCGGCTGTGGCCCAGGGCCAGGCCGAAGACGATATAGAAGGCGCCCATGTACATCACGGGTTCGAGGATCCACCAGAGGAATCCCAGGAAGCGCCGCGCCACTTCTGTGCGCAGGTCGCTGTAGACGCCAAAAAGAATGATGTCCCTGTGCTTCATGTCTTTGTTGTTGGAATTGAAAAGGGATAGGTATTTAAACACAATGCCCCGCAGCAAGCCTGCGTGCCGATTGCGGCGCAATCTGTGCGGATTATCGCCCAAACATAAGAAAAAAGAGCTGGTATGCGCCTATTTGATGTCCTGTTCGGTTCCTCTCGGAAGCCCGCCGCCCCGCAAAGCCTGGTGCTGATGGTGGTCGGCATGCACCGCAGCGGTACCAGTTTCCTCACCGGCTCCCTGCAGGAAGCAGGTCTGGAGCTGGGCAAGCACAGTACCTGGAACCCCCATAACCTCAAGGGCAACCGCGAGAACACCGACATCGTCGCGTTCCACGATGCGATGCTCGCCGCCCGCGGCGGTGCCTGGGACAATCCGCCGGCGGAGCGCCCGCAGTGGACGGAGGCCGAGTACGCAGCCGCCCGCAAGCTGATCGACGATTACAGCGAGGCGCCGCGCTGGGGTTTCAAGGACCCGCGCGCGCTGCTGGCCGTCGAGGGTTGGCAGGAACTGATTCCCGACCTGCGTTTCATCGGCATCTTCCGCCATCCGTCTGCCGTGGCCGACTCTCTCCAGGCCCGTGGCGGCATGCCGCGCGAGCAGGCGTTCGCCCTGTGGAAGGCTTACAACAGCCGTCTTCTCGAACTGCACCGCCGGGTCAAGTTCCCGGTGCTGTGCTTCGACGAGGACGAGAACAGCCTGCATCGCAAGCTCGACACCGTGCTGCACCGCTTCGGCCTGGTGCCACCCAAGGCCGGGCGCTTCTTCAGCTCGGAACTCAAGCATCACCAGCAGGGCGGCGAGACGCTTTCCCCCGAGCTGGAAGACCTGTATCGGGCCCTGAAGGCCATCGCTGACTGACCGGGGGTTGTGTCATGCCCATCTTTCGCCGCGCGCCGCGACTGAGCGTCGTCGTCATCGTCTACAAAATGCCGGAGCAGGCCGACAAGACCCTGCACTCCCTTAGCCCGGCATACCAGCACGGAGTGAACGAGCGCGATTACGAAGTGATCGTCGTCGAAAATCACTCTGATCGCTTGCTGGGCCGCGAGCGGGCGACCCGCCATGCGGGCAACGTGCGCTACTACCATCGCAACGAGACCGAGCGTACGCCGGTCCATGCCATCAACTTCGGCGCCGCCCAGGCCCGAGGCAGCCACGTCGCGATCATGATCGACGGCGCGCGCATGCTCTCTCCGGGCGTGCTGCGCCATGCGCTGGACGCCTTCCGCCTGGCGCCCGAGGCGGCGGTGTCGGTGCCGGGCTACCACATCGGCCACAAGCTGCAGCAGGTGGCAGTGAATGAGGGCTACAACGAGGACGCCGAGCAGGTGTTGCTGCAGAGCATCGAGTGGCCGAGCAACGGCTACCGCCTGTTCGACATCGCCGTGCTCAGCGGCTCCTGCCAGGGCGGCTTCTTCCAGGCCAATTACGAGAGCAACTTCATCGGCATGTCGATGCGCAAGTGGAAGGCGCTGGGCGGAGTGAACCCGCGCTACAACGACTTCGGCGGCGGCAACGCCAACCTCGACTTGTACAAGCGCCTGCTCGAATACCCCAACACGCCGTTCTACCTGCTCTATAGCGAAGGCTCGTTCCATCAGTTCCACGGCGGTGTCACCACCGGCACCCTGCGCGAGGAGCGCGAACGCGTGTACAAGCTGCTCGACGAGCAGGACAGGCAGATTCGCGGGGAGAACCGCAACCCGCCCAGCGTCCACCCGATTCTGCTGGGTACGGCGCATCCGCACATCTTCCGCTTCCTTGGCCATTCGCTGAGCCGGGTGCAGTCCGCATGACCGCGCCCAGCCCGCAGAAGCCGCTGTTGTCGATCATCGTCATTGCCTACGACATGCCGCGGCAGGCGCTCAATACGCTGATCAGTCTGGCGCCGGACTACCAGGAAGGCGTCAGCGCCGATGACTACGAAGTCATCCTGGTGGAGAACCGCTCGCGGCGAAACATGGACGCCGAGGCCATTTCCCGGCTGCCTGGCAACTTCCGCTATTTCCTGCGCGATGAGCCGGGGGTCTCGCCGGCGCCGGCGATCAACTTTGCCATCGGCCAGGCGCGCGGGCGTTTCATCGGGCTGATGATCGACGGCGCGCGAATGGTGACGCCCGGTGTGGTGCGCTACGCGCTGATGGCGCTGCGCATGGATCCCGGCGCTCTCGTCGCCGTGCCGGGCTATCACCTGGGCGAGGACGAGCAGCAGTACCACCTCGCCCGCGGTTACAGCGAGGAGAAGGAACAGGCGCTGCTGGCGGGCATCGACTGGCGCAACAACGGTTACCGGCTGTTCGAGATTTCCTGCTGGAGCGGCGCCAATCCCAAGGGCTTCTTCCAGCCGTTCATGGAGTGCAACTGCCTGTTCATGGCCGCAGAGCTGCTGGCCGAGATCGGCAATGCCGACGAGCGCTTCGACATGCCCGGTGGCGGTGCGTTGAACCTCTACATCTATGGTGCGCTGGCCTGGCATCCACGCACCCAGCTCTATGTGCTGGCGGGCGAAGGGTCGTTCCACCAGTTGCACGGTGGCGTGACCACGTCGCAGGTGGAGGGCCGGGCAAAAATCCTCGAACAGCAGAAGGCGCAGTTGCACGAATTGCTGGGTCGGCGTTATCGCTCGCCGACGGTCGAGCCGATTCTCCTGGGCAAGATCAAGGCCCCCGCGCAGCGCTACCTGCTGCGTTCGGCGGAGCTGGCGCAGGAGCGTTTCGATCGCTTCGCGTACAACGGCGAGCATCCCTTCCAGGACGATCTGCGCAAGCTCGAACGGGAGCCGCACTGAAGCCATGAGCCAGTCCAGAGTCGCGGTACTCGATGACCTGCGTGGGATCGCCATCCTGCTGGTCGTCGTTTACCACGGCGTCACCGAGGCATTTGGTTTCACACCGCCGCCGTGGGGTACGTACTGGCTGTCTTTCATCTATGCCGGCAATACCGGCGTTACGCTGTTCTTCCTGCTCAGCGGCATCCTGGTATCGCGGCCGTTCTTCAACGGCCTGCGCGAACGCCAGCCGATGGACCTGAAGCTCTACGCACTGCATCGGGCCCTGCGGATCCTGCCGCTGTACTACCTGGCCGTGCTGGTTGGCGTGCTGTTCACCGGGCACTACGGACAACTGCCGGCGGCCTTGCTGTTCCTCGCCTGGGGCAAGGATGTGGGCGTCTTCAGCAATGTCTGGTGGAGCCTGTCGACGGAAGTGCAGTTCTACCTGTTCCTGCCCATCGCCTTCGCGCTGCTGGCCCGCGCGCCGGCATTGCTGGCGGCGTTGCTGCTGGCCTGGTTTGCGCTGTTCGTGTCGATATGTCTGGGCTGGGTGTCGTTCGGCCTGCTCGGGAACATCTATTGGGCGCTGTTCCTGGGTGGCAAGCTGCCGGCGTTCCTGGTCGGCGCGGGCATCGGCTGGATGCTCGCCAACCAGCGCCTGCCGGTGCTTTCGCCAGGCTCGCGGCTTGCCCTGCTGGCGCTGCTCACCGTGTTGCTGGCGGCCTTCCTGCAGATCGCCGTCGAGCATGGCGTGGTGAGTTTCTCCTGGCGACAGCCGTGGATCGTGATCCCGGAGAGCCTGCTGTGGGGCGGTGTCGCCCTGGTCCTGCTCGCCGGCTCGCGGAACACGGCGTCGCCGGTCAGCCAGGTGTTGCGCTACCTGGGCCGGATTTCCTATTCGCTGTATCTGGTTCACCTGCCGCTGATCGCACTCAGCCTCGCCTTGCCGCAGTACGTTCCCGCCAGCGCCGCGCTGCCCGTCTGGGCCCGGTTGCTGATGGGCTTCGTGGGCGCGCTGGCAGTGGCTCAGGCGAGCTACGGCCTGATCGAAAAACCCTTCCTTGCCTTGAAGAGTCGTTACTCTTCCCCCTCGAAGAAATCGGAGGCTTTACCGGTATGACCTCAGTTTATATGCCGCCGTCGGTGCGCCGTTTCGAGCCACTGCACATGGTCTTCAGCACCTGGGTCGACCACCTGCCGTTCGGCTACGACATCGTCGCCGCGCTGCGCCCCAAGCTCCTGGTGGAACTGGGTACGCACAAGGGACTTTCGTACTTCACCTTCTGCCAGTCGATGAAAGAGAACGAGATCGACGGCCTGTGCTACGCGGTCGATACCTTCGAGGGCGACGCCCATACCGACAAGTACGATGAGTCGGTGTTCAGCGCGGTGAATACACACAACCGCCAGCACTACCACGGCTTCTCGTACCTGATGCGGATGCTCTTCGAAGAGGCGTTGCAGCACTTCAGCGACGACAGCATCGACCTGCTTCACATCGACGGTTTCCATACCTATGAAGCGGTGAGCCAGGACTTCGCCAACTGGTATCCCAAGGTCAAGCCGGGCGGCATCATCCTGTTCCACGACGTCGCCGCGCGTGTGCAGGATTTCGGCGCCTGGAAGTTCTGGGACGAAACCTGTGCCCAGCACGAGACCTTCACTTTCGGTCACGGCTTCGGCCTGGGCGTGCTGCGCAAGCCGGGCGGCAACCGCAGCGCCGACCATCCGCTGCTGAAACTGCTCTTCGAAGGCTCCCGCGAGGACGACGGCGCCGCGCTGCGTGCGTTCTACGTGCATGCCAGCAAGCACCTGGAGAACACGCGCAAGCTCAAGCGCCTGACCCAGCAGAAGGCCGAGGGCTGATCGCGCATGACTTCGTCGGATGGCCGCGAGGGACTGCGGCAGCCAGCCAGCTACATGCCGGAGCTGGAGTCGCTGCGAGGCTGGGCGATCCTGCTGGTGGTGGGGTTCCACTACTTCGGCATTCTCAACCTTGCGGTGCGCCCGGACAATCCGTTCTGGGTGACGCTGCTGGGCGGCGGCAATACCGGCGTCACGCTGTTCTTCGTGCTCAGCGGCTTCCTGCTCTCGCGGCCATTCCTGGACGGCCTGCGCACCGGCCGCGAGGTGAGCATCCGGCGCTTCTACTGGGCGCGCTTCTTCCGCATCGTGCCGCTCTACTACGCGGCGGTGTTCGTTGCCTGGGGCATGACGCAGAAGGTCGCCGCGTTCAAGGCGCTGCTGTTCGTTCCCATCGGCTTCCAGGTGTTCCCCTTCAGCGTGCCCTGGTGGTCGCTGTGTACGGAAGTGCAGTTCTATCTGCTGCTGCCGTGGCTGATGTGGCTGCTGCGCTATCGCCTTGGCCGCTGGCTGGCGGCCGGCGGGCTGCTCGCCTGGCTGGGCGCGCACCTGTACCTGTTCCATTCGCCGGGCTGGCTGTCGCAGCTCAACCCGTGGGAGAACTCGCTGTTCGGCCGTGGCGGCGCCTTCCTGGTGGGCGCTGCCTGCGCGATGTTCAACCTGTCCGCGTGGCAGAACCGGCTGGCACGGCGCCCGCTTATCGCCGGGGTCGTGGTGCTTGCCTGCCTCCTGGCGCTGGGCCGCCTGTGGTTCTGGTTCTCGCTGACCGGCGAGCGCAATGCGCTGCAGGCGCTGCCGATGTACCACAACATCGAGGCGCTGCTATGGGGCGGTGTGATGCTCGGGCTGCTGGCGTTCGACTGGCGCAGCAAGGTCGTGCTGGTCAACCCGCTGCTGGATCATTTCGGGCGGATTTCCTATTCGCTGTACCTGATCCACGTGCCGGTCCAGTTCTACTGCCTCTACCCGCTCCGGGCCGCCGGCCTGGAGTTCGAGACCCACACCAGCGCCTACCTGCTGCGCATCGGCTTCAGCCTGCTGGCGTCGTGGGGCCTGGCATGGCTCAGCTATCGACTGGTGGAAACGCCGTTCCTGCGCCTGAAGTCGCATCTGGCGACCTTCTCCGCGCGCGCGCCCTGGGCGCGCCGCGCGGCGGACGCCTGAGAGGTGTCAGGCCGGCAGGTCGCGCCAGTGCGTGGCGAATCCCGGCTCTGCCTCGCCGGCCGGGCGGCCGTTGGTGTAGTAGTACAGCGCCAGGGAGCGGCGGTACACACCATCGGGGCAGGTCAGCGGCAGCGGATGGCCGTGGAACGAGGTGGACGTCGTGCTGAATACCACGCAGCGGTTGAGGATCGGCAGCACCCGCTTGGGTGGCCCGCTCATGGCCGGGTCCCACAGTTCCAGATGGCCGCCATAGGAGTCGGGCCACTCCTCGTTCAGGTAGATCAGCACGTTGAGGCGGCGATCCAGGCCGAAGTCACGGTGCGTGGTGAAGTCGGTGTGGACCTTGAGGAATCCGCCGCGCGCGATCTGGTGAATGCCGGCGCCGCGCAGGTTGGGGTCGGGGATCAGGTTGGCGATGCCGCTCAGGTGCGAGAGGTATTCGAGGAAACCATGCGAGTTCAGCTCCCAGAACAACTGGCGGTACGCCGGGGGCATGCGCAGCGGGTCGCGGATGTTGCGCTTGTCCTTCTGCACGTACTCGCCACTGGTCTTGTCCGCGTGGGTCGCATCGTTCCACATCGGGTCGGCCTGGTCGCGGGGGTATTCCTCCAGCAGGCGGCCGATGGTCGAGGCCGGCAGGAAGTCGTCGATGACGATGTGCGGGAAAGGGGTGTTGCTGGCATATTGCGGCGATTGTTCGACCACCCGTGCCATCAGCGCCGGGTAGTCCAGCAGCAGGCCGTTCGCGGGGGCGCCGGCATCGCTCGTGCTCTTTGGGGTGAAAAGCTTCTTAAGCATTTTTCGGGAATTCACTGAATGTTGTTCTTATCCAAGCGAGCGACAGGCGCGCTCACTACCCGACTTGCCGTTGCGTGGCTGATTCTGCTTGCCACGTTCTCCGTGAGCAATGCTCAGGATCAATCTGCCCGGCCGAACATTCTGTTCATCCTGGCCGACGATCTGGGCAACAACGATATCGCTTCCTGGGGCGATGGCCAGGCGCCGACCCCGACGCTGGATCAGTTGAGCACCCAGGCGCTGCGCTTCCGCCAGCATTACACGGACAGCACGTGCTCGGTCAGCCGCGCCGCGCTGCTGACCGGCCGCGCCCCGGTGAGCATTGGCTTCGAGCCGGACGGCCTGGGGCTTTCGCCCGACCTCGAGACGCTGCCCAAGTCGCTGCGCTCGCTGGGCTACAGCACTCATCACCTGGGCAAGTGGCATGTCGGCGAAGGGTTGGAATACCTGCAGATTCGCCCCAACCACCAGGGCTTCGACGACTGGTTCGGCATGCTCAACCACTTCGTCCTGAAGGGGCCGGATGCCAATGGCGTGCTCGTGCGCCGCAAGCCGACCTTCTACGATCCCTGGCTGGAGCGCGACGACGGCCCGCCCGTGCAGTACAAGGGCCAGCTCGATGACCTGCTGACCGACCAGGCCGTGTCCCTCATCGACAAGGGGCGGGCGGACGGCAAGCCGTGGTTCATCAACCTCTGGCTGCTGTCGCCGCACCATCCGTTCGAGCCCTCCGAGGAATTCCGCCGGCAGTACCCCGATACCGACGCTGGGCGCTACCTCGCGGTGCTCAAGCAGCTCGATCACAACGTGGCGCGGCTGCTCGACGCGCTCAAGCGCTCCGGGCAACTGGACAATACGCTGATCGTATTCACCAGCGACAACGGCAGCCCGAATATCGCGCGCGACAGCAACTATCCCCTGAGCGGCACCAAGGCCACCTACTTCGAAGGCGGAGTGCGTGCGCCGCTGATGATGATCTGGCCGGGGCACACCAATGCCCGCGACGTGGCCGGCATCTCGCATATCACCGATATCTATCCCACGCTGGTCGGCATGGTTGGCGGCACGGCGCCTGCGGGGCTGATGGGCCGCGATCTGTCGCCGCAACTGCGCGACGGCACGCCGTTGCCGAAGGTGGATGCGCTGTACTGGGCGGCGGATGTGATGACCTGGGGCATGACCTATTCCGGCCATCTACAAGGCCGCGGGCTGTTCTACCGCGACCTGTTCAACCAGTTCTTCAACCGTCCGCTGACCGGGCCGATCGGCAGCGCCGCTGCCGCCGCGCCGCAGGACACGCCATTCAGCCGGGAGGAAGCGTCTTCGCTGATTCGCGACTGGGAGCGCCGCGCACGGCCGATTCCGCTGCAATGGCACCCCGCCATCGGTGCCGCGCCGGCCTTTCTCAGCGGGCGTGACTTCCAGCGTTCGCCGGTATTCGGTGCCTACAGCCTTGGCCTGGCGCTGACGCGCAATCTGAGCCCCGCCCCGCAGGTACTGGCTGAGCAGCCTGGCATCTGGCGCCTGGCCCTGGAGCAGGGCCGCCTGGTGGTCACCCACGGCTCCGGCAGCTTCCGCAGCGAGCCGCTGAACTGGCGCGAGGGCTGCAACGGGCTGATCACCAGCTTCAACGTCAAGCCGGCATCCGCCTTCCCGTTCCCCGGGCCGGAGCAGGGCCAGTTGCGGGTTTACCTGAACGGCAGGCAGGTGCTCGCCGCGGACCAGCCGATGCCGCGCAACTTCAGTGTGGAAGCGATGGCGCAGCCGACCTACATCGGCTCCACCGCCAGTGGTGGGCAGCGCTTCGGCGGGCGGATCGGCCAGCCGCTGCTGATGGGCAAGTACCTGTTGCCCGAGCAGGACGGCTATCGCGTCGCCGACATGCAGACGGCGCTCTGCCCGGCGCCGCTGAAGCGCTGAGAACGCTGGAGGCCTAGATGGCCTCCAGTTTCGCGTAACCCATCATCAGCCACTTGCTGCCCTCGCTGTCGAAGTTCACCTGCACCCGAGCCTGGGCGCCGGAGCCTTCGAAGTTGAGGATCACGCCGTCGCCGAACAGCGGGTGGCGCACGGACTGGCCGAGGCTGAACGGGGTGTCCGGCACGCTTGCGCCGCTGAACAGGTTGCCGCTGCGCTGGTTGCCCGACAGGGGACGGCTCACCGAGTTGGACAGGCGCACTTCCTGGATTAGGCTCGGTGGGATCTCGCGAACGAAGCGCGACACCTTGTTGTAGGTCTCGCTGCCATACAGGCGGCGGGTTTCCGCGTAGGTCATCACCAGGCGCTGCATGGCGCGGGTGATGCCGACGTAAGCCAGGCGGCGCTCCTCCTCCAGACGGCCGGGTTCTTCCAGGCTCATCTTGTGCGGGAACAGCCCTTCTTCCATGCCGGCCAGGAACACCAGCGGGAATTCCAGACCCTTGGCGCTGTGCAGGGTCATCAGTTGCACGCTGTCTTCGAAGGCATCGGCCTGGGTGTCGCCGGACTCCAGCGCGGTGTGGTCGAGGAAAGCCACCAGCGGTGGGGTGTCCTCGTCGTCCGGGGTTTCGAAGGCGCGTGCGGCGCTGACCAGTTCTTCCAGGTTTTCCACCCGGGCCTGGCCTTTCTCGCCCTTTTCTTCCTTGTGGTAGGTGATCAGCCCGGACTGTTCGATGACGATCTGAGTCATCTGATGCAGCGGCATGCCTTCGACCTTCACGGCCAGCAGGTCGACGGTTTCCAGGAAACCATTGAGCGCACTGGCGGCGCGGCCGGCGACGGCCTTGGCGGCGATCACGTCGTTGATCGCCCGCCACATCGACGTACCATTCAGGCGCGCGGCGTTGCGGATCGCCTCTACGGTCTTCTCGCCAATGCCGCGCGGCGGCACGTTGATCACCCGCTCCAGCGCGGCGTCGTCGTCGCGCAGGCGGATCAGGCGCAGGTAGGCCAGGGCGTTCTTGATCTCGGCGCGCTCGAAGAAGCGCTGGCCGCCGTAGATGCGGTAGGGAATCTTTTCCCGCAACAGCGCCTCTTCCAGTACGCGGGACTGGGCGTTGGAGCGGTACAGAATGGCGATTTCGCTGCGCTTCAAACCATCCTTGCGCAGGGCATCCTCGATGGTCTCGACGATGTAGCGCGCCTCGTCGTGCTCGTTGAAGCCGGCATAGAGGGTGATGGGGTCGCCGTCCACGCCGTCGGTCCACAGCTCCTTGCCCAGGCGTCCGCTGTTGTTGGCGATCAGCGCGTTGGCGGCCTTGAGGATGGTGGCGGTGGAGCGGTAGTTCTGCTCCAGGCGGATGTCCTCGGTGCCTGCGAAATCATCGGCGAAGTGCTGGATGTTCTCGATTTTCGCGCCGCGCCAGCCGTAGATCGACTGATCGTCGTCGCCCACCACCATCAGGCTTTCGCCGCCCTTGGCGAGGAAGCGCAGCCAGGCGTACTGCACGGCGTTGGTGTCCTGGAACTCGTCCACCAGGATGTGGCGGAAGCGCCGCTGGTAGTGCTCAAGCAGGCTCGGGCGATCACGCCAGAGGTCCAGCGAGCGCAGCAGCAGCTCGGCGAAGTCCACGACGCCGGCGCGGGCGCAGGCCTCTTCGTAGGCCTGGTAGATGCTGACCATGGTCGACAGGTACAGGTCGCCGCCGGCCTGGATATTCTGCGGGCGATTGCCCTCGTCCTTCTGCCCGTTGATGAACCACTGCGCCTGGCGCGGCGGCCAGCGCTGCTCGTCGAGGCCCAGCTCGCGCACCACGCGCTTGACCAGGCGCAACTGGTCGTCGCTGTCGAGGATCTGGAAGTTCTCCGGCAGGTTGGCTTCCTGCCAGTGCGCGCGCAGCAGGCGGTGGGCCAGGCCGTGGAAGGTGCCGACCCACATGCCCGCCGGGTTGATCCCCAGCAACTGCTCGATCCGCGCGCGCATCTCGGCGGCGGCCTTGTTGGTGAAGGTCACGGCCAGGATGCTGTGCGGCGAGGCGCGCTCCACCTGGATCAGCCAGGCGATGCGGTGCACCAGTACGCGGGTCTTGCCGGACCCGGCGCCGGCGAGCACGCGCTGGCGTCCCAGCGGGGCGGCTACGGCCTGGCGCTGCGGGTCGTTGAGGGAGTTGAGCAGGAGGGAGAGGTCATCATTCATGGAGCGGCATTCTACCGGTGGGGGGAAAACCCCGGCAAACCAGTCCGCTGTCTGGCTGCTGCGACTCTGTTCGAGTGCCGGCGAGATCTTCTGGTTTGGAATTCGGGCCGCGGGCCGTTTCTGCCTGGAGTCGCAGCTCTGGCCGGGCGGCATCGAGAGCGCCGACGCCCATCTGAACCGCACGATTGCCTATTGGCGAGGACGGAGTGCGGGCCAGTGGTGACGTGCGCATCAACGGCAGGCCAATAGCCGCTGGTTCCGACGTGCCGTCGGTTGATCCGTAACGGCTGGGCAGAGGTTCTGCGCCTGGGCGTGGCGCATGACCATTCGACGGATTCCCGACGAAAGTTGGGCGGGCAGCCGGCTATTTGCCATCTGTGATGCTGTTAGCAAAGGTTTGTCCTCGGTTATGCTCCGCCGACGCTTAGGCCCAGAACCTACAAGAAAAACGCCTATGACCGCTTATGTAGAGCCTTCGGCGGTGCCGGTCAGTCATGCCGACATCCGCCAGCAGTATGCTCATGAAATCGCCGTCGAACGCACGCGCCTGCTGTATCAGGGGTCCCGGATTCCTACCCTGCTGATGCTGCTCAACGGTCTGGCCTGCGCCGCCCTGCTGTGGGGGGGACAGGATAGCGGGGTACTGGCCGGCTGGCTGATCTGGCTGGTCCTGCTGGCTGTGTTGCGGCTTATCCAGGTTTCTGCGTTCCATGCCGCATCCCCCGAGCGCCAGGCCAGCCCGCACTGGCAGCGGACCTTCCTGTTCGGCGCCGGCGCGTCCGGCCTGACCCTGGCGTTCGCCGCCATTGCGCTGGTGCCGGCCGATGCCTTCCTCCAGCAATCGCTGGTGTTCGGGCTGATCGCCGCCGCCATTCTCTCGGCCAGCGTCGCCTACGCGGTCAGCCTGCCGGCATTCCTCACTTTTGCCTTGCCCTGTCTGTTCCCTTCCATCGCCTACCTGCTGCTCAGTGACAATCCGCTGCAACAGGGCTGGGGCCTGCTGGGAGTAATCCTTCTGGCGGCGCTGCTGGTGGTGGCCTGGCAAATCCACCGGGTGGTCCACTCCGGCCTGTTGCGGCGTTTCCAGGCCCAGGCACTGGTGGCGCACCTGGAGCACGCCAATAGCCAGACCGAAGCGCTGAACCAGGACCTGGAGCGTGAAGTGGAGCAGCGTCGCCGTGCCGAGCGCGAGCTGCGCCACGCCCGCGATGCCCTGCAGGCGCGGGTGGAGGCGGGCAGCGCGCAGCTCAGCCACACCGAGGCGCGCCTGGCGCTGGCGCTGGAGGCCAGCGAACTGGGGTTGTGGGATTGGGACCTGGTCACGGATGAAGTCCACCACTCGCACCTGGAGGAGATCTTCGGGATCACCCAGGCTTCGGTGAAGAGCGTGCGCAACGACCTGCGCCCGCGCCTGCACCCGGACGACCTGCCGCTGCTGCGCCGCGCGCTGGTGGAGCACCTCAAGGGCCGCACCGATGGCTACCGCATCGAATACCGCGTGCGCCATGCCGATGGGCACTGGGTCTGGGTCGAGGACCGCGGCCGGGTGATGGCGCGCGACAGGCTGGGCAAGGTCACGCGGATGGTCGGCACCCGCTGCGACATCTCCACCCGCAAGCTGCGTGAAGAGGAGCAGCGCCTGGCCGCCACGGTGTTCGAGGCAGCCAGCGAAGGCATCATCATTCTCGACCCGGATTACCGCCTGATCGCCATCAACGAAGCCTTCACCCGCCTCACCGGCTACCGTCGCGAAGATGTACTGGGGCGCAACGTCAGCCTGCTGATGGGCTCGCCGGAAACCCTGCGACGCTACCAGTCGATCCGCGCCGAGCTGGAGCGCCAGGGTACCTGGCAGGGCGAGCTGATCGAGACGCGCAAGAACGGCGAACTCTATCCCCAGTGGCTGCAGCTCAACGTTGTGCGCGACAGCCGTGGGCAGGTCGCCCAGGTCGTCGGCTTCTTCGCCGACCTCACTGCCCGCCGCGATGCCGAAGAGCGCCTGCGCTACCTGTCGCATTACGACGAGCTCACCGGGCTGGCCAACCGCAGCCTGTTCAAGGAGCGCCTGCACGAGGCCGGCCAGCGTGCCCGCCAGGAGGGCCGCGGGCTGGCGCTGCTGCTGATTGACCTCGATCGCTTCAAGCTGCTCAACGACAGCCTCGGCCATGAAGTCGCCGACCAGCTACTGCGGCAGATGGCGCGGCGCATGACCCAGACCGTCCCTGAGGCCGACACCATCGCGCGGCTGTCCGGCGATGAGTTCGCCATTCTGATCGATTCCTATGCCAGCCTCGCGGCGCTGGCGCGGCTGTCCAGCCGTCTTCTGGCCAAGCTGCGCACGCCGATGACCGTGGGTGGCCACGAACTGGTGCTCAGTGCCTCGCTGGGTATCGCCCTGCTGCCGGAGAACGCGCGGGAAATCTCTGCGCTGATGAGCCAGGCGAACATGGCCATGCAGCATGCCAAGCACTTGGGCGGCAACACCTTCCAGTTCTTCACCGACAACCTGCAGGCCTGCACCCTGGAGCGCCTGCAACTGGAAACCCGGCTGCGCAAGGCTATCGATGAGGGCCAACTGGATGTCTACTACCAGCCCAAGCTGAACCTGCAGAGTGGCTGCCTGGACAGCGCCGAGGCGCTGGTGCGCTGGCATCATCCGGAACTGGGCATGGTGCCGCCGGGAGACTTCATCGGGCTGGCCGAGGAAACCGGACTGATCGGCGCCATCGGCGAATTCGTCCTGCGCCGCGCCTGCCGCCAGGCGCGTGGCTGGCAGCGCGACGGGCTGGGTGAGCTGCGGGTATCGGTGAACCTGTCGGTTCATCAGTTGCGCACAGGCAATCTCGTCAGCCTGGTGCGTACCGTGCTCGACGAAACCGGCCTGCCGCCGAATCTGCTGGAGCTGGAACTCACCGAGAGCCAGTTGCTGGACAACGTCGAGAGCGTCACCGCGACCTTCCGCCAGTTGCGTGAAATGGGCGTGAAGCTGGCGATCGACGATTTCGGTACCGGCTACTCATCGCTCAGTTATCTCAAGCGCTTCCCGGTGGACTACGTGAAGATCGACCAGACGTTCATCCGCGACCTGTCTGCCCAGGGCGAGGATGCCGCGATCACCCGGGCCATCATCGCGATGGCCCATAGCATGGAGTTGAAGGTGGTCGCCGAAGGTGTGGAGCAGCCCGAGCAACTGCAATTCCTGCGCGAACACCTGTGCGACGAGATCCAGGGCTTCCTGATCAGCCCGCCGCTGGCGGCCGAGGCGTTCGCCACCCGCCTGCGGGCGGGCCGTTGAGCGGGCGCGCCACGCAGGCCACCTGAGGGAGGCGATCCGCGCGAGCGTCTTCGCCCCTTCCTCGCTCATCGCGTTCGGCGGCACCGGCAGCCAAGCCGACGTCTTGCTGCCCTTCAGGATGCTCTGCGGGACGCGCGCCGTGCCCTCGCTCTGCGCGCCAGCTTCGGCCGCTACCGGGCAGCGCGCCGGTAATACCGAGCGCTGTGGCTCCGGCGAGCAGGGGGCGGCGGGAAGTGATAGATCGTGCGTCGATGCCTCTTCGCAAGGCACGAACCGCCGTCGACGGCGGGGCTCGGTGCGTACAGGGCCTTCCCTGGTGCCAAGGCACGTAACCACTGGGCAGCGGGTCCTACCGCCCGGCGCGTCGTGGCGGCGGTTCGCCCACGCGGATGCGGCAAGCGGCGGTGGAGCGAGGTAAGATTCTTCCTCGATGAGTCAACGCCCCGTGCCCAGCGTGCGGGCCCCAACGGACAAGGACCCTCCATGCGTCTGCACGGATTAACCCTACTGGCCCTGATGATCGGCAGCCTCGGCGTGCAGGAAGCGCGCGCGAGCAGCGACGACTCGTGCTACCCGAGCTGGAACCTCAAGCGCGACACGCTGGATGTGTGCAACAGCTTGCCGTTCCTGAGCCCGGGCAACGACAGCCGGGTCAATCTGCAACTGCTGCTGGCCGATGCCGGACAGACGACCATTCCGGATCGCCCGCTCTCCGACGACGAACAGCAACTGGGCTATGGCAAGGTGCCGTTCCCTCTTGCGCGCCTGCTCGACGATGGGCTGTCTTCCGATGCCGGCAGCCCGACCGCCGCCACCTCGGCCTCAGCGCCGCTGGCCGATCTGGTCGCGCGCATCGGCCTGCAGGCGGACAGCCTGCCGCAACCCTCCGACAGCTTCGCCAGCGGCGAAGGCAGCCGCTGCCGCAGCAACAACGCGGGCACCGCACAGGACTTCCTCAGCCAGTTGTTGCTCGCCGACGCACTGAGTGCCGAGGAGCGCCAGAGCCTGGCGCGCAGCCGCCTGACGCTGCTGGGCGCCTGCCAGTGGGACGACACGCAGCTCACCGTCATCCTGCCCTCCGACCTGCAATCCGCGCCGGGCAAGGCCTTTGCCACTTATCTCAAGGGGGCCGCGGAGTTCTATAGCGGCCGCTTCGGCGAGGCGCTCAAGGCGTTCCGCGCGCTGCAGTCCAGCGACCTGCCCTGGGTGCGGGAAACAGCCCGCTACATGATTGCCCGCAGCCTGCTCAACGAAGCCCAGCAGAATGCCTTCGACGAGATGGGCTACCCCGACCTGCGCAAGGTCGACAAGAACGTGCTGAAGAATGCCGAGGCCAGCCTGGGCGATTACCTCAAGCAGTATCCGCAGGGCCAGTACGCCGCCTCGGCCAAGGGCCTGCTGCGCCGTATCTACTGGCTGATGAGTGACGAAAGCCGGCTCGCTGGCGAGTACGCCGAGCTGTTCGCCCGCCCCGATGCCGACCTTGGGCAACTGATCCAGGAGGTGGACAACAAGCTGCTGGTCACCGCCCGCCCGGCGGATGTGCGCGACCCGCGCCTGCTGGCTGTGCTCGACCTGATGCAGATGCGCCACCATGAGCCGAACGAGCCGCGCGCGCTTGACGGCGCCGGCCTCGCCGCGCAGAAGGAGCTGTTCGCCGCGCAACCGGCGCTGCATGACTACCTGACTGCCGCCTACCATCTGTACGTGGACGAGAACCCCGGCGAAGCGCTGAAGAGCCTGCCGGAGGATATCCCCGAGAAGCTCGACTACCTCGCGTTCAGCCAGCAGGCCCTGCGTGGCTTCGCGCTGGAGGCCGGCAATGACTGGATCGCCGCCGAGAAGCTCTGGCTGCGGCTGCTGCCGCTGGCGCATCAGCCGCTGCAACGCGACCAACTGGAGCTGGCGCTGGCGTTCAACTACGAGCGCAGCGACCGCCTGGTGAAGGTCTTCGCCGAAGGCTCGCCGGTGCAGACGCCGATCATCCGCGAAATTCTCCTGCGCCACGTCGCCGGCCCCGAGCTGCTGCGCCAGCAGGCGCGTGCGGCCGGCGCATCGGTGGAGGAACGCGACACCGCGCTGTTCGCTCTGCTCTACAAGGACCTGCTGCACGGCCAGTACCAGGCGTTCATCGACGACCTCGCGCTGCTCCCTACCGAGCCGGGCGGCAAGCCGCTGGGTGCGAGCATCGGCTACCTCTACGGCAGCATGCCGCTGACACTGTTCCAGTGGCCGGGTGGCAAGAACGACACCGGCTACGAGTGCCCGGCGATCGTCGACGTCGCCCGCGACCTGTTGCAGAGCCCGCAACCGCCTCGGGCGTTGAACTGCCTGGGCGAGTTCATCCTGCGCAACGGCCTGGATGGATTCCCGCTGGACAGCCAGCCGAGCGAGCGCGAGCTGGGCGGCAGCGAGTCGTTGTTCCCCGGCAGCGCCTACTCGCGGATGGATGGCTATCTGAAGATCATCGCCGACAAGCAGGCGCCGGAGGATGACCGCGGCTACGCGCTGTTCCGCGCCATCAACTGCTACGCCCCCAGCGGATTCAACGGCTGCGGTAGCCAGGACATCGCTCCGGCGCAGCGCAAGCAGTGGTTCCGCACGCTCAAGGGGCAGTACGCCAGCACGCCCTGGGCGAAGGCGCTGAAGTACTACTGGTAAGCTGCGTGCTGCGGGTTGTCGCGGTCGGGCTGGCGCTGCTGCTGGGCAGCGCCACGGCGGCTGCCGGCGGGGTGGACGCCGTCGATCACGACGCGTTCTGGCTGTGGAGCGGTGTCGAGAGGCAGCCGGTGCTTGCCCAGGCGCACACGCTCTATGTGCTGCAAGGGCAGATCAGCGCGCCACGTCAGAAGGACGGTCGCGCCCGGCTGATCGCCCAGGGCATCGCCATACCTCGCCTGTCCCAGGGCGAGGTATGGGTGGTCTACCGTGCCCATACCCTGCGCTGGCACGAGGACATCTACCGCACCCTGCTGTCCCAGTTGCGCCGCTGGCGCGCCGCCGGTAATCCGGTGGTAGGTGTGCAGATCGACTTCGATGCGCGAACGCGCTATCTGAGCGAATACGTCGACTTCCTCCAGGACCTGCGCAAGCGCCTGCCGGGGGACTACAGGCTGAGCATCACCGGGTTGATGGACTGGAGCAGCAACGGCGCGCCGGACACCATCAACCGTCTGGCTGGCGTGGTGGACGAGGTGGTGGTGCAGACTTACCAGGGCCGCCACACCATCCCCAATTACCAGGCCTATCTGCCGCGTGTGGCGCGCCTGCAGTTGCCGTTCCGCATCGGCCTGGCGCAGTACGGGCAATGGCAGGCGCCGGACTACCTGGCGAAGAGTCGGTGGTTCAGGGGCTATGTGGTGTTCCTGCAGAATCCTTGAGCCGCCCGGGGCTTGCGCAGTATGGGCGGAGCCTTGGCGATACCCATGCTGTCGGCGCGCGGATTGATGGGCATCGCTCCATGCCAACCTGCGCTTCTGGCGGATGGGTGTTCCGCCAGAACGTGCTGCTCAAGACTCAGCTCCCGCCGCAACCGCACGTGCCGCAGTCATTCCCGCAGCCGCCGCCCACAGCCTTCTCGTGCTTGTCGCGCGTGGTCCCCCCATCCAGGTTGCGCATCAGCAGCGCGTATTGCAGGTCGAGGTCTTCGGGGAGCGGGAGGTAGACGATGTGCCCGTCCCCCGGCGCAATGCCGATGCAGTCGCCGCGGTTGTTCTCCAGCGCTTGCAGGCGGAAGGTGCGATTGCCTGCCGGAGTCATCAGCTCGACGCTGTCGCCGACTTCGAAGCGGTTCTTCACCCGTACCTCGGCCAGGCCGTTGCGCCGTTCGCCGGTGAGTTCACCCACGAACTGCTGGCGCTCGGACAACGAGTGTCCGTACTGGTAGTTCTGATACTCGTCATGCACGTGGCGGCGCAGGAAGCCTTCGGTGTAACCGCGGTGTGCGAGGGATTCCAGGGTCTGCATCAGGCCGAGGTCGAAGGCACGGCCGGCGACGGCGTCGTCGATGGCTTTGCGGTAGGCCTGGGCGGTGCGCGCAACGTAGTAGTGGGACTTGGTACGGCCTTCGATCTTCAGCGAGTGCACGCCCATCTCCGTCAGGCGCTGCACGTGCTGGATGGCCCGCAGGTCCTTGGAGTTCATGATGTAAGTGCCGTGTTCGTCCTCGAAGGCCTCCATCAGCTCGCCGGGGCGATTGCCTTCTTCGAGCAGGACGATTTCCCGGGTCGGCGCACCGATGCCCAGTGTCGGCTCGACGTCGCGCACCGCGTGGCCCAGTTCGTCCTCATGGGCGGCGTGGGTCTTGTATTCCCAGCGGCAGGCGTTGGTGCAGGTGCCCTGGTTGGGGTCGCGGCGGTTGATATAGCCCGACAGCAGGCAGCGGCCCGAATAGGCCATGCATAGCGCGCCGTGGACGAAGACTTCCAGCTCCATGCCGGGCACGCGCTCGCGGATCTCGGCGATTTCTTCCAGCGACAGCTCGCGGGACAGGATCGTTCGCTTGAGCCCCTGCTGGCGCCAGAACTCCACGCTGGCCCAGTTCACCGCGTTGGCCTGCACCGAGAGATGGATATCGACTTCCGGAAAATTCTGACGAACCAGCATGATCAGGCCGGGATCGGACATGATCAACGCATCGGGCCCCATCGCCAGCACTGGCTCCAGGTCATTCAGGAAGGTCTTGAGCTTGGCGTTGTGCGGGGCGATGTTGACCACTACGTAGAGGCGCTTGCCCTGGGCGTGGGCCTCGTTGATACCGGTGGCGAGGTTGGCGTGGTCGAATTCGTTGTTGCGCACCCGCAGGCTGTAGCGCGGCTGGCCGGCGTAGACGGCGTCGGCGCCATAGGCGAAGGCGTGGCGCAGGCTCTTTAGCGAGCCGGCCGGGCAGAGAAGTTCGGGGGAAAACGGGGTCTGGGACATGATGGCGGAGCGGGCTGTGGATAAAAGTCCGCCACTCTAGGGAATCGGGGCCTCTAGCATGGTGAGCGAGGTCAACGGATGCTCTATCGGCTCCCCACGACGATATGCCCGACGGGCTGTCTGCAGGATGGGTATCGCCGCGCTCCACGCCATCCTGCGCGGCGCTCGTCCTGTGCTTTCCGGTGAAGGGATCACTCCAGCCAGCGTCGTCCCTGCAATTCCAGCAGGGTCTGCGCCTGTTCCGGGCCGTTGCTTCCGGCGGGGTAGGGGCGTGGGCTCTGGTAGTACTCCTGCCAGCCTTTGATGATTGGGTCGACCCAGCGCCATGCCGCTTCCACTTCGTCGCGGCGCATGAACAGGGTCGAATCGCCCTCGATCACATCCAGCAGTAGACGCTCATAGGCATCCCAGCGGCGCTTGTTGCGGTTGAATGCCTGGGCGAGGTTCAGGTCCAGCTCCACCGGCTCCAGCTGCATGCCCTTGCCGGGCGCCTTGGCCATCAACTGCACGCTGATGCGCTCTTCAGGCTGCAACCTTATCCACAGGCGGTTGGCCGTGTTGCTCGCCGAGCCGATCAGGCCGTTGGGGGCGGGCTTGAACTGGATGACGATCTCCGAACACTTCTTCGCCATGCGCTTGCCGGTGCGCAGGTAGAACGGCACACCGGACCAGCGCCAGTTGTCGATCTCTGCCTGAATGGCGACGAAGGTTTCCGTATCGCTGTCGTTGTCGACATTTTTCTCGAACCAGTACGCCGGTACTTCCTGCCCGCCGATGTGCCCGGCGGCGTACTGGCCGCGCACCGTCTTGTCCTGTACGTCCTGCCCGGAGATCGGCCGCAGCGCCTCGATGATCTTCACCTTCTCGTTGCGTACCGCCTCGGCGTCGAAGCGCACCGGCGCCTCCATTGCCACCAGGCAGAGCAGTTGCAGCAGGTGGTTCTGCACCATGTCGCGCATGGCTCCGGCGTGGTCGTAGTAACCGCCGCGGTTCTCCACGCCGAGAGTCTCGCTGACGGTGATCTGCACGTGATCGATGTGCCCGTTGCGCCACACCGGCTCGAAAAGCGTGTTGGCGAAGCGCAGTGCCATCAGGTTCTGTACGGTTTCCTTGCCCAGATAGTGGTCGATGCGGAACACCCGCGACTCGTCGAACACTTCGCCAATCGCCTGGTTGATCGCCCGAGCCGATTCCAGCGAGTGGCCCAGCGGCTTCTCCAGCACGATGCGCGCCAGCGGACCGGCCAGCCCGGCGATCTTCAGGTTCTGCGCAATCGGAGCGAACAGGCTCGGCGCGGTGGCCAGGTAATGCACCAGCACGCGGCCCTCGCTGTGCTTGAGCGCCTTGGCCAGGCGACCGAAATCGGCGCTTTGCGAGGCATCGATGGCAAGGTACTCCAGGCGCTGGGCGAAGCTGCGCCAGGCTTCTACGATGAAATCGTTGCGCGCCACCTGGGCGCGGCAGTTGCGCTCGGCCAGGGCCAGGTAGGCGGCTGCGTCGCGGTTGCTGCGGGCAAGGGCGAAGATCCGCGTGTCGGCCGGCAGGCGATTCTCCCGATGCAGGTGGTAGAGCGCCGGCAGCAGCTTGTGCAGGGCGAGGTCACCGCTACCGCCGAATACCAGAATGTCGCAGGAGCTGGGGAGACTAGGGCTGGCGGGAGTATTCACGGACTTATTCCCTGGGCGTGGCGGATAGTTTTGTAGTATAACTACAACAAGACTACAGAAATCTCAGACAACTATCACCGAGCCTACCCCTGTGAACCTTTTGCAGCACATTGCCCAGTCGCGTCATCTGCTCCGCAAGTCGGAGCTCAAGGTTGCCGATCACGTGATGCAGGACCCTGCATCGGTCATGCACAGTTCAATGGCAGACCTCGCCCACGGTGTGGGTGTCAGCGAGCCGACCATCGTGCGCTTCTGTCGCGCCATTGGTTGCAGCGGCTTCCAGGACCTCAAGCTCAAGCTGGCGCAGAGCCTGGCCGCCGGCGCCAGCTTCGGCCAGTTCTCGATCAACGAGAGCGACTCGGTGGCGGACTTCAGCCTGAAGATCTTCGACACCACCCTGCACTCGTTGATGGAGGTGCGCGAGCATCTCGACACCCACGCCCTGGAGCGCGCCATCGCCGCCATCGCCCATGCCCAGCGTGTGGAGTTCTACGGTTTCGGCGCTTCCGGCGCGGTGGCGGCGGATGCCCAGCACAAGTTCTTCCGCCTGCTGCTGTCGGCGGCGGCGTATTCCGACCCCCACATGCAGGCCATGTCGGCGGTGACCCTGAAGCCCTCGGACGTGGCGATCTGCATCTCCCAGTCCGGCCGCTCCAAGGACTTGCTGGTGACCGCAAACCTGGTGCGCGAAGCCGGCGCCACGCTGATCACCCTGTGCCCGAGCCAGACTCCCCTGGCCGACCTGGCCACGGTCAACCTGGCGGTGGACGTGCATGAAGACACCGACATCTACACCCCGCTGACCTCGCGCATCGCCCACCTGGTGGTGATCGATGTGCTGGCGATGGGCGTGGCGATGGCCCGCGGCCCGGACCTGGTGAACCACCTCAAGAGCGTCAAGCGCAGCCTGCGCAGCCTGCGCCTGTCGCCGAAGGTGGTGAAGAGCCACGAGGAGCGCCCGGACGAGGCGTCCTGACCGCGCTGCAGCGGTGATGCCGACCGCTCGTCGGCGTCACCGACGCTTCACCCGTGCGTCGTCAAACGGTCATCCGTGGTCAGCATTCTGGCGTCTCCAGCCCTTCGGCCTTGGGAGATGCGAGATGCCCCGCCATATCGACGACACCCAGCAACTGGACAGCAAGACCCGCCGCAAGCTCGAAGACCAGCGGCGCATGCAGTTCCGCCGCGCCATCGAAGACCGAGCAGAGGCCCAGCGTCTCGCCGTCGAAACCTCCGATTTCCCCGATCTTATCGCCGCCGCCTACCTTACTTCGGCGAAGGCGGGCCGGCGAAGCGCTCGGCCAACTGGCTGATCAGCGCGCGCTCTTCACGGATGAAGACGACGAACGCCTGGGCTACAGGGCTCAGGCGCTTGCCGCGCGCATGCACCAGACACCAGCTACGGTAGAGTGGCAGCTCCTCCACCGGCAGCTCGCGCAACAGCCCCGATTGCAGCTCCCGGCTCACCGCGTGGCGTGGCAGCAGCGCCAGCCCCAGCCCCGCCAGCACGCCTTCGCGCGAACCTTCCAGCGATGCGAATTCCAGCGTCTGCGGGAAGTGCGCGCGCTTTTGCTGGAAGTGCTCCTCGCATGCCTTGCGGGTGCCCGAGCCTGGCTCGCGGATCAGCAGCGGGTAGGATTCCAGGTCCTTGAGCGACAGCTTGGCGGCGTTGCACAGCGGGTGCTCCGGCGGCGCGACCGCGACGATCGGGTTGTTCAGGAAGGGCAGGAATTCCAGCGCCATGTCCTGTGGTACCAGGGACATGATCACCAGGTCGTCGCGGTTGTCCGACAGGCGCTTGATCACCTGGGCGCGGTTGACCACCGTGAGGTGCAGGCTGACATCCGGGTGCTGCGCCTGGAACGCGGCGAAGAGGTGCGGCGTGATGTACTTGGCGCTCGACTCCACCGCCAGGCGTAGCTGGCCCTGCAGCGAACCCTTGATGTCGGACAGGTTCATGTCCAGCACTTCCAGGCGCTGGAAGATGTCGTTGGTGGCGCGCAGCAGGGCGTCGGCGGCGTCGGTCTGGTAGAGCTTCTTGCCGATGTATTCGAACAGTGGCTGTCCGACCAGCTCTTCCAACTGGCGAATCTGCAGGCTGACCGCTGGCTGGGTCAGTGCCATTTCCTCCGCTGCCCGGCTGTAGGAGCGGCTTTCGCATACCGCGCGGAAAACCTGCATCTGGCGAAGGGTCATACGCATCAACGACTTACGCATCGCTAGCGGCCTCTGGGGCGATCTTTTCAGCCGACTATAAAGCATTATTTATGGCTACCCCAATAATTATTGATTTTGGTTAATCCTCCTTCCCGCGCTAGGGTAAAAACACGCCGGAACCCGCTCCGGCCTACACGTTCAGCCGCCGGGAACGGCGCTGCCGATTGGTTTTTACGCCGGGGTTCAAAAGGCCCGGGCCGAGGGAAAGCCGAAGTGATCAAGAAAATCCTGATCGCCAACCGTGGGGAGATTGCCGTCCGGATCGTGCGCGCCTGCGCCGAGATGGGTATCCGCTCGGTGGCTGTCTATGCCGACGCCGACCGCCACGCCCTGCACGTAAAGCGTGCCGACGAAGCGCACAGCATCGGCACCGACCCGCTGTCCGGTTACCTCAACCCGCGCGCCCTTGTGAACCTGGCGGTGGAAACCGGTTGCGATGCGCTGCACCCCGGCTATGGCTTCCTTTCGGAAAACGCCGAACTGGCGGAAATCTGCGCCGAGCGCGGAATCAAGTTCATCGGCCCATCGGCGGAAGTCATCCGCCGCATGGGTGACAAGACCGAAGCGCGCCGCAGCATGATCGCCGCTGGCGTACCCTGCACCCCTGGCACCGAAGGCAACGTCGCCGACCTCGCCGAAGCCGTATCCGAAGCCGAACGCATCGGCTACCCGGTGATGCTCAAGGCCACTTCCGGTGGCGGCGGCCGCGGCATCCGTCGCTGCAACAGCCGCGAGGAGCTGGAACAGAACTTCCCCCGCGTAATCTCCGAGGCCACCAAGGCGTTCGGCAGCGCGGAAGTCTTCCTCGAAAAGTGCATCGTCAATCCCAAGCACATCGAAGCCCAGGTGCTGGCCGACTCCTTCGGCAACACCGTGCACCTGTTCGAGCGCGACTGCTCGATCCAGCGTCGCAACCAGAAACTCATCGAAATCGCCCCCAGCCCGCAGCTCACTCCCGAGCAGCGCGCCTACATCGGCGACCTCTCGGTGCGCGCGGCCAAGGCCGTGGGCTACGAGAACGCCGGTACCGTGGAGTTCCTGCTCGCCGATGGCGAGGTGTACTTCATGGAAATGAACACCCGCGTGCAGGTGGAGCACACCATCACCGAGGAAATCACCGGCATCGACATCGTTCGCGAGCAGATCCGCATCGCGTCCGGCCTGCCGCTCTCGGTCAAGCAGGAAGACATCGTCCACCGTGGCTTCGCCCTGCAGTTCCGCATCAACGCCGAAGACCCGAAGAACAACTTCCTGCCGTCCTTCGGCAAGATCACTCGCTACTACGCGCCCGGCGGTCCCGGCGTGCGCACCGATACGGCGATCTACACCGGCTACACCATCCCGCCGTACTACGACTCCATGTGCCTGAAACTGGTGGTCTGGGCACTGACCTGGGAAGAGGCGCTGGACCGCGGCCTGCGCGCGCTGGACGACATGCGCGTACAGGGCGTGAAGACCACCGCGCCGTACTACCAGGAAATCCTCAAGAACCCGGAATTCCGTAGCGGCCAGTTCAACACCAGCTTCGTCGAAAGCCACCCGGAACTGACCCAGTACTCCATCAAGCGCACCCCGTCGCACCTGGCCATCGCCATCGCCACCGCCATTGCCGCCCACGCTGGCCTGTGAGGATCACTTCAATGACCGTTGCCAAGAAAGTCACCGTCACCGATACCATCCTGCGCGACGCACACCAGTCGCTGCTGGCGACCCGGATGCGCACCGAAGACATGCTCCCGATCTGCGACAAGCTCGACAAGGTCGGCTACTGGTCGCTGGAAGTCTGGGGCGGCGCCACCTTCGACGCTTGCGTGCGCTTCCTCAAGGAAGACCCGTGGGAGCGCCTGCGCAAACTCAAGGCCGCGCTGCCCAATACCCGCCTGCAGATGCTCCTGCGCGGGCAGAACCTGCTCGGCTACCGCCACTACAGCGACGACGTGGTGCGCGCCTTCGTGGCCAAGGCCGCGGTCAACGGCATCGACGTGTTCCGTATCTTCGACGCGATGAACGACGTGCGTAACCTGCGCGTCTCCATCGAAGCGGTGAAGGCTGCCGGCAAGCACGCCCAGGGCACCATCGCCTACACCACCAGCCCGGTGCACACCATCGACGCCTTCGTCGCCCAAGGCAAGGCGATGGCCGACATGGGCGTCGACTCCATCGCCATCAAGGACATGGCCGGCCTGCTGACCCCCTATGCCACCGGTGAACTGGTCAAGGCGCTGAAGGATGCACTGCCGCTGGATGTGGTCGTGCACTCCCACGACACCGCCGGCGTGGCCAGCATGTGCCAGCTCAAGGCTGTGGAAAACGGCGCCGACCGCATCGACACCGCCATCTCCAGCATGGCCTGGGGTACCAGCCACCCGGGCACCGAGTCCATGGTCGCCGCCCTGCGCGGCACCCCGTTCGACACCGGCCTGGACCTGGAGCTGCTGCAGGAAATCGGCATGTACTTCCACGCCGTGCGCAAGAAGTATCACCAGTTCGAAAGCGAGTTCACCGGCGTGGACACCCGCGTGCAGGTCAACCAGGTCCCCGGCGGGATGATTTCCAACCTGGCCAACCAGCTCAAGGAACAGGGTGCGCTGAACCGCATGCCCGAAGTGCTCGCTGAAATCCCGCGCGTCCGCGAAGACCTGGGCTTCCCGCCGCTGGTTACCCCGACCTCGCAGATTGTTGGCACCCAGGCGTTCTTCAACGTGCTGGCCGGCGAGCGCTACAAGACCATCACCAACGAGGTGAAGCTCTACCTGCAGGGCCGCTACGGCAAGGCTCCGGGCACCATCAACGAAGCGCTGCGCCGCCAGGCCATCGGCAACGAAGAAGTCATCGACGTACGCCCGGCCGACCTGCTCAAGCCGGAACTGAACAAGCTGCGCGAGGAAGTCGGCAGCCTGGCCAAGTCCGAGGAAGACGTACTGACCTTCGCCATGTTCCCCGATATCGGCCGCAAATTCCTCGAAGAACGTGCCGCCGGCACCCTGAAGCCCGAAGAGCTGCTCCCCATCCCCAACGGCAAGGGCGTGGCCGCTGCCGGTGGTGAAGGCGTGCCGACCGAGTTCGTGGTCGATGTGCACGGCGAGAGCTACCGCGTGGACATCACCGGCGTCGGCGTGAAGACCGATGGCAAGCGCCACTTCTACCTGTCGGTCGACGGCATGCCCGAGGAAGTGGTCTTCGAGCCGCTCAACGAATTCATCGGCGGCGGCGGCAACAAGCGCAAGCAGGCCAGCGAGCCGGGCCATGTCACCACCACCATGCCAGGCAACATCGTCGACGTGCTGGTGAAGGAAGGCGACCGCGTGAAAGCCGGCCAGGCCGTGCTGATCACCGAAGCGATGAAGATGGAAACCGAAGTGCAGGCGGGTATCGACGGCACTGTGAAGGCTATCCACGTAGCCAAGGGCGACCGGGTCAACCCCGGTGAGATCCTGATTGAAATTGAAGGCTGACCAACGGACAGACGGGTCTTAAGGTTCAGTCCCCGGGGGAGCACGATGCTCCCCCTTTTTTTTGCCCCGCTGAGGCGTTTGCTTGATCTGCGTCGGAAACCTCCGCTGGCCATTCGCTATGTTCGACCCTGGGAAAACCGACCAGGGTAAGGCGATGGGGCGAATCGTTCTGTTGTGGGTCCTGTTCTGCGCAAGCGCGCAGGCAACTGAGATGATGGATCGGCTCGGAGCCTTGCAGAAGGATCCGTCCGCGGGGCAGCAGGCCTATGCCGCCGCCGAGGAGCGCATCCTGCTGTGCAGCAAGTGCCACGGAAAGGACGGCAACAGCCGCCGCGACTACATTCCCAACCTGGCCGGACAGAATCCGCAGTACCTGTTCGATGCGTTCGAAAAGTACGTCACCGGCCAGCGCACCGACTTCGTGATGAACCAGGCCGCGAAGCTCCTGACGCCCGAGGAACGGGTGAATATCGCCTTCTATTTCAGCCAGCAGAAAGTCCAGCCCAGGGCTGATTCGGCGACTCTCGACAAGGCGCTGGTGGAACAGGGTGCCCAGCGTTTCGCCACGGTCTGCGTCTCCTGCCACGGCGCCGAAGGACTGGGCCAGGACGCCTTCCCGCGTATCGCCGGTCAGTCCCGGCAGTACCTCACCCATGCGCTGCAACGCTATCGCGACAAAGACCCCAGCCGCGCCAACTCGCCGATGCTGGCCGTTGCGGCGCTGCTCAGCGATGACGACATCACGGCGCTTACCGCCTACCTGAGCCAACTGCAGCACTGAGCCATTCACCGACCGTTTGCCGCCCCTCCAGCCCGCATGGCCGACAGAGGGCGGTTAAACCTTATATACTTTGCGGTCTTTCAACCGTTTTGATGTGAGAACCGCCGTGAGCACTTTGCCTCCCTGCCCGAAATGCAACTCCGAATACACCTACGAAGACGGCGCCATGCTGGTCTGCCCGGAGTGCGCCCACGAGTGGTCCGCCGGTGGCGCGGCCGAGGCCGATAGCGACGCCCGCGTAATCAAGGATTCCGTCGGCAACCAGTTGCAGGACGGCGACACCGTCACCGTCATCAAGGACCTCAAGGTCAAGGGCTCGTCCCTGGTGGTGAAGGTCGGTACCAAGGTGAAGAACATCCGCCTGGTGGACGGCGACCACGACATCGACTGCAAGATCGACGGCATCGGCGCGATGAAGCTGAAGTCGGAATTCGTGAAGAAGGTCTGAACCTTCCGCGTACTCAATGAACGAAAAAGCCCGGCTACATGCCGGGCTTTTTTTGTCTGCCGCTCCCGGCCTGGGAAGGCGCAGTGGGAGCACACAAGCAGGATCGACGGTTCACTCCTTGTAGTAAACGATCTGGTTGCTGGTCGCCAGCAGCGCGCCGGAGTCGCTCCACAGTTGAGCGCTCTGGTCGAAGAAGCCGTTGCGGAATTCCTGGGCGCGGGCATCGCCCAGTAGGTAGCCGCTGCCGACTTCGGCCAGTTGCGCCGCATCGGTGTGGAAGTAGGTGGTGATCGACACCGTGCCGGCCGGCACCGGGATGGCGCGGCGCAGCCAGACGCGCGGGTAGAAGATGTCGCTCATCGCCGCCAGGGACAGGAAGTCCAGCGGGCGGGCCTGGGCGTCGCGCAGCCAGAGTTGGCTGCGGCTGGTGTCGCCGCTGCCGTCCCACTTGGTCGGGAAGGCGCCGGAGGCCGGGCGCATCTCGTACTGCCGGGGCCAGGCCACACCCTTGGCGGCGGGGCTCATCGCCTCGAAGTCGCTGGCCGGTGCCAGGCTGGGGAAGGGCAGGTCGGTCAGGCTCCAGGTGTCGCGGCGCAGCGCGGTGACCAGGGTGGCGGTGGTGGTGACCTGCTGCTCGCCGGACTCATCGGCCTGGGTCAGTTGCAACAACCAGTGCTGCGTGGAGCGATTGGTGCGCACCGGGGTGGCTTCGACCCGGAAGGCGCCGGCCACGACCGCCGCGGCGTAGTTCACCGTCAGCGATACCGGGCTGCCGAGCAGTTGCGGATGGCGCAGCGCGCCTTGCAGAAGGACGGCAGCGGTCACGCCGCCGAAGGGGCCGACCATGTTCCAGTAGTCCTGGCTGGTGCGCCCGTCGTAGAGGCCGGGGCGGCCTTCCACGGGTTGCAGGGCGACGGCGCGGTCGAATGGGTGCAGGGCAGTATCGGTCATGACTCTCTCGGCGCTTTTTGTTCTGGGGAGAGGCTCTTGTAGGGGAAAGCGCCGAGCCGGGTCAAGGATACCGAGTGGTCAGGGCGTGACCTCGAACCTGAGTGTGCCGATGACTTGCCCGGCTTCGGTGAGCACCTGCACCTGCCAGCTCCCGCTCGGGTCGCTGGGGAAGTTCTGTTTGTGGGTCCAGGCGCGGTAGCCGGCTTCGCGGCCGCCCTTGATGTCCAGGGCGATGCGGTCGACTTCCTGGCCGTCCTTGCGCCAGGCGTGGTAGATGCGCTCGTTCAGGCCGCGCGGGGCGTTGATCGCCGTGTAGGCATACAGCCCCTGGCTCTTGATCTGCGCAACGCTGACTGTCTCCAGGCTGTCGCCGGGAGTGCGCTGGGCGTTGTCGAAGCTTTCGGTCACCGCCATCTCGGTCATCCACAGCGTCGAGGGCGGCACCCAGGCGCGGGCGAACCAGCCGACCGCGCCGATCGACAGGGTCAGGCCGACCAGGGCGAACCAGCGCCACCATTTGTGGATCTTCACCGTTACCGCCAGGCTCGGGAACGACAGCAGCACGGCGATGCCCAGTGCCGCCTGATAGCTCTGCGGGGTGCTCAGGTGGAGGATGATCGGCAGCGCCGTGAGCAGGACCGCGAACAGCGTCAGGGTGTGGTAGCCGAGGAAGGTCCAGCGCCGCACCGACAGCCACTTGTAGTAGACCGGGTCGGTGATCGCCATCAGGCCGGCCAGCGCCAGCACGCCGGTGAACAGGGCCTGGCCGCTGTTCCAGGTGGTGGTGACGAAGAAGAACGGCAGGCAGAAGAACAGGCTTTCCTGATGGATCAACTGGGTTGCGTAGCGCAGCAGGCCCGGCGGCACTTCCCAGCCGAAGCGCCGCTTGAAGCGATCGGTCAGCAGGTTCTCCAGCATCAGCCAGACCCAGCTCACCAGCATGACGATGGCCATCACCCGGGCGAAGCCGGCGCGATGACGGTCCACCATGATGAAGCTGAACACCCCGGAACAGAATCCGAATAGGGCGACGATGTGCGGGTAGCGCTGCAGCAGGCCGAGGACCAGAGTGATCAGGCGCTGCACGCGCTCTTTCCAGATGAGCATGGGGCGGGGCGGAAGTACGAAAACGAAAGGGGGCGAGATTGTAACGCCTGGTGTCGACGAGGGGCACGGGGAGTGACGGGAGGAGCCGCTCCCGCCAGGCAAGGGAGCGCGCCCCGCCCGAGCGTCAGTGCTTCGCGCTCAACTCTTCCCGCGCATAGTCGACGAACAACTGTGCCGGCTTGGTCAACTGGGCGCGCTTGAGCCAGGCGGCCACCAGCCCCGAGGCGCTTACATCTTCGGTGATATTCACCATCACCACCTTCTTGCCGTCGTAGGTGCACTCCGAGTGCGGGCGGGTCACCAGCAGCGAGAAGCCGAAACCCTGGCCGACCATGCCGCGCACCATCTCGATGGAGGGCGAGCTGAAGGCGATATGCGGGTTCAGCCCCAGCTCCTCGAAGATGCTTACGAAGTAGGTGCGGCTGGGCTGCACATCCAGCAGGATCATCGGTTCCAGCGCCAGGTCGCGCAGCGACACCTTGTCCTGCCTGGCAAAGCGGTGGTCCTCGGGCAGCAGCGCGTAGGGGCGCTGGGCCGGCATCAGCGGGTCGGTGGCGATGGTGCCGTCGAGGTCGTGATCGTAGAGCAGGGCGAGGTCGAAGCGGCCGGCGGTGAGGCCCTGCACCAGTTCCTGCTGCTCGCCGTCGCTGATGCGGATCTCCACGCCGGGGTAGCGCTCGCGGAAGCCCGCGATCAGGCGCGGCAGGTAGAGCGGGGCGACCGTCTCGAAACAGCCGATGTCGATCTGCCCGGCCACCACATCGTTGTCGGCCAGGGCGTTCTGCTCGAACTCATGGGCCATGCGCAGCAGTTCCTGCGCCTTGCGGTAGAAGCGCGCGCCGCTGGGGGTCAGCGACACGCCCTGGGCATGGTGGCGGATGAACAGTTGCACGCCGAAGCTTTCTTCCAGGCCCTTGATCGCCGTGGAAATGGACGGCTGCGCGATGTACAGCTTGCGCGAGGCCTCGGCCACGCTGCCGCATTCCACGGTAGTCACGAAATACTTCAATTGCCGCAAGGTATAGGACGCCACTGCAAGACCTCTTCGGCGTCGCGGCGGGCAGCCGCGTGCCTGATGTGTTGTTGTCACCGGGCCGGTACACAGCAAGTTGCGGGCCTCCCTGTCCCTGCGCGCCAGTCGCCCATCACACGCGCCGACCGACCTGCCGTCCGGGCAGGAAGCGCCGCGCTTGCCGTGCACCATAACCCAGCGCGGCGCACTTTGCCGGTGCATGCCTGCCCAGCTTTTTCATATATCCCGAAGACATATTTAATAATTTTCCTTGGCCGGGGCTTGGGCGACCATCGATTCCACATCCAGAACAACAAAGTCGCCCTTCGATGCGACTGAAGCAGGAGAGCCTTGGTGCACGAGCTCAATGACTGGCGGCAACGCGCTGCCCGGCAGACCTTCATCGACAGCGCGCTGATCGGCGGCCGCCGCGTGGCCGCGCGTGACGGCGCCACCTTCGCATCCATCGATCCGGCGACCAATCGCCTGCTGGCCAATGTCGCCGCCTGCGGCGCAGCCGAGATCGACGCCGCCGTGCGCGTCGCCCGGCAAGCCTTCGAACAGGGCCCTTGGGCGCGCATGGCGCCGCGCGAGCGCAAGGCCGTGCTGCAGAGGCTGGCCGAGCTGATGATGGCCAACCGCGACGAACTCGCCCTGCTCGATACCCTGAACATGGGCAAGCCGGTGATGGACGCCTGGAACATCGACGTGCCCGGCGCCGCCGGCGTCTTCTCCTGGTATGCCGAAAGCCTCGACAAGCTCTACGACCAGGTAGCCCCGACCGCGCAGAACGCCCTCGCCACCATCACCCGTACGCCGCTGGGTGTGATCGGCGCCGTGGTGCCGTGGAACTTCCCCCTCGACATGGCTGCCTGGAAGCTCGCTCCGGCGCTGGCCGCCGGCAACTCCGTGGTGCTCAAGCCAGCCGAGCAGTCGCCGTTCTCCGCCCTGCGCCTGGCCGAGCTGGCGCTGGAAGCCGGCATTCCCGAAGGCGTGCTCAACGTCGTGCCGGGCCTGGGCGAAACCGCCGGCAAGGCGCTGGGCCTGCACCCGGACGTGGATGCCCTGGTGTTCACCGGCTCGACCCAGGTGGGCAAGTACTTCATGCAGTACTCCGCGCAGTCCAACCTCAAACAGGTCTGGCTGGAGTGCGGCGGCAAGAGCCCGAACCTCGTGTTCGCCGATTGCCGCGACCTCGATCTTGCGGCTGAAAAGGCGGCCTTCGGTATCTTCTTCAACCAGGGCGAAGTCTGCTCGGCCAACTCGCGCCTGCTGGTGGAGCGCTCGATCCACGACGAATTCGTCGAACGCCTCATCGCCAAGGCCCGCGACTGGGCGCCGGGCGACCCGCTGGACCCGGCCAGCCGCGCTGGCGCCATCGTCGACGGCAAGCAGACCGCCGGCATCCTGCGCTTCATCGACCAGGCCGCCAGCGATGGCGCGACGCTGGCCTGCGGTGGCCGCCAACTGAGCTTCAACGGCTCGGACAACTTCATCGAACCGACCATCTTCACCGGCGTGCGCCCCGAGCAGTCCCTGGCCCGCGACGAAGTGTTCGGCCCGGTGCTGGCGGTGATTGCGTTCGACAGCGAAGACGAAGCAGTGCAGATGGCCAACGACAGCGTCTACGGCCTGGCCGCCTCGCTGTGGAGCGACGACCTGCACCGTGCCCACCGCGTGGCGCGCCGCCTGAATGCCGGCACCGTGTCGGTGAACACCGTCGATGCGCTGGACCCGGCGATTCCGTTCGGCGGCGGCAAGCAGTCCGGCTTCGGCCGCGACCTGTCATTGCACTCGTTCGACAAATACACGCAGCTCAAGACCACCTGGTTCCAGTTGCGCTGATCTCCATCCGGACCCTTACAACGACAACAAGAGAACATCCGAATGAGTGTGAACGTACAACAGCCTGCCCTGCGCCGCGTACTCGGCCTGGGGCCGCTGCTGGCCGTGGCCATCGGCCTGGTGGTATCCCAGGGCGTGATGGTGCTGATGCTGCAGGGCGCCGGCACCGCCGGCCTGGGGTTCATCGTGCCGCTGTGCCTGGCCTACCTGCTGGCGCTCAGCTATGCGTTTTCCTTCTCCGAGCTGGCGCTGATGATTCCCCGTGCCGGCGGCCTGAGCAGCTATACCGAAGTCGCCATCGGGCACTTCCCGGCGATCCTGGCGACCTTCTCCGGCTACGTGGTGGTGGCGATGTTCGCGCTGTCCGCCGAACTGCTCCTGCTCGACATGATCATCGGCAAGGTCTACCCCGGCGTCGTGCCGCCGATGGTCGTCGCCTATGGCGTACTCGGCCTGTTCACCCTGCTCAACCTGCTGGGCATCGACATCTTCGCGCGCCTGCAAAGCGTGCTGGCGCTGCTGATGATGATCGTCCTGCTGGCGCTCGGCCTGGGGTCCGTGGGCAGCGAACAGGCGTCCGCGGAACTTGCCGTGGCCAGTGGCTGGAACCCGCTGGGCGCCGGAGTGCTGGCGCTGACCGCGATGGCCGTGTGGGGCTTCGTCGGCGCCGAGTTCGTCTGCCCGCTGGTGGAGGAAACCAAGCGGCCTGAGCGCAACATCCCGCGCTCGATGATCTTCGGCCTGACCATCATCTTCCTGACCATCGCCCTGTACTGCCTTGGCGCACTGATGCTGATCCCCGGCGAGGAACTGGCCGGCAGCCTGCTGCCGCACTTCCTGTTCGCCAACCGCGCGTTCGGCGAGTACGGCCAGTTGTTCCTGGTAGTCGCCGCCATCACCGCCACTTGCAGCACCCTGAACTCCTCGCTGGCCGCCATCCCGCGCATGCTCTACGGCATGGCGCAGAACGGCCAGGCGTTCCCGCAGTTCCAGTGGCTCAGCCGCAAGGCGCGCACGCCGTGGGTGGCCGTACTGTTCGTATCCGCCATCACCGGCCTGCCGATCGTCCTGTTGGGCGACAACCCCGACGCCATCAACATCCTCCTGCTGGCCGCCGCGCTCTCCTGGCTGCTGGCCTACATCATCGCCCACGTCGATGTGCTGGCCCTGCGCCGTCGCTACCCGCACCTGGCCCGGCCGTTCCGCACGCCGTTCTACCCGCTGCCGCAACTGTTCGGCATCGCCGGCATGATCTATGCGGTCGTGCACGTATCCCCGGCCCCGGAAATGACCGTTCGCATCTTCGCCAGCGCTGGCGTGGTGCTGGGCGTGGTGTCGCTGGTGGCTGTCCTGTGGATCAAGCTGGTGATGCGCAAGCCCCTTTTCGTACCCGAACCGCTCGAGACGGCCGGTGAGACTGCCCAGGGCAAGTCCGTCGCCCTCGATCGCCTGCAATCCCCGCTGGCCTGACGTACGCCGCGGGAACTAGGAGACTATCGATGACCGACCAGATCAGACCGCAACGTGACACCCGCGATTACCAGAGAGCGGACGCGGCTCACCACATCCACGCCTTTCTCGACCAGAAGGCGCTGAACGCCGAAGGCCCGCGCGTGATGGTGCGTGGCGAAGGCCTGCACCTGTGGGACAACGACGGCAACCGCTACCTCGACGGCATGTCCGGCCTGTGGTGCACCAACCTGGGCTATGGCCGCAAGGACCTGACTGCCGCCGCCACCGCGCAGCTCGACGAGCTGCCGTACTACAACATGTTCTTCCACACCACCCACCCGGCGGTGATCGAGCTGTCCGAAACCCTCTTCAGCCTGCTGCCCGACCACTACAGCCACGCGATCTACACCAACTCCGGCTCCGAGGCCAACGAGGTGCTGATCCGTACCGTGCGCCGTTACTGGCAGGTCGCCGGCAAGCCGCAGAAGAAAATCATGATCGGCCGCTGGAACGGCTACCACGGCTCCACCCTGGCGGCCACCGCCCTGGGCGGCATGAAGTTCATGCACGAGATGGGCGGCCTGATCCCGGACATCGCCCACATCGACGAGCCATACTGGTTCGCCGCCGGCGGAGACCTGACCCCGGCCGAGTTCGGCCGCCGCTGCGCGCTGCAACTGGAAGAGAAAATACTGGAGCTGGGTGCCGAGAACGTCGCCGGCTTCATCGCCGAGCCGTTCCAGGGTGCCGGCGGCATGATCTTCCCGCCGGAAAGCTACTGGCCGGAAATCCAGCGCATCTGCCGCCAGTACGACGTACTGCTGTGCGCCGACGAAGTGATCGGCGGCTTCGGCCGTACCGGCGAGTGGTTCGCCCACCAGCACTTCGGCTTCCAGCCCGACACCCTGTCCATCGCCAAGGGCCTGACCAGCGGCTACATCCCGATGGGCGGCCTGGTACTGAGCAAGCGCATCGCCCAGACCCTGGTGGAAGAAGGCGGCGTGTTCGCCCACGGCCTGACCTACTCCGGCCACCCGGTAGCGGCGGCAGTGGCCGTGGCCAACCTGCGCGCGCTGCGTGACGAAGGCTGGGTCAGCCAGGTCAAGAACGACACCGGCCCGTACCTGCAGCAGTGCCTGCGCGAAGTGTTCGGCAACCACCCGCTGGTGGGCGACATCCAGGGCGCCGGCTTCGTCGCCGCGCTGCAGTTCGTCCAGGACAAGGCCACCCGCAAGCGCTTCGACAACGAGAACGACATCGCCTGGCGCTGCCGCACCATCGGCTTCGAAGAGGGCGTGATCATCCGCTCCACCCTGGGCCGCATGATCATGGCGCCGGCGCTGGTGGCCGGTCGCAGCGAAATCGACGAACTGGTCGACAAGACCCGCCGCGCGGTAGACCGCACGGCGCAGGAAATCGGAGTGCTCTGAGCCCCTTCCGGCCCCGTTGACGCGGGGCCGGAAACTCCGCACTGCGCGAGCAGGGAACCGCTCAGGCCCGAACACCCAACAACGCCGCGAGCGCAATGACGCCCGCGCGATGGAACCCTTTTGCCTGGCCATTGGCCGGGGGTACTGCCCAGCAACAACAAACAACGCCAATCCGGCTGTGGGAGTCGTTCCATGAAATCGTCCTTGCTCAACCGCTTCCCGTTCACCAGCGTCTTCGCCTGCGCCCTTGCCGCCGCCATCGGCAGCGCCCACGCGCAGTCCCAGAGCATCACCGTCATCTCCTTCGGCGGCGCCACCAAGGCGGCCCAGGAGCAGGCTTACTTCAAACCCTTCGAAGCCAGCGGCGCTGGCAAGATCGTCGCCGGTGAGTACAACGGCGAAATGGCCAAGGTGAAGGCGATGGTCGACGTCGGCAAAGTCACCTGGGACGTGGTCGAGGTGGAAAGCCCCGAACTGCTGCGTGGCTGCGACGAGGGTCTGTTCGAACGCATCGACCCGGCGGCCATCGGCGACGAGAAGAACTTCGTCCCCGGTACCCTGAGCGAATGCGGCGTGGCCACCTACGTCTGGTCGATGGTCATGGCCTACAACGGCGCCAAGCTCGCCAAGGCTCCGCAGTCCTGGGCCGACTTCTGGAATACCGCCGAATACCCCGGCAAGCGCGGCCTGCGCAAGGGTGCCAAGTACACCCTGGAAATCGCCCTGCTGGCCGACGGCGTGAAGCAGGAAGACCTCTACAAGGTGCTCGGCACAAAGGAGGGCGTTGACCGCGCCTTCGCCAAGCTCGACCAGCTCAAGGGCAATATCCAGTGGTGGGAAGCCGGCGCGCAGCCGCCGCAGTGGCTGGCCGCTGGCGACGTGGTGATGAGCGCCGCCTACAACGGCCGCATCGCCGCCGCGCAGAAGGAAGGCGTGAAGCTCGGCATCGTCTGGCCGGGCAGCCTCTACGACCCGGAATACTGGGCCGTGGTGAAGGGCACGCCGAACAAGGCGCTGGCCGAGAAGTTCATCGCCTTCGCCAGCCAGCCGCAAACCCAGAAGATATTCTCCGAGAACATTCCCTACGGCCCGGTGCACAAGGGCACGCTCGACCTGTTGCCGGAGGACGTGCGCAGCGCCCTGCCGACCGCGCCGGCCAACCTGGAAGGTGCCCGTGCGGTCGATGCGGCGTTCTGGGTCGATCACGGCGAAGAACTGGAGCAGCGCTTCAACGCCTGGGCGGCGCGCTGATTCCGCTGTCACCGCCGCGCCTGCGACTGGTGCAGGCGCGGCGGTGCATCGTGCTTGATGAGGGGCGAGTAACGCTGTGCGTTATTCGCCCTGCGAGGCTTAGCTTTGCCGGCGCGCGGCGTCGTAGAGTTGGGCGGCTTCTGCCAGCAGTAGCTCCACGCCGCTCAGGGTTCGGGCGAGCAGGTCGCCGCTGGGCAGGTTGTCGGAGCTGGCCAGCAGGAGCAGTGCGGAGCGCGCTGAGCTTTGGCGGTCCTCGGCGGCGTCGAAGAGTTCAATGGATGTGGCGTCAATACGGATCTGGAATGCGGTCATTTTCATAATCCTTCAAGAATTGAGCAGTTCTGCTCGACCAGACGCCAATCTGGAGAGCAGGCCGTACAGGTTGGCGTGCCGGGAATGACCACCCGGTGCATCCGAAGATGCCCTGCACGGCCCGCCCATTGTGTAGACACGGCCATGCCGACAGGTACCTTTCGGCACTCGTCTGGTCATTCTTTCCGGGACGCCAATCCCGCACCGCTCGGTTGAGCGGCTGGGAAACGGTACGGGCTGAGCCTCTGGTCGTCAATCCGGTGGCGAGGTGCGCAGTCGCGGTGTTGGGGAGCGAGGTTGGCTTCACACTGGGGTGGACGTTTTGGGCTGGTGTCTGGCGCCGCTTTGGTGTCGCCTGAGGGATTCTGTTTCGCGCCCTCGGACGAGTCCCTTTTGTCAGGCGTCGGATAGCCGCCCTCCCAAAAGGAACCAGAAGGTCTCCGGGTCTTCGCTCCGGCATTGCTCCGAGGGTCGGCTTCCTGACGGGACTCTGCGCGCGCCGGGAACTTTGGTTGCTTCATGCCGGGTGTCGGGTACGGCTCTTCGTAGGATGGGGGAGCGAAACGATACCCATCCTACGAAATAGGATCACCGGGCAAAAAAAGGGAGCCTTGCGGCTCCCCTGGAGAGACGGCCACGAACGCGATTCGTGGCCGTGGCTGGCGCACCGTCAGGCGGCGCGGAACAGGTTGTGCGGGTCGATGACGAATTTCTTCGGCACACCGGCATCGAACTCGCCGTAGCCCTTGGGCGCGTCGTCCAGGGTGATGACTTCCACCCCGACGATGTCGGCGATCTTGATGCGGTCCCACATGATGGCCTGCATCAGTTGGCGGTTGTACTTCATCACCGGGGTCTGGCCGGTGTGGAAGCTGTGCGACTTGGCCCAGCCCAGGCCGAAGCGGATGCTCAGGCTGCCGTGCTTGGCGGCGTCGTCCACCGCGCCCGGGTCCTCGGTGACGTACAGGCCCGGAATACCGATCTTGCCGGCCACGCGCACCACACCCATCAGCGAGTTGAGCACGGTGGCCGGGGCCTCGTGCTGCGAGCCGGAATGGCCGTGGCCACGGGCTTCGAAGCCTACCGCGTCGACGGCGCAGTCCACTTCCGGCTCGCCCAGCAGATCGGCGATCTGCTCGTGCAGCGGAGTGTCCTTGGACAGGTCGGCGATCTCGAAGCCCTGCGCCTTGGCGTGGGCCAGGCGGGCCGGGTTGACGTCGCCGACGATCACCACGGCAGCGCCCAGCAGCCGCGCCGAAGCGGCGGCGGCAAGGCCGACAGGGCCTGCGCCAGCGATGTAGACGGTGCTGCCGGGCCCGACGCCAGCGGTCACCGCGCCGTGGTAGCCGGTTGGCAGGATGTCGGAGAGGCAGGTCAGGTCGCGGATCTTCTCCATCGCCGCCTCGCGGTTGGGCAGCTTCAGCAGGTTGAAGTCGGCGTAGGGCACCAGCACGTATTCGGCCTGGCCGCCGACCCAGCCGCCCATGTCGACGTAGCCGTAGGCGCCGCCCGCGCGGGCCGGGTTGACCGTCAGGCAGACGCCGGTGTGCTGCTCCTTGCAGGTGCGGCAATGGCCGCAGGCGACGTTGAACGGCACCGAGACCAGGTCGCCGATCTTCATGGTTTCCACGCCACGGCCGATCTCCACCACCTCGCCGGTGATCTCGTGGCCCAGCACCAGGCCTTGTGGCGCTGTGGTGCGGCCACGCACCATGTGCTGGTCGGAGCCGCAGATGTTGGTGGAGACCACGCGCAGGATCACCCCGTGGTCGATCTGCTTGCCCTGCGGGTCCTGCATTTTCGGATAGGGGATGTTCTGTACTTCGACCTTGCCCGGGCCGAGATAAACCACGCCACGATTGCCAGACATACGCATTCCTCATTGTGTTTGTGGGTACAAAGGCGGGCCTTGCGGCTCGCGGTTTTGCACTGGGATGTCGTGTGTTGCGCGACAGGGCCGGAAGTACTGCTGGCAGCCGGCGGGTCTGTCGGTGTTGCTCGGTGGTTGGAAGCGGGCTTCAAGACCCTCTCCCCAACCCTCTAACTAGGCGTCCCCCCCTGAAGGGAGAGGGCGCTTTACCGCTTGCGCCACAGTCCCGGTCGGAACGTAGGGCGGATGAGCTCCATCCATCCGCCGTTGGAAGTGTCATGGCGGATAACGCCTGTGGCGTTATCCGCCCTACTTGCCGTTCGGTGTCTCGGCTGCGCGCCCCGCTTGTCGGCGGCTCCGCTTGCAGCTTGTGGCTTGCAGCCCGGGGCTGCTCTTACAGCACCACCGTCCGGTTGGCGTTGAGGAACACGCGTTTCTCGATGTGGTAGCCCACGGCCTTGGCCAGGGTCAGGCATTCCACGTCGCGGCCCTTGGCGATCAGGTCTTCGGGGTAGTGGGCGTGGTCCACGGGCTCGACGCCCTGGGCGATGATCGGCCCTTCGTCGAGGTCGTTGTTGATGTAGTGGGCGGTGGCGCCGACCAGCTTCACGCCCTTCTGGTACGCCTGGTGATAGGGCTTGGCGCCCTTGAAGCCGGGCAGCAGCGAGTGGTGGATGTTGATCGCCCAGCCGTCCAGGCGGCGGCACAGCTCGGGGGACAGCACCTGCATATAGCGGGCGAGGATCACCAGTTCGGCGCCGGATTCCTCGATCACCCGCCATACCTTCGCCTCCTGCGCGGCCTTGTCGTTGGGGTCGAGGGCGAAGTGGTGGTAGGGGATGCCGTGCCAGCGCGCCAGCGGTTCGAGGTCCGGGTGGTTGGAGACCACGGCCACCACATCCATCGGCAACTGGCCGATGCGCTGGCGATAGAGCAGGTCGTTCAGGCAGTGGTCGGCCTTGGAGACCATGATCACCACTTTGCTGCGGTACCCCGGCGGGGTCAGTTCGACATTCATCTGGAACGGCGAGACGCGGTCGGCGAGGCCGGCGCGGAAGGCGGATTCGTCGAAACCGTCGCCTGCGCGGAACTCGATGCGGATGAAGAAGCGCTGCGCCAGGCGGTCGTCGAAGGAGTGGTGCTCGGTGACGTAGCAGCGCTGTTCGAACAGGTAGCGCGTGACCACATCGACGGTGCCCAGCAGGCTCGGGCTGTCGGCGGTGAGGATCCAGGTATCGGGGGTGCGGCTCATGGTCTGGCTCCGAACGGGTGGCACCCCTCTCCGCGGGGAGAGGGGAAGGGCAGCGCTTACACCGCTACCTGCAGGCCGTACTCGGCGCAGGAGTCCTGCAGCCACAGCCAGAAGTAGTCGGAGAAGCTGCGGCGCACCACCAGTTCCCAGGTGTGCTCGCCGGTATGGCGAATCACGCACTGGGACTTGGCGAATATGGTGCCGACCGCCTTGCCTACCGGGAAGTTGCTCGGATGCACGTCGTAGCTGGTGGACTTCATCAGCACTTCACGGACCTTGGCGCCTTCGAGTTCCAGCAGGGTCTGGCCGCCGCTGACGTTGACCACCGAGTAATGCAGCTCATCGCCCAGGGTTTCGCGCAGGCGCTGTTCGATGGCGAATTCCTCGCCGCCGGGGACAATCAGCAGCCACTCGTCCGGGCCGAGCCATTGCAGCGAGGTGCCGCCGTTGGCCACCAGGGTCAGCGCCACCGGCAGCTCCAGACCGAGGGCCTTGTGCACGCCGCCGGCGAAGGCCGGGTCGTGGGCGTCGCCGCGCAGGGTCAGGTGGCCGAGGAATTTCTTCTCGCGCAGGGTGATGCCGGCGTTGCTCACCTTGCGAGCGGCGAGCTGGTCCAGCTCGGCGTGGAACAGCGGCGACTCGGCCTTGATGCTGTCGTCGGGGCGCTGCTGGTAGAGATTGGCTTTGCTCATGTTCTGTTCACCTTGGGGCGCCGTGCGCCGGGGTAGTCGGTCAGCCCGCTGCGATGGCGGAGCGGGCGCGGCGAGGGCCGCTCAATCCACGTTCTGCCGTTCGCCTTTGGGGTCGTAGAACACCGAGCTGCAGATTTCCGCTTCCACCATGCGGCCGTCGGCCAGCGGGGCGTAGACCTTTTCGCCCATGCGCTTGATGCCGCCTTTCACCACCGCCAGGGCGAAGCCGTGGCCGAGGCTGCTGCTCATGTAGCTGGAGGTGACGTGGCCGACCATGTTCATGGGGATCGACTGGCGTGTGTCGAACACCAGTTGCGCGCCTTCGGGCAGCACATCCATCGGGTTGGTGGGCTTGAGGCCGACCAGTTGCTTACGGTCTTCGCGCAGGCAGTCGGAACGGTTCATGCCGCGCCAGCCGATCCAGGAGAACGGCTTGGTGCGCCCGACCGCCCAACCCATGTTGAGGTCGTCCGGGGTGACCGAGCCGTCGGTGTCCTGGCCGACGATGATGAAGCCCTTCTCGGCGCGCAGGACGTGCATGGTCTCGGTGCCGTAAGGCGTCAGGCCGTGCTTTTCGCCGTGCTCGACGATGGTTTCGAGTACGCCCATCGCGTAGTTGGCCTGGATGTTCACCTCGTAGGACAGCTCGCCGGTGAAGGAGATGCGGAACACCCGCGCCGGTACGCCGGCGACCTTGCCTTCCTTCCAGGTCATGAAGGGGAAGGCGTCCTTGTCCAGGTCGATGTCGGTGACCTCGGCCAGCAGCTTGCGGCTGTTGGGGCCGGAAAGGGTGAGGGTGGCCCAGTGGTCGGTGACCGAGGTGAAGTACACCTTCAGCTCCGGCCATTCGGTCTGGTGGTACAGCTCCAGCCACTCCAGCACGCGCGCGGCGCCGCCGGTGGTGGTAGTCATGACGAAGTGGTTGTCGGCCAGGCACGCGGTCACGCCGTCGTCGAAGACCATGCCGTCTTCCTTGCACATCAGGCCGTAGCGGGCCTTGCCCACGTCCAGCTTGGTCCAGGCGTTGGTGTAGACGCGGTTGAGGAATTCGCGGGCGTCCGGGCCCTGGATGTCGATCTTGCCCAGGGTCGAGGCGTCCAGCAGGCCGACCGACTCACGCACGGCGCGGCACTCGCGGGCCACCGCGGCGTGCATGTCTTCGCCGCGCCTGGGGAAGTACCACGGACGCTTCCACTGGCCGACGTCCTCGAACTCGGCGCCGTTCTTCACGTGCCAGGCGTGCAGGGCGGTGAAGCGCACCGGCTCGAACAGGTGGCCGCAGTGACGGCCGGCGACGGCGCCGAAGGTCACCGGGGTGTAGTTCGGGCGGAACATGGTGGTGCCGGTGTCGGCGATGCTCTTGCCCTGAGCGCGGGCGGCGATGGCCAGGCCGTTGATGTTGCCCAGCTTGCCCTGGTCGGTGCCGAAGCCCAGCGCGGTGTAGCGCTTGACGTGCTCGATGGACTCGAAGCCCTCGCGGCAGGCCAGTTCGATGGCGGCGGCGGTGACGTCGTTCTGGGTGTCGACGAACTGCTTGGGCGCGCGGGCGGTGGACTTCTCGTGGGGCACCTGGAACAGCGCCAGGGTGGCGTCCTCGGCGCGCTCGGCGACCACCGGCAGCTCGCCCTCGACAGCCTTGAAGCCGCCGTCGATCGCCGCCTGGGTGCCGGCCTTGTAGCCGTCGGCCAGGGCATCGGCGAGACGGAACACGCCGTTCACCGCGCCGGCGCAGAGGCGCTTCTGGAACGCCAGGCCCGGTACGAAGGCGAGGATGTCCTCGCGCCATTCCGGCTTGCCGCCCAGGTGGGAGGCCAGGTGCACCACCGGGCTGTAGCCGCCGGAGCTGGCGATGAGGTCGCAGTCCAGCCACTCGCCGGGCGCGGTCACCTTCAGGCGGAAGGTGTCGATGGGGGCGATTTTCGCGCCGCTCACACGCTTGCTGCCGCGTGCCTCGATCACCGCGCTGCCGGTGATGACGCGCATACCGCGCTTGCGCGCTTCCTCGACCCATTCGCCGCGCGGATTGGGGCGGGCGTCGGCGATGGCGACCACCTGCAGACCGGCTTCCTGCCAGTCCAGGGCGACGCGGTAGGCGTAGTCGTTGTTGGTGGACAGCACCAGCTTCTTGCCCGGCGCCACGCCGTAGCGGCGCACGTAGGTGGAGACGGCGCCGGCGAGCATGTTGCCCGGCACGTCGTTGTTCGCATACACCAGCGGGCGCTCGTGGGCGCCGGCGGCGAGCACCACGCGGTTGGCGCGCACGCGGTGCACGCGCATGCGCACCTGGCCCAGCGGGGCGGTCTCGCCCAGGTGGTCGGTGCGGCGCTCATGGATGGTGAGGAAGTTGTGGTCGTGGTAGCCGTTGACCGTGGAGCGCGGCAGCAGGACCACGTCCGGGTTGCCTTGCAGCTCGGCGATGACCTGGGCCACCCACTCCTCGGCCGGCTTGCCGTCGAGGGTCTCGCGGGTGTCGAGCAGGCTGCCGCCGAACTCTTCCTGCTCGTCGGCGAGGATCACCCGCGCACCGCTGCGCGAGGCGGCCAGGGCGGCGGCGAGGCCCGCGGGGCCGGCGCCGACGATCAGCACGTCGGCGTGGTGGTTCATCCAGTCGTAGCTGTCCGGGTCGACTTCGGTGGGCGCGCGGCCCAGGCCCGCGGCCTTGCGGATGTACTTCTCATAGGTCAGCCACATGGACTGCGGGTACATGAAGGTCTTGTAGTAGAAGCCGGGCGGCATCATCTTGCCGCCGACCTTGCCGAAGATCCCCATGAGGTCGTTCTGCACGTTCGGCCAGCCGTTGGTGGCGCTGGCGACGAGGCCGTTGTACAGCGCCTGCTGGGTGGCGCGCACGTTGGGCACCTGGGTGGATTCGCGCGAGCCGATCTGCAGGATGGCGTTGGGCTCTTCGGCGCCGGCGGCGACGATGCCGCGCGGGCGCGAGTACTTGAAGCTGCGGCCAAGAATGTCGACGCCGTTGGCCAGCAGCGCGGCGGCCAGGGTGTCGCCTGCGAAGCCCTGGTAGCTCTGGCCGTTGAAGGTGAAGGTCAGGGGTTTGCTGCGGTCGATACGACCGCCACGGGAAAGGCGATTCACCTGGCTCATGCCGGTACTCCCTGAGCGGCGGGTTTCTTCTCGGTATCGGCGGCGGTGATGCTGGGCTTTTCGCCGATCTTGTAGGTTTCGAGAATTTCGTAGGTCACGGTGTGGCGGGTGACGTTGAAGTACTGGCGGCAACCGGCGGCGTGCACCCACAGTTCGTGGTGGATGCCGCGCGGGTTGTCGCGGAAGAACATGTAGTCGCCCCACTCTTCGTCGGTGCAGGCGCCGGGGTCGAGCGGGCGCGGGATGTGCGCCTGGCCCTTGGCGTGGAATTCCTCTTCGGAGCGCAGCTCGCCGCAATGGGGGCAGAAGATGTTCAGCATGGTCGGGCCCTCTTAGTGCGCGACGGCGGCAGCGCCGTGTTCGTCGATCAGTGCGCCGTTGTGGAAGCGTTCGATGGAGAAGGGCGCGGCCAGCGGATGCGGCTCGCCCTTGGCGAGGGTGGCGGCGAAGACGTTGCCCGAGCCGGGGGTGGCCTTGAAGCCGCCGGTGCCCCAGCCGCAGTTGAAGAACAGGTTCTTCACCGGGGTCTTGCCGATGATCGGGCAGGCGTCCGGGGTGGTGTCGACGATGCCGCCCCACTGGCGGTTCATGCGCACCCGCGAGAGCACCGGGAACATCTCGACGATGGCCTGCAGGGTGTGTTCGATGACCGGGTAGGAGCCGCGCTGGCCATAGCCGTTGTAGCCGTCGATGCCGGCGCCGATGACCAGGTCGCCCTTGTCCGACTGGCTGATGTAGCCGTGCACGGCGTTGGACATGATCACGCTGTCGATGATGGGTTTGAGCGGTTCGGAAACCAGCGCCTGCAGCGGGTGGGATTCGATCGGCAGGCGGAAGCCGGCGAGCTTGGCCATGTGCCCGGAGTTGCCGGCGGTGACCACGCCGACGCGCTTGGCGCCGATGAAGCCGCGGTTGGTCTCGACGCCGATCACCGCGCCGTCCTGTTTGCGGAAGCCGATCACTTCGGTCTGCTGGATCAGGTCCACACCGAGGGCGTCGGCGGCGCGGGCGAAGCCCCAGGCCACGGCATCGTGACGGGCCACGCCGCCACGGCGCTGCACGGTGGAACCCATGACCGGGTAGCGGGCGCTCTTGGTGCAGTTCAGGTAGGGAATTTCTTCGGCCACCTGCTGCGCGTTGAGCAGTTCGCCGTCCACACCGTTGAGGCGGTTGGCGCTGACGCGGCGTTCGCCGTCGCGCATGTCCTGCAGGGTGTGGCAGAGGTTGTAGACGCCGCGCTGGGAGAACATGACGTTGTAGTTCAGGTCCTGGGACAGGCCCTCCCACAGCTTCATGGCGTGCTCGTAGAGCAGTGCCGACTCGTCCCACAGGTAGTTGGAACGGACGATGGTGGTGTTGCGCGCGGTGTTGCCGCCGCCCAGCCAGCCTTTCTCGACCACCGCGACGTTGGTGATGCCGTGCTCCTTGGCCAGGTAGTACGCCGTGGCCAGGCCGTGCCCGCCGCCGCCGACGATGACCACGTCATACACCGGCTTGGGCGTGGGCGTGCGCCACATGCGCTGCCAGTTCTCGTGGTGGCTCAGGGAGTGCTTGAACAGGCCGAAGCCGGAGTAGCGTTGCATGGGGTGCTCCTGATGTTTCCTGGCGCGAGGCTGCTTTTGTAGGGCGAATAACGCGTCAGCGTTATCCGCCGTGCCGGCGGCGGCGGATAACCTGTTCCAGGTTATGCGCCCTACGGCTACGGCGTGACAGTGGCTCCTATCGCGCCTTTCGAAATGTCAACGGTAAACCGGGAAGTCCGCGCACAGCCCGGCGACCTGGGTGGCCACCTTGGCCTCGACGTCGGCGTCGCCCAGGTGGTCCAGCACGTCACAGATCCAGCCGGCCAACTCGCGGCACTGTTCTTCCTTCAGCCCGCGAGTGGTCACCGCCGGGGTACCGATGCGGATGCCGGAGGTGACGAACGGGCTCTGCGGGTCGTTGGGCACGGCGTTCTTGTTCACGGTGATGCCGACGCGGCCCAGGGCGGCGTCCGCTTCCTTGCCGGTCAGGCCCTGCTTCACCAGGCTGATCAGCATCAGGTGGTTGTCGGTGCCGCCGGAAACCACGTCATAGCCGCGCTCGAGGAACACCTTGGCCATTGCCTGGGCGTTCCGGATCACCTGGGCCTGGTAGTCCTTGAAGCCGGGCTCCAGCGCTTCCTTGAAGCACACCGCCTTGGCGGCGATCACGTGCATCAGCGGGCCGCCCTGGGCGCCGGGGAAGACGGCGGAGTTGAGCTTCTTCTCGATCTCCTCGTTGGACTTGGCCAGGATCAGGCCGCCGCGCGGGCCGCGCAGGGTCTTGTGGGTGGTGGTGGTGACCACGTCGGCGTAGGGCAGCGGGTTCGGGTACAGGCCGGCGGCGACCAGGCCGGCCACGTGGGCCATGTCGACGAAGAGCAGCGCACCGACCTTGTCGGCGATGGCGCGGAAGCGCGGGAAGTCGAGGGTCTTGGAGTAGGCGGAGAAGCCGGCGACGATCATCTTCGGCTTGTGCTCCACGGCCAGGCGCTCGACCTCGTCGTAGTCGATCAGCCCGGTATCGGTGTTCAGGCCGTACTGCACGGCGTTGTACAGCTTGCCCGAGGACGACACCTTGGCGCCGTGGGTCAGGTGGCCGCCGTGGGCCAGGCTCATGCCCAGGAGGGTGTCGCCGGCGTTGAGCAGCGCGAGGTACACCGCGGAGTTGGCCGAGGAACCCGAGTGCGGCTGGACGTTGGCGTAGTCGGCGCCGAACAGCTGCTTGGCGCGGTCGATCGCGAGCTGCTCGACTTTATCCACATGCTCGCAGCCACCGTAGTAGCGCTTGCCCGGATAGCCTTCGGCGTACTTATTGGTCAGCCCGCTGCCCTGAGCCTGCATGACGCGCTTGCTGGTGTAGTTCTCCGAGGCGATCAGTTCGAGGTGGTCCTCCTGGCGGGCCTCCTCGGCGTCCATCGCCGCGAGCAGTTCGTCGTCATAGCCCTGGATCTGGTCGTGCTTGCTGAACATCGCTGCGTCTCCCTGCGGCGCGAGAGTCGCGCCGGAATGGCTGGTGCCGGGCCGCATGAGGCCCCTTGGCAGCGATGGTATGACTGGCCCTTGCGCCCCAGATGCCTATGTACGCCACGGGGGAGTGCGTTTGCGACATGGCGCTGCGGGAGGAAGTTGACGGGGTTTGTGGAAACGACCGTTCCAGACAGGCAGAATTGCGGCAGGACGCCAGGAAGGCGTGAATGGCCCCCGAGGGGAGCCGCCACTATCCAGGAGGGACTCCGCGCACGTCCAGACCCGCCGCACGACTCAGCGACAAGGACGCGTGCCCGAAGCCCGGGCATGGCGTCAACCCGACCGTCACCGGCTCTCCCAGCGTCATCATCAATGGCCTGCCCGCGTTGCGTGTGGGTGACAGCAGCGCCTGCGGCGATGCCGTGACCGAAGGCATCGGCAGCATTCTGGTCGATGGCCAGCCCATCGCCTTCCTGGGTAGCGCGACCGCCCACGGCGGCTCGATCATCAGCGGTTCGGGCGATGTGCTGGTCGGTACCCAGCACAGCCCGGTGCCGTTCGTCGCGCCGCTGCCCGTCGCAGTGGGCTTCAGTTGTCAGTTGCAGCTTTCCGCCGCCAACGGCCAACCCTATTCCTGCCTGCCATACCAGGCCGTGCTGGCGGATGGCTCGGTGCACACGGGCGTGACCGATCTTGCCGGCGCAACGCAGCCCATCCGCTCGGCGACGCAGATGGCCGTCACCAGTCTCCGTCTGCTGCCGCCCGCCATCGCCACGGCCTGCTGCGCCCGGCACGATCCGGCGCAGGGCCAGGGTATTTCCCTGCCGGTGTCGGGTGTCCAGACGTCGAAGACGCAACCCCAGGGGGCGACGCTCGTGCCCGTGCAGAAAGACGACAAGTCGCGCCCGCTGACCAGCGGCGAGCTGAGCATGGCGCAGAGCCTGTTCAAGGACTCGGTGGACTACGCCCGGGTGCGCGTGCACAACGAGGAATACCTGCCGTTCGGCCTGCAGCCCGACAACACGGCGATGACGCCCAACGGGGAGATGTACTTCAACCCGGACTTCTACAAGGCGGACTTCTCCGTGGATGCCCGCGACCGCCACTGGTTCATGCACGAGATGGTGCACGTGTGGCAGCACCAGCTTGGCTACTGGGTGCGGCTGCACGGCATCCTGCTGCATCCGGGCACCTTGTGGGGGCTGCTGGGCGACCCTTACGCCTACGAGTTCAAGCCGGGGTCGAAGCTGCAGGACTTCAACATGGAACAGCAGGGCGACATCCTTGCCGACTACTTCAGTTGGTCCACCGGCAACTCGGTCATGAGTGAAAGCGGCAGGAATGTCCGCAGCCTCGCCGAGTTCGAGGCGGTCCTGAGCGATTTCCTGAGGAACCCCAAAGATGCGTCGCTGCTTCCCTGAGCTTCTGGGCGGCCTGTTGGCCGTCGTGCTCGCCGGCTCCGTACAGGCGACTTCCCGGCACCACGACGGCGAGGCCCGGGTATGGATGAACGGCGAACAGCTCTGCGTCGGTGCGACCGGCACCTATGAGGTGGGTGGGCTGTTCTCAGGCTCGGCGAAGGTCGCCGACAACGTCGTCACGCTGCACGCGGTGTCCGTGCTTCGCGATGCGAAGGAAACCTGGGCGCAAAGCGTGCCGCCCGGCAAGCCCGGCGCCGGCCTGCGCCTGCTGGCGGACCAGTGCATCGGCTACGGGAGCCTGCCGGCAGACTTCGTGGCCAGCACCCCGGCGCAGCCATTGCAGGCCGGGATGTACGAGGTGTACCTGCTGGCGGGTGATCAGAAACGTCGGCGGGCGTGGTTCTACAAGCGCTTCTGCCTGGAGCGCGACGGCGAGGGCTGGCGAGTCGGCGAAGCGCGCTTCGTGGAGAACGCCGGCCAATGGCAGTGCGCGCCCTGAGGCGATAGGAAAGAGCCACCGCGAAGGCATAAACTGCGCGTCTCACGAAATGCGAGGACGCCATGAAACGCACCCTTCCCCTGATGTCCGCCCTGCTGCTCGCCGCGACGCTGCAGGGTTGCGGTGACGACAGCAAACCCGCCAAGGCCGAGGCCCCGGTGGCCGCCGACTCCGCCAGCGCCAGCCTGCCTTCCGGCGACAGTTGCAGCGGCCACGAGCTGGAGAAAGCCCTGCCGCCGGCCAAGGCCGTCTACGGATATCCCTTCATCTCCCGCGAGTGCGGCTACAACGACGCCACCATCACCTATGGCAAGGCCGACGGCAGCCAGCGCCTGGTGGTGACCCTGACCGACACCGGCATGCCGGCGCCCGGCAGCGATCCGCAGAGCGAGACCGCCAAGCAGTACCTGGCCGCCCAGGCCAAGCTGCGCGATACCACCAGCAAGAACGTCGCGCTGCTCAACCAGGCGCGCCAGGCGGCGCTGCAGAACGGTACCGCCGCGCAGTTCGGCGGCGAGGAATACCTGCCGGTGATCGACAGCACGCGCATGGGCGATCCGCTGGCGATCAGCGTGCCCGGCCCGGACGACAAGGCCGGCGAATCGACCCTGACCGGCCTCATCAAGGGCCGCTATGTGCTCAACATGAGCTCGCCGGACAAGCCCAACAAGGGCACCGCGCAATCCCTGCGCGAGCTGTTCGTGCCGATCTCCGAGCAGATGGCGCTGACCAAGCTGCCCTGATCCATCCCGCGGCCTCCCGTCAGCGGGAGGCCTGCGCCCTCCGGCTGCGGGCGACTATCCGTTGCTACGCTGCTGCCTGACGTACAACGTTTCCCGAGGCCGCACCATGACCGACAACACCCAGCAATTCGCCAGCGACAACTATTCCGGCATCTGCCCCGAAGCCTGGGCCGCGATGGCCGAGGCCAATCGCGGCCACGAACGCGCCTACGGCGAAGACCAGTGGACCGCGCGCGCCTCCGATCATTTTCGCGAGCTGTTCGAGACCGACTGCGAGGTGTTCTTCGCGTTCAACGGCACGGCCGCCAACTCCCTGGCCCTGGCCGCGCTGTGCCAGAGCTACCACAGCGTGATCTGCGCCGAGACCGCCCACGTCGAGACCGACGAATGCGGCGCGCCGGAGTTTTTCTCCAACGGTTCCAAGCTGCTGCTGGCGCGCACCGATGCCGAAGGCAAGCTGACCTCCGAGGCGATCCGCGAGATTGCCGGCAAGCGCCAGGATATCCACTATCCGAAGGCGCGCGTGGTGACCATCACCCAGGCCACCGAGGTCGGCACCGTCTACCGTCCCGACGAACTCAAGGCACTGAGCGCCACCTGCCGCGAACTGGGCCTGCATCTGCACATGGACGGCGCGCGCTTCTCCAACGCCTGCGCGTCCCTGGGCGCGAGCCCGGCGGAGCTGACCTGGAAATCCGGCGTCGAAGTGCTCTGCTTCGGCGGCACCAAGAACGGCATGGCGGTGGGCGAGGCGATCCTGTTCTTCAACCGCGAGCTGGCCGACGGCTTCGACTACCGCTGCAAGCAGGCCGGCCAACTGGCCTCGAAGATGCGTTTCCTCGCCGCCCCGTGGGTCGGCGTGCTGCAAGGCGACGCCTGGCTGCACTACGCCGGCCACGCCAACCACTGCGCGCGCCTGCTGGCGGAGCGGGTGGCGGACGTGCCGGGCGTGAGCCTGATGTTCCCGGTGGAGGCCAACGGGGTTTTCCTGCAGATGTCCGAGCCGGCGCTGGAGGCCCTGCGCCAGTCGGGCTGGCGCTTCTACACCTTCATCGGCGCGGGCGGCGCGCGCTTCATGTGCTCCTGGGACACCGATATCGCCCGCGTCGAGGCGCTGGCTGCGGATATCCGCCGGGTGATGAGCGCCACCTGATTTTTCCCCAGGCGCTGGGGACGGTTTCCCGCGCAATCTGTCCCCATCCTGTGGATGAATGGCTGCAGGCCGCGCGCAGCGTGGCTTGCATCGGGTCGTTCAAGATTTGACCAGGTGGCTGGCTTCTCCCGCAGGCGGCGAAGGTACTGCGCCTACACCCGCACCGCCGTGCCGCTGACACTCACCATCAGCATGCTGCCGTTCTGCCCTACCACTTCGTAATCCAGGTCGATGCCGACCACTGCGTTGGCACCCAGCTCCTGTGCGCGCTCCTTCAGCTCTTCGAAGGCAATCTCCCGTGCGCGGCCCAGTTCCTTCTCGTAGGCGCCGGACCGGCCGCCGATGATGTCGCGCAGGCCGGCGAACAGGTCGCGGAACACATTGGCGCCGAGAATCGCCTCGCCGACCACGATGCCGCGGTATTCCCGGATCGTCTGGCCTTCGATGGTGGGGGTGGTGGTAAGGATCATGGCGTGGACTCCTGCTCCTGGAAGAAAGCGCCAGCATAGTCCGCGAGGTCCTGGCCGGCGCTCCGCGTTTGTTTCAGCGTTTCACCGGAAAATCGTGGGCATCCTTGTGATAAAGCTGTGGGCAAGTCTTTCGGAAGTGATCCCGCAAGCGTTTGCCCAGGCGGCCCGAAATAGTGTCGTCAGATATCGTCGAAGCTCCGTATGGCGTGGGTTGTAGCGGTTCAAAGGTGGTCGGTGGATTACTCCACAACTGCTGTGGAAGCAAGCCTGGCAAAACTGTGGATAGCCTGTTGGTGCGAGGCTGTGGCCCCGGCATGGCGTGACTTCGGCAAGGTTGCCTGTTTTTTGATCAGCGACGGTTTTTCAATGGCTTGCACGCCTGTGTATCGTTCTGCCGCTCATTTCTGTGCACAACGCTTGCGCCGCTATCCCCGGAATGTGTTGACCCCACTGTGCAGCACCTGTGGAAAAGCTCACAGAGCCTGCGCCGTTCGCGGTCTTCACGAGATTGTTCGAAAACTGAGCAGCAGCATTGGCAAGGCATTGATCCACAGGCGCTTTATCCCGGCTGGCGGGCTGTCGCAAGACTTTCCACAATGCCTGTGGGGCGAAACTCGCAGAAGGTGTGGAAAACCTGTCGTTACATCGCTGGGGGCCTGCTACGGCGGCTACCCAGGTTGTCAGTACGTTTTTTGATCAAATGGCGAAAGCCCGATGGATTCTGGCTTTCGGGGGATCTTCGAGGGATTTTCGGGCGTGTTTTCCACAGTGGCTGTGTAGCGTTCTGCCCGGAAGATGTGGGTGGGCTGTGGATGAATGGCTGTAGCACCGATGGCTGCTGGGCTGCGGCGTGCTGATCATTTTTTGCCCATGAGTGCGCAGGGGTGACTGCCTATACTTCAGGAACCCTGGGGGCGGGAGATCATCATGTCCAGTTACTCGGTGGAACATATCCGCACCGTGGCTCTGGTCGGCCACGGCGACAGCGGCAAGACGCTGCTTGCCGAAGCGCTGCTGCAGCACAGTGGCGCGATCGCCAGCATGGGCTCGCTGGAGCGCGGCGATACGCTGTGCGACTCCGATCCGATGGAGCGCGAATACCATCACTCCCTGGCCGCTGCACTCGTTCATCTGGAACACGAGGGCACGCGGATCAACCTGATCGATACACCCGGCTACCCCGACTTCATCGGCCATGCGTTGCCCGCGCTGGGCGCGGTGGAAACCGCGCTGGTGGTGGTGAATGCGCAGAACGGCATCGAGCTGACCACCCGCCGCATGATGGGCTGGGCCGCTGATCGCGGCCTGTGCCGGATGCTGGTAGTCAACCGGATCGATGCCGAGCGGGTGGATCTCCCGGTGTTGCTGGCGGACTTGCGCGAAGCCTTCGGCAAGGAAGTGCTGCCGCTGAATCTTCCTGCCGAGGGTGGCACCCGCGTGGTGGATTGCTTCTTCGCCCCGGATGGCGACTCCGATTTTTCCTCCGTGGCCGAGGCGCACCAGGCGCTGGTGGACCAGGTGGTGGAAGTCGACGAGGAGCTGATGGCGCATTACCTGGAGGAAGGCGAGGTGGCGCCGGAGGCGCTGCACGCGCCCTTCGAGCGGGCGCTGCGCGAGGGGCACCTGATACCGTTGTGCTTCGTTTCGGCGCGTACCGGCGCGGGCGTGACAGAGTTGTTGGATGTGCTGGCGCGCCTGGCGCCCAGCCCGGCCGAAGGCAATCCGCCGCTGTTCGTGCGCACCGACGACAGTGGCGCGGTGCATGACTTCCGTTCCTCACCGGAGCCTGAAGCCCATGTGCTGGCCCATGTGTTCAAGGTGGTGATCGACCCTTTCGTCGGCCGCCTGGCGGTGTTCCGCGTCCATCAGGGTACGGTGCGCCGGGAGATGCAGTTGTTCGCCGGCGATGGGCGCAAGGCGTTCAAGGTCGGGCATCTGCTGCGCCTGCAGGGAAAGAAGCACGAAGAGGTGCCGCAACTGATCCCCGGCGACTTCGGCGCGCTGACAAAGATCGAGGAGCTGGATTACGGCGTGGTGCTGCATGACTCCCATGACGAGGACCATATCCGCCTCAAGCCGCTGAACTTCCCGACGCCGATGCAGGGCCTGGCCATCGAGGCCAGCCGGCGTGGCGACGAGCAGCGCTTGGCCGAAGTCCTCCAGCGGCTCCAGGCGGAGGACCCCTGCGTACGCCTGGACTACAACGCATCCACCCAGGAGACCGTGCTGCGCGGCATGGGTGAGCTGCACCTGCGCTACCTGCTGGAGCGGATGGCCGGACAGTACAAGCTGGAGGTACAAACCCGCACGCCCAGCGTGCCCTATCGGGAAACCGCCACGCGGGCGGCCGAGGGGCACAGTCGGCACAAGAAGCAGACGGGCGGAGCGGGGCAGTTCGGCGAGGTGTTCCTGCGGGTGGAGCCGTTGCCGCGCGGCGGTGGCTTCGAGTTCGTCGATGCGGTCAAGGGCGGGGTGATTCCCGGCCAGTTCATTCCCTCGGTGGAGAAGGGCGTGCGCTCGGCGCTCAGTGCCGGGCCGCTGGCGGGCTTCCCGGTGGCGGACGTGAAGGTCACGGTGTTCGACGGCAAGAGCCATTCGGTGGACTCCAAGGACATTGCTTTCCAGGCCGCCGGGCGCAAGGCGATGCTCGACGCGCTGCGCAATGCCGGCGGCATCGTGCTGGAGCCGGTGGTGAGCATCGAAGTGACGGCGCCGGACACTCGCCTGGGCGATATCACCGCCGACCTGACGGGGCGCCGGGGCCAGGTGCTGGGCACCGAGTCGCTGTCGGCCAATGTCGCGCTGATCCGTGGCCAGGTGCCGCTGGCGGAGCTGGACGGCTACGCCAACCGGCTCAAGTCGATCACCGCGGGGCAGGGGCTCTACGATCTGTCGCCCAGCCACTACAACGCCGTGCCGCAGGACATACAGCAGCGTCTCGCCAGCGGTTACAAGGCGGTGCCGGAAGACGACTGAGCGCATGTGGATATTCGTCGCAGGCTGAGCGTGCAAGGCGCTCGGGCCGTGCCTGTGCGCGGGCTTTGCGGCGGGGCTTTGCGATCTGGTCTGGCCCTAGTGGCATGCGGGTTGCAGGCGGGATCGAGGCGGCCATCCGCGGCGGCCACGGGTGTCTCCGGCATTGCGCCGAAGCCCCGCTGGCCTGTGGATAACTCCGTGGGTAACGTGTGTGGCGGATGGGGACAGGCGGTGATCAGTATTCGATCACCACGTCGCCCCTGGGGATGCTGCAGCAGGACAGGATGTAGCCCTCGGCCACGTCTTCGTCGGTAATGCCGCCGTTGTGTTCCATGTCCACTTCGCCTGAGCGCTTCATGACCTTGCAGGTGCCACAGATGCCCATGCCGCAAGCCTTGGGAATGTGCAGGCCGAGCTTGGCTGCGGCGGCGTGGACGGTCTCGCCCGGTGCCACGCGAATGCTCTTGCCGGTTTCGCAGAACTCCACGTTGTTCAGCTCGGCGGCTGGTACCTCCGCCGCTTCGGCTGCCTCGGCGGCCAGTTCCTTCACTTCGGCGCGCACTTCTGGCGGTGTTGGGCCGAAGGCTTCCTCGTGGTAGCGCGACATGTCGTAGCCCTCGGCTTCGAGCAGGCGCTTCACCGCGTGCATGTAGGGCGTGGGGCCGCAGCAGAACACTTCGCGGTCGAGGAAGTCGGGGGCGATCAGTTGCAGCATGGCCTTGTTCAGGAAGCCGCGATAACCGGCCCAGGATTCGCCCATATCGTACTTCTCGCACACCAGGTGCAGCTTGAAGTTGCCGATCCGCGAGGCCATGTGCTCCAGCTCGCGGTGGAAGATGATGTCTTTGGGCGTGCGTGCGCTGTGCACGAACACCATGTCGACATTGCCGTTGGTGTCGAAGAACCAGCGCGCCATCGACATCACCGGAGTGATGCCGACGCCGCCGGACAGGAACAGCGCCTTGTCGGTAGGGAAGTCGATGGCGTTGAAGTTGCCGACCGGGCCGTGTACCGGAATCTGGTCGCCTTCCTTGAGGTTGTCGTGCAGCCAGTTGGAAACCTTGCCGCCCGGCACGCGCTTGATGGTGATGGAGAAGCTGTAGGGCACCGAGGGCGAGCTGGAGATGGTGTAGGAACGCATGATCGGCTGGCCGTCGATCTCCAGCTCCAGGGTGACGAACTGCCCAGGCTTGAAGAAGAACATGATCGGCGCATCGGCCATGAAGCAGAAGGTGCGCACATCCCAGGTTTCCTGGATGGCCTTGACGCAGCGCACCAGGTGGCGGCCGTTGGCCCAGGTCTGGGTGTTCACCGGATTGAGGAAGTTGTTCGTCGACATGCTGTCTCTCCGCGCGCATGGCCTGATGGGCAGCGCCGGGCCCGTGGTGCGCGTCGCGGACGATGCGGGCGCACGGGCCTTTCGGCATGCCTGATGGGGCGGATTGTGCGCACGCCCACGGCCACCCATTTACCTGCCAGCGACATTTGCATGCTTATCGCGACCTGGCGCCTGGGGCGGGGGCTGCCGCGTCGGAAACGGATGTGGTCGTGTCGCCCGTAGATAAGGGTCTTCCCATGGCGTGGCCGCACACTCAGCGCCATGCCGAGCAACCCAGCAGCGGTTGAGCGAGACGGCGGGAAACGGCGCACTCGGCGCGCCTGGCACCTGCCGCAAACCAGCCCTGCGTGGCAAACCGTATCAGCCACTTGGAGCCGTTGAAAAACTGTCCTGGTGTTGTTGCCTGACCTTGTCGCACGAGAACTGCTGTCTGCGGCCGGGCACCTAGCCAGAAGCGCTTCGCTCAGTTTTTCAGCGACTCCCCATTTCCGCCGGCAGCCTGTGTGGCTGCGGCATGAGGACCTAGCAATGGACGTCACCGCTACTCTGAGTCTGGGCGATCCGCTGGAACCGGCCCGCAAGGCCACCGCCGAGATGCTGCGCACCCGCGATCACAGCTTCTCGCTGCCGCAACCCTTCTACAACGATGAGCGCCTGTTCCAACTGGACATGCAGGAGATTTTCCACAAGGAGTGGTTGATCGCCGGCATGACCTGCGAGATTCCGACCAAGGGCAACTTCCTTACCCTGCAGATCGGTGACAACCCGGTCATCGTGCTGCGCGGAGCCGAGGGGCAGATCCATGCCTTCCACAACGTGTGCCGCCATCGCGGTTCGCGCCTGTGCGTCAGCGACAAGGGCAAGGTGGCCAAGCTGGTCTGCCCCTACCACCAGTGGACCTACGAGCTGGACGGCCGCCTGCTGTTCGCGGGCACCGAGATGGGCGCTGACTTCGACATGAAGGACTACAGCCTGAAACCGGTGCACGTGAAGACCGCTGGTGGCTACATCTTCATTTCGCTGGCCGAGAACCCGCCGGCCATCGATGACTTCCTGCGTACGCTCGAGCACTACATGGAGCCGTACGACATGGAGAACACCAAGGTCGCGGTGCAGACTACGATCAAGGAAGCGGCGAACTGGAAGCTGGTGATCGAGAACAACCGCGAGTGCTACCACTGCAACGGTTCGCACCCCGAGTTGCTCAATACCCTGCTGGAGTGGGATGACGTCACCGACCCGCGCGCCAGCCAGGCGTTCAAGGACCAGGTCGCGGCCTGCACCACCGCCTGGGAAGCCGAGAAGATCCCCTACGCTCACGCCAGTTTCGGCCTGCGCAACCGCATCGTGCGCATGCCGCTGCTGCAAGGCACCGTGTCGATGACGATGGACGGCAAGCAGGGCTCGAAGAAACTCATGGGCCGCATCCGGAACCCGGACCTGGGTTCCATGCGCATCCTGCACCTGCCGCATTCGTGGAACCACTGCATGGGCGACCACCTGATCGTCTTCACCGTGTGGCCGATCAGCGCACAGGAAACCGTGGTCACCACCAAGTGGCTGGTGCACAAGGATGCGGTGGAGGGCGTCGATTACGACGTGGCGCGCCTGCGCGAAGTCTGGGACGCCACCAACGACCAGGACCGCCGCCTGGCCGAAGAGAACCAGCGCGGCATCAACTCCACCGCCTACCAGCCGGGGCCGTACTCCAAGACTTACGAGTTCGGTGTGATCAATTTCCTCGACTGGTACAGCGAGCGGATGCTCAACAACCTGGGCGAGGAATCCGCTCACGCCCGGCTGGTTTCCGAAAAGTAAGCCCCCTCATCCAGCGCCCCCTTCGCGGGGGCGCTGTCGTTCCGGAGGAATCCACGTGGATGCCGTGCTTTTCTACAGCAGCTCCGCCTTCGTCACCGCCCTGGTGGCGTGGAACCTCTTCGCCTGCTGGCGCAAGCGCTGACGGCTGCGCCGCCCGCAGTGGCCTGACGGCACCCTGCGCCCTTCCTTCGCCTTGAAACCCGCGGCAGACCGGCGCGAATGCCCTCGCCCGTGTCGCCGCCTTGACGCTTTCGGTACTTCGCTGGTCGCTTTCGAGCCGGGTCGCTACGGCACCCGGGGATATGCTGCCCCCAAAGCGTCGGCGCCAGTCCCGGCGCACCAAGTCCGACGCCTGACAAGAGGGACGCCAAGATGAGCCCAGCCGAACTTCACGCCGACAGCATCGTCATCGATGGCCTGATCATCGCCAAGTGGAGCCGCGAACTGTTCGAAGACATGCGCAAGGGCGGGCTGACCGCCGCCAACTGCACCGTGTCGGTGTGGGAAGGATTCCAGGCAACGGTGAACAACATCGTTTCCAGCAGCAAGCTGATCCGCGACAACAGCGACCTGGTGCTGCAGGTGCGTACCACCGCCGATATCCGCAAGGCCAAGGAGCAGGGCAAGACCGGTATCCTCTTCGGCTTCCAGAACGCCCATGCGTTCGAGGACCAGATCGGCTACGTGGAGATCTTCAAGCAGCTCGGCGTGGGCATCGTGCAGATGTGCTACAACACCCAGAACCTGGTCGGCACCGGCTGCTACGAGCGCGACGGCGGCCTCTCCGGCTTCGGCCGCGAGATCGTCGCGGAGATGAACCGCGTCGGCATCATGTGCGACCTGTCCCACGTCGGTTCGAAGACTTCCGAGGAAGTCATCCTCGAGTCGAAGAAGCCCGTCACCTATTCCCACTGCCTGCCCTCGGGCCTGAAAGAGCACCCGCGCAACAAGTCCGATGCCGAGCTGAAATTCATCGCCGACCACGGCGGTTTCGTCGGCGTGACCATGTTCGCGCCGTTCCTGGCCAAGGGCATCGACTCGACCATCGACGACTACGCCGAAGCCATCGAGTACGTGATGAACATCGTCGGCGAGGACGCCATCGGCATCGGCACCGACTTTACCCAGGGCCACGGCCAGGACTTCTTCGAGTGGCTGACCCACGACAAGGGTTACGCCCGCCGCCTCACCAACTTCGGAAAGATCGTCAACCCACTGGGCATCCGCACCGTGGGCGAATTCCCCAACCTCACCGAAACGCTGCTTGGCCGTGGCATGCCCGAGCGCGTAGTGCGCAAGGTCATGGGCGAGAACTGGGTAAGGGTCCTCGGCGAAGTCTGGGGCGAGTGATGAATACCCCTGGGGCCTGCTGCGCGCATCGATAGCTGCGCCGCCACTTCTCATACCTGAATGCAGGGCCGCGCCCTGCCGGAACAGTACTTTCTGGAGTCTGCACACATGGCCAAACACGCCCCCGAACTGCCCATCGAAGTCGACAGCGAAACCGGCGTCTGGACCACCGACGCCCTGCCGATGCTCTATGTGCCGCGGCATTTCTTCGTCAACAACCACATGGGCATCGAGGAAGAGCTGGGCGCCGAGCGTTACGCCGAGATTCTCTACAAGGCCGGCTACAAGTCCGCCTGGCACTGGTGCGAGAAGGAAGCCGAGTGCCACGGCCTGGTCGGCGTGGAAGTCTTCGAGCACTACATGAAGCGCCTGTCCCAGCGCGGCTGGGGCCTGTTCCAGATCGAACAGATCGACCTCGACAAGGGCACCGCCCAGGTGCGCCTGAAGCACTCGGCCTTCGTGTACGTCTACGGCAAGGTCAACCGCAAGGTCGACTACATGTTCACCGGCTGGTTCGCCGGCGCCATGGACCAGATCCTCCAGGCGCGCGGCAGCGACATCCGCACCGTCGCCGAGCAGGTCTACAGCGGCGCCGAGGACGGCCACGACGACGGCCTGTTCGTCGTCAAACCGCTCTGATCCACGACTTCGGCACGGGCGGCTCGCAGGCCGCCACCACAACAAGAAACCTCTGATCCCGTGAGGATGCCGCAATGGCTTTCGAGGCAATGTTCCAGCCGATCCAGATCGGCAAGCTGACCATCCGCAACCGCGTGCTCTCCACCGCCCACGCCGAGGTCTATGCCACCGACGGCGGCATGACCACCGAGCGCTACGTGAAGTACTACGAGGAGAAGGCCAAGGGCGGCATCGGCCTGGCCATCTGCGGCGGTTCTTCCGTGGTCGCCATCGACAGCCCGCAGCAGTGGTGGAGTTCGGTGAACCTCTCCACCGACCGCATCATTCCGCACTTCCAGAACCTGGCCGACGCCATGCACAAGCATGGGGCCAAGATCATGATCCAGATTACCCACATGGGTCGCCGTTCGCGCTGGGACGGCTACCACTGGCCGACCCTGATGTCGCCCTCGGGCATTCGCGAGCCGGTGCACCGCGCCACCTGCAAGACCATCGAGCCGGAAGAGATCTGGCGGGTGATCGGCAACTACGCCCAGGCGGCACGCCGGGCGAAGGAAGGTGGCCTGGATGGCGTCGAGCTGTCCGCCGTGCACCAGCACATGATCGACCAGTTCTGGAGCCCGCGCGTCAACAAGCGTACCGACGAGTGGGGCGGCAGCTTCGAGGGCCGCATGAAGTTCGGCCTGGAAGTGCTCAAGGCGGTGCGTGCCGAAGTCGGCGACGACTTCTGCGTCGGCATGCGCATCTGCGGTGACGAGTTCCACCCGGACGGCCTCACCCACGACGACATGAAGCAGATCGCCAAGTATTACAGCGATACCGGCATGATCGACTTCATCGGCGTGGTCGGTTCCGGCTGCGACACCCACAACACCCTGGCCAACGTCATCCCGAACATGACCTTCCCGCCGGAGCCGTTCCTGCACCTGGCCGCGGGCATCAAGGAGGTGGTCAACGTGCCGGTGCTGCACGCGCAGAACATCAAGGACCCGAACCAGGCCACGCGCATCCTCGAAGGCGGCTACGTGGACATGGTCGGCATGACCCGCGCGCACATCGCCGACCCGCACCTGATCGCCAAGATCAAGATGGGCCAGGTCGACCAGATCAAGCAGTGCGTCGGCGCCAACTACTGCATCGACCGCCAGTATCAGGGCCTGGACGTGCTGTGCATCCAGAACGCCGCCACTTCCCGCGAATACATGGGCGTGCCGCACATCATCGAGAAGACCACTGGCGTGAAGCGCAAGGTCGTCGTTGTCGGTGGCGGCCCGGCCGGCATGGAAGCGGCGCGCGTCGCCGCCGAGCGTGGCCACGACGTGACCCTGTTCGAGAAGAAGGACCAGCTTGGCGGGCAGATCACCACCGCCTCGAAAGCCCCGCAGCGCGACCAGATCGCCGGCATCACCCGCTGGTACCAGTTGGAGCTGGCGCGGCTGAACGTCGACCTGCGCCTGGGCACCGGCGCGGACGCCGACACCATCCTGGACCTGCGTCCCGACGTGGTGGTGCTGGCCAACGGCGGCCATCCGTTCCTCGAACAGAACGAGCACTGGGGCGCCGCCGACGGGCTGGTGGTCAGCAGTTGGGACGTGCTCGACGGCAAGGTGGCGCCAGGCAAGAACGTGCTGGTCTACGACACCATCTGCGAGTTCAGCGGCATGTCGGTGGCCGACTTCCTCGCCGACAAGGGCGCCCAGGTCGAGATCGTCACTGACGACATCAAGCCGGGCGTGGCCATCGGCGGCACCACCTTCCCGACCTACTACCGCAGCATGTACCCCAAGGAAGTGATCATGACCGGCGACCTGATGCTGGAGAAGGTCTACCGCGAGGGCGACAAGCTGGTGGCCGTGCTGGAGAACGAATACACCGGCGCGAAGGAAGAGCGGGTGGTCGACCAGATCGTCGTGGAGAACGGCGTGCGTCCGGACGAGAGCCTGTACTACGCGCTCAAGCAGGGCTCGCGCAACAAGGGCCAGATCGACGTCGAGGCGCTGTTCGCGATCAAGCCGCAGCCGTGCCTCAGCGAGCCAGGCGACGGGTATCTGCTGTTCCGCATCGGCGACTGCGTGGCCCAGCGCAATACCCATGCGGCGATCTATGACGCGCTGCGTCTGTGCAAGGACTTCTGACGCGACCGCAGGGCGGGTGGAGCCTTCGATACCCATCGATTGTCGAGGGTTCCACCCATCCCCTTTCAGCGTTAGTCCGGTCCCGTAGGGAGACCAATAACAATGCTCAACATCATCCTCCCCATCCTGCTCTTCGCCGCCCTCGGCCTTGCCGTGCTGGGCGCCGTGAAGCGCTTCGCGATGTGGCGCCGTGGCCGGCCCGCCCGGGTCGACTGGGTCGGCGGCCTGCTGAAAATGCCGCGCCGCTATCTGGTGGACCTGCACCACGTGGTCGAGCGCGACAAGTACATGTCCAAGACCCACGTGGCCACCGCCGGCGGCTTCGTTGCCGCGGCGCTGCTGGCGATCCTGGTGCACGGTTTCGGCCTGCACAACCGCATCCTCGGCTTCGCCCTGCTGGCCGCCACCGCGCTGATGTTCTGCGGCGCGCTGTTCGTCGCCAAGCGCCGCCTCGACCCGCCCTCGCGCCTGTCCAAAGGCCCGTGGATGCGCCTGCCGAAAAGCCTGCTGATGTTCTCGGCGAGCTTCTTCATCGCCACCCTGCCGGTGGCGGGCATTCTGCCGGAGGGCTTCGGCGGTTGGTTCCTGGCGGCCATCCTGGCCGTCGGCGTGGCCTGGGGTGTGTCCGAGCTGTTCTTCGGCATGACCTGGGGCGGGCCGATGAAGCACGCCTTCGCCGGCGCCCTGCACCTGGCCTGGCACCGCCGCGCCGAACGCTTCGGCGGCGGCCGCTCCACCGGCCTGAAGCTCCTGGACCTGAACGACCCCATGGCGCCGCTGGGCGTGGAAAAGCCCACCGACTTCACCTGGAACCAGTTGCTCGGCTTCGACGCCTGCGTGCAGTGCGGCAAGTGCGAGGCCATGTGCCCGGCCTTCGCCGCCGGCCAGCCGCTGAACCCGAAGAAACTCATCCAGGACATGGTCATCGGCCTGGCGGGCGGCAATGATGCCAACTTCGCCGGCAGCCCCTACCCCGGCAAGCCCCTGGGCGAGCACAGCGGCGGCCCGCACCAGCCCATCGTTGCGCTGGGCGGCAAGGCCCTGGTGGACGCCGAGACCCTGTGGTCCTGCACCACCTGCCGGGCCTGCGTCGAGGAATGCCCGATGATGATCGAGCACGTCGACGCCATCGTCGACATGCGCCGCCACCTCACCCTGGAAAAGGGCGCGACTCCGAACAAGGGCGCCGAGGTGCTGGAAAACCTCATCGCCACCGATAACCCCGGCGGCTTCGCCCCCGGCGGCCGGCTGAACTGGGCGGCGGACCTGAACCTGCCGCTGCTGGCCGACAAGCAGCAGGCCGACGTGCTGTTCTGGGTGGGCGACGGCGCCTTCGACATGCGCAACCAGCGCACCCTGCGGTCCTTCGTGAAGATCCTAAAGGCCGCCCACGTCGACTTCGCCGTGCTCGGCCTGGAGGAGCGCGACAGCGGCGACGTGGCCCGTCGCCTGGGTGACGAAGCCACCTTCCAGACCCTGGCCAAGCGCAACATCGCCACCCTGGCCAAGTACCGCTTCAAGCGCATCGTCAGCTGCGACCCGCACAGCTTCCATGTGCTGAAGAACGAGTACGGAGCGCTGGGCGGCAACTACGAGGTGCTGCACCACAGCACCTTCATCGACGAGCTGGTGCGCAAGGGCGCGTTGAACCTCGGGCAGAGCAAGGCCGACAGCGTGACCTACCACGACCCCTGCTACCTCGGCCGCTACAACGGCGAGTACGAAGCGCCGCGCAACGTGCTCAAGGCCATCGGCATCGAAGTGAAGGAAATGGCCCGCTCCGGCTTCCGCTCGCGCTGCTGCGGCGGTGGCGGCGGCGCGCCGATCACCGACATCCCCGGCAAGCAGCGGATACCCGACATGCGCATGGCGGACATCAAGGAAACCGGCGCCGAGCTGGTGGCCGTGGGCTGCCCGCAGTGCACAGCGATGCTCGAAGGCGTGGTCGCGCCGCGCCCGGAGATCAAGGACATCGCCGAACTGGTCGCCGAGGTACTCATCGAGGCCACCGAGGTGCCGGTAAAAAAGCCCTCGCTGGTACGCCGTGAAGAAGCGGCGGAGGTGCACTGATGAACGCGCCGGCCGCCTTCGTAGGGCGGGTAAAGCCAACGGCTCTATCCGCCGTATCGACTTCATCGGCGGATAACGCTTCGCGTCATTCGCCCTACACCAGCCTGGAGCATCGAGCATGAGCGACATCATCCGCCGCGATCCGCGCGCCGAGTGGATCGCCCGCAACCGCCTGCACCCGCTGCACGCGGCCATGCAGTCGACCCAGGGCGGCGAAAGCCGCTGGATGGGCCCAAGCGGCGTGCTGCGCAAGAACCCCCACGCGGTCGGCTTCATCGGCCCCAACGGCATCAAGCGCATCGACCGCTCCGGTGGCCAGCAGGGCACCGGCGGCAAGCGCAGCAGCGCGCCGGAAGTGGTGCAGTTGCCGTTGGTGACGATCGAGCAGCCGGCTTTTCTGATTGCCGTGGTGCCGGACATGGTCGGCGGCCGCCTTTCCAGCCACGACCGCGACCTGCTGGGCCTGGCCCGCAAGCTCGCCGGCAACGACGGCGCGGTGCTCGCCGTGATCTTCGGCGAGCACAAGGAAAGCGCCTTCGATACAGCGGGCGTCGACCGCCTGCTGCAGATCGAAGGCAATGAATATGACGGTTACGCCCCGGAACAACGGGTGCTGGCGCTGCGCTCGGTGAACAGCCAGTTCGCCCCGCGCCACTGGCTGCTGCCCGATAGCCGCAGCGGTGGCGGCGAACTGGGCCGTCGCCTGGCCGCGAGCCTGGGCGAGCGTCCGGCGACTCGCGTGTGGCAGGCCGAGGGCGAGCGCTGCGTCGGCCGCGCCGGTGCCGGCCAGCAGGATTTGCACCGTGGCCTGCCACGCCTGATCCTGGCCTCCGCCGAATGCGCCGAGCCGGTCAGCGAGACACGCCATGAGGTACGGCCTGTGGCACTGGCGAACAACGTCGCACGCAACCTGCCGCGCATCGAGGACCTCGGCCCGGTCGCCGTGGACCCGGCGCAGATTCCGATGTCCGAGGCGGAATTCATCCTCTCCGGCGGCAACGGCGTGAAGGACTGGGACCTGTTCCACCGCGCCGCCGCAGCCCTCGGCGCCACCGAAGGCGCATCCCGCGTGGCGGTGGACGACGGCCACATGCCGCGCGCGCGCCAGGTGGGCGCCACCGGCACCTGGGTCACTGCGAGGGTCTACCTGGCTGTGGGCATTTCCGGGGCGATCCAGCACCTGCAAGGCATCGGTTCCTGCGACAAGGTGGTGGCGATCAACCTGGACCCGGGTTGCGACATGATCAAACGCGCCGATCTCTCGGTGATCGGCGACTCCGCCGCGATTCTCCAGGCGCTGATCGAACTGGCCGAGGCCCATCGCAACGGAGGGGCGCGCGATGCGGCCTGAGGGGGGCTCTCCGACTGTAGGGCGGATAAAGCCGCAGGCTTTATCCGCCGCCATCGCCACATCGGCGGATAACGCTGCGCGTTATTCGCCCTACGCCAGCTTGCGAGCCCGAGGTGGCTTATGAATGACCTGAACATCGTCGCCCTGGTTTCCATCGGCGCCCACCCGGCTTCCGGTCGTGCGCGCCGCGCCGACCAGGACGCCCGCGCGGTGGAGCTGGGCATGCGCCTGGCCGGCAAGCGCCTGCGCGTGGTGCATGCCGGCGACGCCGGGGAAGAAGCTCTGCGCGGCTACCTCGGCATGGGCCTGGACGAACTGGCCGTGCTGGAGCAACCGCCGGGCGCCGACGCGCTGCCGCCGCTGGCGGACTACCTGGCTGACAGCGATGCGCAACTGGTGCTGACCGGTACGCAGGCGGAAACCGGGGAAGGCTCCGGCATGTTGCCCTTCCTGCTGGCTGAGCGCCTCGGCTGGCCGCTGGTGGTCGGGCTGGCGGAGGTGGAGAAGGTAGAAGGCGGCAGTGCCCAGGTGCTCCAGGCGCTGCCACGCGGCCAGCGCCGCCGCCTGAAAGTGCGGCTGCCCTTCGTCGCCAGCGTCGACAACGCCGGGCCGACGGCTCGCCAGAGCGCCTTCGGCCCGGCCCGCCGGGGTTATCTGGAGGCCTGCGAAGTGGAGGTGGTGGCCGACCCGCTGCTGGATGAGGGCAATCTGCAACCGGCGCGCGCGCGGCCCAAGCGGCTCAAGGTGGTCAAGGCAAAGACCGGCGCGGAGCGCATGAAGGCTGCCACCGCCAAGGCTTCTGGCGGTACTGGCCAGGTGCTGAAGGACGTCACGCCGCAGGCGGGTGCCGAGGCGATCTTCAAGCTGCTGCGCGAAGAGGGTGTGATACGGGGCTGACCGCGGCGGACCGGGTAGAGTCCTCTCCTGTGTGCGGCATCCGCAGGAGCGGGCCGTTTCCGGCGCGAACCACGGATATGGCGGAAATCATTGAAATAACACGAGATTGAATCTGTAAGCCATTGAATTGACAGCATACTGCTTGTCCGAAGATCACCGTTTCCGCTGGCCCCGCGTGACTCCATTCTTTATCCTCCGCACCCTTTGAAACACTTTGCGGAGGCTCCCATGCTCGATTCCACCCTCGAACAACTTGAACAACTGGTGGCCGAACTGCTGCAGCAGAACGAAGTGCTGGTTCAGGACAACGCCCAGGTGCGCGAGGAGCTGCTCAAGGTCCGCGAGGAGAACGACAGCCTGCAACTGTCCCTTATGGAGCAGGAAGAGAAGCACAACGCCACGGCCACCCGCCTGCAGGCGCTGATCCGCCGCGTCAGCGATAGTCGCGCCAGCGCATGAGTGGCGATGGCGTCCGCGTCCTGCGCATTCTCGGGCGCGAGTACAGCGTCCGTGCGCCGGCCGGGGAAGAGCGCCGGCTGCAGGACGCGGCCACCTTGCTGCAGGCGGAGATCGCCGCCAGCAAGAAGAAATTCCCCTACGTCACCAGCAATGAACTGATGGTGCTCTCCGCGCTCAACCTTTGCGCCCGCCAGCTCGGCGCGCAGGATGGGGACCGCGACGAAGCCGACGCCGTAGAGCGTATCGCCGCGCTCAACCGCCGGATTCTCGATCATCTGCAACGGCAGGATTGAGCTTCGGGCATCCACTGCGGGCCGCTTCGTACTGCGCTGATCGCCGACGGCGCCTGCTCCTGCTCGACTCTCGTCTGGCGCAATCGAAGCCTGCGTGCGATATCCATCGGCGCGGTGGCGCGAGGTTCGATGGCGATCGCATCACTCCACTCATCCTGCGAGCGGAATCTGCCGCGAGGTTTTTCGCCGTGCCCGAATCGAAGGTAAAAAAAAGGGGCACCGGGGTAAGCGGTGTCCCTTCGAGTGGAGAGCGGCCAAATGGCCTCTCAACCGGTGAGATGTGGCGCCCCGGAAGAATCCGCGGCGCCGGGTGTAAAAGAAGGGAACGGGGGTAACCGATCCCTGAAAGGTGAGGAAGGAGTACTCCCCCTCAACCGGTGAGACGTGCCCGGCCTGCGCCGGGCAAGTGATCAGGCGCGCAGCGGAATCAGTCGCGGGGCGATCATGTTTTCCGGCAGCAGGATGTCGGCCAGGGTGGCTTCGTCCAGCAGTTGCTCCTCGCGTACCAGCTCCAGTACGCCACGGCCGGTTTCCAGCGCGGTCTTGGCGATACGGGTGGAGTTTTCGTAGCCGATGTACGGATTCAGCGCGGTGACCAGGCCGATGCTGTGTTCCACCAGTTGGTGGCAGCGCTCGACGTTGGCGGTGATGCCGGTGATGCAGTGTTCGCGCAGCATGTCCATCGCGCGCTGGAGCAGGCGGATCGAGTCGAAGATCTTGTAGGCGATCAGCGGCTCCATCACGTTCAGCTGCAGTTGGCCACCTTCGGCGGCGATGGTCAGTGCCAGGTCGTTGCCCATGATTTCGAAGGCGCACATGTTCACGGCCTCCGGAATCACCGGGTTGACCTTGCCCGGCATGATCGAGCTGCCCGGCTGGCGCGGCGGCAGGTTGATCTCGTTGATGCCGGTACGCGGACCGCTGGAGAGCAGGCGCAGGTCGTTGCAGATCTTCGACAGCTTGACCGCGGTGCGCTTGAGCATGCCGGAGAACAGCACGAAGGCGCCCATGTCGGAGGTGGCTTCGATCAGGTCGGCGGCCGGGACTACCGGCTGGCCGCTGATTTCAGCCAGGCGCTCGACGGCCAGCTTCTGGTAGCCGGGGTCGGCGTTGATGCCGGTGCCGATAGCGGTGCCGCCGAGGTTCACTTCGGTCAGCAGTTCCGGCGCCAGGCGACGCAGGCGGTCGAGGTCTTCGCCCAGGGTGGTGGCGAAAGCGTGGAATTCCTGGCCGAGGGTCATCGGCACCGCGTCCTGCAGCTGGGTACGGCCCATCTTCAGTACGCCGGCGAACTCGACGCCCTTGGCGGCGAAGGCCTGGATCAGGCTGTCGAGGCTGGCCAGCAGGGTGTCGTGGCCCAGCAGCAGGCCCAGGCGGATGGCGGTCGGGTAGGCGTCGTTGGTCGACTGCGCCATGTTCACGTCGTTGTTCGGGTGCAGGTACTTGTACTCACCCTTGGCATGGCCCATGGCTTCGAGCGCGATGTTCGCGATGACTTCGTTCGCGTTCATGTTGGTCGAGGTGCCAGCGCCACCCTGGATCATGTCCACCACGAACTGGTCGTGGAAATCGCCACGGATCAGACGGGCACAGGCTTCGCTGATGGCGGCGTGCTTGTCTGCCGGCAGGTGGCCGAGCTTGTGGTTGGCATCGGCTGCCGCCTGCTTGACCATCGCCAGGGCGACGACCAGTTTCGGGTAGTGCGACAGCGGCACGCCCGAGAGGCGGAAGTTGTTCACAGCGCGCAGGGTCTGGATGCCGTAGTAGGCGTCAGAAGGTACTTCGAGGGTGCCGAGGAGGTCTTTCTCGATGCGGAACGATGCAACAGGGGACATGACGGGGATTGTCTCGGAAGAACACGGCCAGTGCCGCGATGCCCGGTAGACTAGGGATTTCGCCGATCGTCGGCCAATGCTGTTAAAAGTTGTCTCATGCACAAACGGCATAATGTACCCTGTGACGAAATGGTGACGGCGAGCGTATGGCTGTGTTACGCGCGCCCGGCTCCTGACCAATCGATCAGGCGCGACAACGCGCTGGAGATGACGTGAACCTCGAAACCAAATGGCTGGAAGATTTCAGCACCCTGGCCACCACGCGCAGCTTTTCCCAGGCGGCGGAAAAACGCTTCGTCACCCAGCCGGCGTTCAGCCGGCGCATCCGCAGCCTGGAAGACGCCCTCGGGCTGACCCTGGTGAACCGCCAGCGCACACCCATCGAGCTGACCGAGGCGGGCCAGTTGTTCCTGGTCACCGCCCGCGCGGTGGTCGAGCAGCTCGGCCAGGTGGTGCGCCACCTGCACCACCTGGAAGGCGGGCAGGGCGAGGTGCTGCAGTTCGCCGCCGCGCACTCTCTGGCGCTGGGCTTTTTCCCGGCATGGATTGCCCGCCTGCGTTCAGAGGGGCTGAACATCGCCAGCCGCCTGGTGGCGACCAACGTGGGCGAGGCGGTACACCTGCTGCGTGAAGGCGGCTGCGACCTGATGCTGGCGTTCTACGACCCGGATGCCGCGCTGCAGATGGACCCGGAAGTCTTCCCCTCGCTGCACCTGGGCCGCACCGAGATGCTGCCGGTGTGCGCGGTGAACTCCGCCGGCGTGCCGCTCTACGACCTGGACAGCGGGCAAAGCGTGCCACTGCTGGCGTACAGCGCCGGTGCTTTCCTCGGGCGCGGGGTGAACCTGCTGCTGCGCCAGCGCAACCTGCGCTACACCACGGTCTATGAAACCGCGATGGCCGACAGCCTCAAGAGCATGGCGCTGCAGGGCATGGGCGTGGCCTGGGTGCCGCGCCTGAGCATGGAGGCGGAGCTGGCGCGCGGCGAGTTGGCGGTGTGCGGAGGCCCGCACTGGATCGTCCCGCAGGAAATCCGCCTGTACCGCTGCGCGCTGGTGCGCAAGGCGCAGATCCGCCTGCTGTGGCGCAAGCTGGAAGGGGGGCTGGGGCTGGACGAAACGTCCTGAGGTGACGAGTGCGGCACCCATAAGGCCAAAGCCGCCCTCTCCCGTTTGCGGATAGAGGGCGGCTTCAGGCTTGAAGCGCAGGACGGGAGCCGTCCCGCGCGGAGGCCTTACATCTCGACCACGATGCGCCCTTCGATCTGCCCGGCGCGCATTCTGTCGAGGATGGCGTTGATGTCATCCAGCTTGCCGGCGCTGACGGTGGCCTTCACCAGGCCTTCGCCAGCGAAGTCGAGGGCTTCCTGAAGGTCGGCGCGGGTGCCGACAATAGAGCCGGTGATGTGCAGGCCCTTGAGCACCACGTCGAAGATCGGCGTGGGGAAGTCGCCCGGTGGCAGGCCGACCAGCGATACGGTGCCGCCGCGGCGGGCCATGCCGATGCCCTGGCCGAAGGCACTGTTGGACACCGCGGTGACCAGTACGCCGTGGGCGCCGCCGATGTCGCGCTGCACCACTTGCACCGGGTCTTCCTTCTTCGCGTTGATGGTCAGGCTGGCGCCCAGGCGCCTGGCCAGTTCCAGCTTGGCGTCGTCGACGTCCACGGCCACTACGTGCAGGCCCATTGCCTTGGCGTACTGCACGGCGACGTGGCCCAGGCCGCCGATGCCGGAAATCGCCACCCACTGGCCGGGGCGCGCTTCGGTTTCCTTCAGGCCCTTGTAGACGGTGACGCCCGCGCAGAGGATCGGCGCGATCTCGAGGAAGTCGACCCCCTTGGGCAGGATGCCGACGTAGTTCGGGTCGGCCAGTACATATTCGGCGTAGCCGCCGTTCACCGAGTAGCCGGTGTTCTGCTGGCTTTCGCAGAGGGTTTCCCAGCCGGTCAGGCAGTGTTCGCAGCAGCCGCAGGCGGTGTACAGCCAGGGTACGCCGACGCGGTCGCCCTCCTTCACGCGGGTGACGCCGGCGCCGACAGCGGCGACGAAGCCGACGCCCTCATGGCCGGGAATGAACGGCAGGCTGGGTTTCACCGGCCAGTCGCCTTCGGCCGCGTGCAGGTCGGTATGGCAGACACCGGAGGCTTCGATCTTCACCAGGATCTGCCCAGGGCCGGGCAGGGGAACCTTGACTTCCTCGATCCGCAGTGGCTCGCCGAAGGCGTGGACGACAGCGGCTTTCATGGTCGTGGGCAGGGTCGTGGACATTGCGCTCGCTCCTTGAAGGATGAGGGAACTGCCCATCCGGGCAGGGATGACAGAAGAGTCTGAGTCTCTGAGACTAGGCCATCTTGAGCTGAGGCAAGCTTTTCCCTGGTCATCCCGGATGCGCCGTACTCTGAAATGACGAAATCGGGACGGACGGTCATGGCAGGTGCACGATGCCCTGCCCTTTGCGGTATACTGCGCCGCCTTCAAGCCGGCACTGCCCGCCGGTTTGGCCACGTACAAGCCACGCCTCCGACGAGCGTGGCTTGTTGGTTTCTGACGCGCCCAAGAGCGCACTTGAGAGAGGCACGACGATGAGCGCACTGGTTGGCGTGATCATGGGTTCCAAATCCGACTGGAGCACCCTGAGCCACACCGCAGACATGCTGGACAAGCTCGGCATTCCGTACGAAGTGAAGGTGGTTTCCGCCCACCGCACGCCGGACCTGCTGTTCCAGTACGCCGAAGAGGCCGATGGCCGCGGCATCGAAGTGATCATCGCCGGCGCCGGTGGCGCCGCCCACCTGCCGGGCATGTGCGCCGCCAAGACCCACTTGCCGGTGCTGGGCGTGCCGGTACAGTCCTCCATGCTCTCGGGCGTCGATTCCCTGCTGTCGATCGTGCAGATGCCGGCCGGCATTCCGGTCGCTACCCTTGCCATCGGCAAGGCCGGCGCGACCAACGCCGCCCTGCTGGCCGCAAGCATCCTCGGTGGCAAGTACCCGCAGTATCACGAAGCGCTGAAGCAGTTCCGCACCGCCCAGACCGACTCGGTCCTGGAAAACCCGGACCCGCGCGAAGCGTAAGCAATGACCGTCCGCGCTGCCCTTGCTGCGCGGACAACCCCGAACCGCGTTAGCAAGCACAGGCTCGAACCATGAAAATCGGTGTCATCGGTGGCGGTCAGCTCGGCCGCATGTTGTCTCTGGCGGGCACCCCGCTGGGCATGAACTTCGCCTTCCTCGATCCGGCGCCCGACGCCTGCGCACAAGCCCTTGGCGAGCACATCCGAGCCGACTACGGCGACCAGGAGCACTTGCGCCAACTGGCCGATGAAGTCGACCTGGTGACCTTCGAGTTCGAGAGCGTACCGGCCGAGACCGTAGCCTTCCTCTCGCAGTTCGTACCGGTCTACCCGAACGCCGAGTCGCTGCGCATCGCCCGCGACCGCTGGTTCGAGAAGTCCATGTTCAAGGACCTGGGCATCCCTACGCCGGCCTTCGCCGATGTGCAGTCCCAGGCCGACCTCGATGCCGCCGTGGCCGGTATCGGCCTGCCGGCGGTGATGAAGACCCGTACCCTGGGTTACGACGGCAAGGGCCAGAAGGTCCTGCGCAAGCCCGAAGACGTGGCTGGTGCCTTCGCCGAACTGGGCAGCGTGCCGTGCATCCTGGAAGGCTTCGTGCCCTTCACCGGCGAAGTCTCGCTGGTGGCGGTGCGTGCCCGCGACGGCGAAACCCGCTTCTACCCGCTGGTGCACAACACCCACGAGAACGGCATCCTGCGCCTCTCCGTGGCCAGCACCGACCACCCGTTGCAGGCGCTGGCAGAAGACTACGTTGGCCGCGTGCTGGACAAGCTGGAGTACGTCGGCGTGATGGCCTTCGAGTTCTTCGAGGTCGACGGCGGCCTGAAGGCCAACGAGATCGCCCCGCGCGTGCACAACTCCGGCCACTGGACCATCGAAGGTTCCGAGTGCAGCCAGTTCGAGAACCACGTCCGTGCCATCGCCGGCCTGCCGCTGGGCTCCACCGCCAAGGTGGGCGAGAGCGCCATGCTCAACTTCATCGGCGAAGTGCCGCCGGTAGCCGACGTGCTGAACATCGCCGACTGCCATCTGCATCACTACGGCAAGGCCTTCAAGGCCGGGCGCAAGGTGGGTCATGCAACCCTGCGCAGCGTTGACCTGCCGACCCTCAAGGCGCGCATCGCCGAGGTCGAGGCGCTGATCGCCAAGGGCTGACGCATCGCCCTGCCGGCATCCCGAAAAGCCGCATCGTTCGCCGATGCGGCTTTTTTCTGTCCGCCAGTCGCCCCGCCCCGGCGGCGGAACACGGAACGCCAGCCTTTCCTACACTGTCCGATGACAGGCGCGCCCTACCGCGCTCAACCCACAAGGAGGGACTGTCATGGGATTCATCGGAACCATCGTCATCGGCCTGATCGTCGGACTCATCGCGCGCTTCCTCAAGCCCGGTGACGACAGCATGGGCTGGATCATGACCATCCTGATCGGCATCGGCGGCTCGCTGTTGGCTACCTACGGTGGCCAGGCCCTGGGCATCTACGCGGCCGGGCAGGCGGCCGGCTTCATCGGCGCGGTGATCGGCGCCATCGTGCTGCTGGTCATTTACGGTCTGATCAAGAAGAATTGACGGTGATTTCCGGCCCTCTCCCGCGACGGGGGAGGGTGCTGGAGGAATTTCCCGCCTGTGAGTCCACGATGCGCCGTACATTGCTCGCCTGCAGCCTGGTGCTGCTGACTTCCCTGGCCTGTGCCGCCGAACTGCCCGAAACCGACTGGCTGTCCCTGATGCCGCCCGCCGACCGCAAGGCCCTGGAGGACATGCCGGAGATCACCCACAACGGCCCCGAGGCCAATGGCACCTTCACCAACAAGGGTGGCCTGAAGCAGTCCGACAAGGGCCTGCCGAAGGTGATGTACTCGACCAAGACCGTCGCCGCGCTGAACGGCAAGGCACTGCGTCTGGGTGGATACCCGGTGCCGCTGGAGAACGACGCCAAGGGCCGCGTGACCGAGTTCTTCCTGGTGCCTTATCCGGGCGCGTGCATTCACGTGCCGCCGCCGCCGCCGAACCAGATCGTGCTGGTGCGCTATCCCAAGGGCATCCAGATCGACGATATCTACAACCCGATCTGGGTCAGCGGCACGCTGAAGATCGAGACGGTCAGCAACGAAATGGCCGACGCGGCCTATGCCATCGATGACGCCAAGGTGCGGCCGGTGGAGGAGAGCGACCTGTAGGAACGGGCTCGCAGTGTGTGGAGCGAATCGATAGCCATCGAGGTTCGCCCGAGCGTGTCGATGGGGCTTCACGGCTGGCTTCGATTTCGCCAGGTGCTGCTTTCGCAGGAGCGGCTCCGCCCGCTCCCGCGGTGGTCTCGAGCGATCAGTCGTTGAGCGCCTCGCCCCAGATCGTCACGCGCATCGTCTCGCTGCGCCCCGGCGCCACGCTCATGACGTCGTCCCAGACCCGCGCGGTCTCGATGCACAGCATGCCTTCCCAGGCATCGTCGCGGAACTGCGACAGCCGCGCTGCCTTGTCGATCCACGGGTTCCATACCACCGCCGAGCGCGAGCCGCCGGCCTGGATGTGGATGGCTCGCTCCCAGAGCGGGTCGCGGATCACCAGCGGCTTTTCCACATCCAGATAGATGCGGTCGGTTTCGCCGGCGATGCGCACTACGCCGTGTTGCTGGCGTTCTTCCCAGTCTTCCAGGGTTTCGATGTAGCGGCAGCCTTGCAGGCCGTCGATGGCGATCTCGCGGCTGTTGCTGACGGCGAAGTAGGTGTGCAGCGCCTGGCTGACCGGCAGCGGCCTGTCGCCCAGGTTGTGGGTGGTCAGCTCCAGGGTCAGGCGTTCGCCGAAGCGCATCGCCAGTTCCAGGCGCGCGGAATGTTGCCAGCCGGGCAGGCCGTGGCGGGCATCGACGCTGAAGTGCGCGGCCAGTTCGCCCTGTTCTTCGGCGATGTCATCCAGTTGCCAGTCCAACGCGCGAACCAGTCCGTGGGCCGGAGGCGTGTCGCCAGTGAAGGCGGTGCGGATTTCCACCGGATTGCGCGCCAGGTCGCCGAACCACGGCCAGCACACCGGCACGCCGCCACGCACCGACTGGCCGTGACGGTATTGCGCGGTATCGCTCAGCCAGACCAGCGGTGGCTGTTCGTGGGGCTGGTAGCTCAGCAGTTGCGCACCCTGCTGGGCGATCAGGGCTTCACCATAAGCGGTGTGTATCCGCCAGCAGGGCAGTTGGTCGATCTGCACCTGTTCGACGCTGGGGGTCTGGATGTCGCTGCTCATGGTGGTCTCCGGGACTGCGGTGGAAAGGATTCAGTATCACCGATCCTCTGCGCGCCGGGCAGTTCCCGAAGATTGAAAAGATCAGCGCAGGCGCAGGTCCGCCAGGTGCGTCCGCTGCAGCATTTCACCGTCGAAATTGGACGCACTCAGCCAGGCCTCGAAGGCCTGCTGGCAGCGCGGCCACTCGCTGTCGATGATCGAGAACCAGGCGGTGTCGCGGTTGCGGTCCTTCACCACCATGTGCTGGCGGAAGGTGCCTTCGAAGGTGAAGCCCAGCCGCTGCGCCGCGCGCATCGAGCGGGCGTTGAGCGAGTTGCACTTCCATTCCAGGCGCCGGTAGCCCAGCTCGAAGGACAGCCGGGCCAGCAGGTAGACCGCTTCGGTGGACGCCGGAGTGCGTTGCATGGTGCGGCCGAAGGCAATGTGGCCGATCTCGATCACGCCGTCCTTGGGAGTGATCCGCAAGAAGCTGAGCAGGCCGACGGCGCGGCCGCTGGTACGGTCGATCACGGCGAAGAACATCGGATCGGCGCTCGCGGCATTGCCGGTGAGCCAGTCGTCGAAGCCTGCGCGCTCGGTGAAGGGGCCGTAGGGCAGGTAGTCCCACAGTGCCGGATCGGAGTCGGGGCCTTGCAGCGCCTGCCACAGGTCGTCGCCGTGGGTAGCCGGGTCCAGCGGTGCAAGGTTCACGTAGCGGCCGGGCAGGGTGCGGCGTTCTGGGCTGGCGACCGGGCGCCAGTTCAGGGGTTGTTGCTCAGTCATGGTGCGCTCCGGCTCAGATGATCTTGCGGTACTGGACGAAACCGGAGCGGTCGGCGATCCGGTTGTAGAGGAACATGGCGTCGGTGTTGCTCTCGTGGGTCAGCCAGTGCACCCGCGAAGCGCCGTTGGCGCGGGCGTGGGCGTAGACATGCTCGATCAGCGCCGCGCCGATGCCGCCGCCACGCTTGTTCTCGGCGACGTACAGGTCCTGCAGGTAGACGTAGTCGCCCTGGGTCCAGCAGGAGCGGTGGTAGATGAAATGCACCATGCCGATGGCTTCTCCATCGCGCCAGGCGAGGGCGGCGTGCATCGGCTCGGCCGCATCGAGGAAGCGCTGCCAGGTGACGGCGGTGGTGGCCTCGTCGATGGTGGTCTTGTAGAAGCGCTGGTAGCCCTGCCAGAGCGGCAGCCAGGCGGCGTGATCGTCAGCGGTGATCGGGCGGATTTCGACGGCGGAAGACATGGAAGACAACCTTGTGTGCGTTGGAGTGGTTCCAGACTAGGTCGGGAATTGGTTCTGCTAAAGAGCCATTCGTGGTGAAATTTGAGGAACCATTAGCGCCTTTGCGGGAGTCCTTCCATGAGCGTTCCCTTGCCCTTCAACCCCTCCGGCATTCGCCTCGATCCGGATCGCCCCCTGGGCGTGCAACTGTTCCAGGCGCTGCGCGAGCGCATCCTTGATGGCCGTCTGGCTGCGCGCTCGCGGCTGCCGGCCAGCCGGGACCTGGCAGCCGCGCTGGGCGTTTCGCGCAATACCGTGGTGCGTGCCTACGAGCAGCTCTATGCCGAGGGCTACATCGAGGGCCGGACGGGCGATGGCACTTATGTCGCCGAGCGGGTTTTGCCGGCGCTTGGCGCGGTACGCGGTGCGGCGCGCAGCCCCGATGCGCCGAGCCTGGAGCGCCTGGAACGGCATCACCTGCCGATGCCTCCGGCCGGCGCGCCGCGAGCGTTCCGGGTCGGTGTGCCGGCTTTCGACCTGTTCCCGTTCGACACCTGGGCGCGTCTTCAGGCGCGCTTCTGGCGCGACCCGCCACTGGACTGCCTGGGTTACGGCGACCCCGCCGGCGAGCAGCGCCTGCGCGAACTGGTCGCCGCTTATCTGCGCAGCACCCGCGGCCTGCATTGCGACGCCGGGCAGATCATCATCACCAGCGGCGCCCAGCAGGGCATCGCGCTGTGTGCCCAGGTGCTGCTGGCCGAGGGTGACGGCGCGGCCATCGAGAACCCCGGCTACCGCGCGGCTGGTCACGCTTTCGCCACGGCCGGCGCACGGCTGCATGGCGTGCCGGTGGATGCCGACGGTCTGTGCACCGATAACCTGGAGTGCCTGCCGGACTGCCGGCTGGTGTATGTCACGCCTTCGCACCAGTACCCGACCGGCGTGACCCTGTCGCTGGCGCGCCGGCTGGCGCTGCTGGAGTGGGCCGAGCGCAGCGGCGGGTGGATCGTCGAGGACGACTACGACGGCGAGTATCGCTACAGCGGAACGCCACTGATGCCGTTGGCGGCACTGGATCGCCATGATCGGGTGCTGTATGTCGGCACCTTCTGCAAGATCACTTTCCCTGCCCTGCGCCTGGGGTACCTGGTGGTGCCGCCGTCGCTGGCGCAGGCGTTCGCGCGACGCCGTGCGCTGGATGTGCGGCACTCGGAGGTCGGAACGCAGCGAGTGATGGCCGACTTCATCGCCGAAGGGCACTTCCAGCGTCACGTACGGCGTATGCGCCGAGCCGCGCGCATGCGTCGCGATACGTTGTTGCAGGGCTGGCCGGATGTCGCCGGCTGCGCGCCGATGCCGGTGGTGGAGGCGGGTTTGCATCTGTGCGTGCGGGTCGACAGCCGCGAACGCGAGCGCGAGCTGGTGCGGCGTGCGGCGGCGGTGGGTGTGGAGGTGAATGCGCTGAGCGATTATTGGCTGCCGGAGTCCATCGAACCGGAAGATCAGCGCGCCGGGCTGGTGCTGGGCTTCGCGGCGGTGCCCGAGGCGCGAATCGCCGAAGCGCTCAAGGCGCTGCGCAAGGCTTGGCGGTAGGGCGTGCAACCGTTCGCGGTTGTACGCCGATACCAGGTAAGCGCCGGCCTAAGGCAGGCCGTACTCCAGCCGCTCCCGCCAAGTGTCGTCAGCCCTGTGCAATCAGCCTATTCATCTGGGCCTGTATCAAGGCTGCCCCCAGCGGTGGAAATAGAAGCGAAGTGAGGATCATCAGTCCGGTCGCGACTCGTGCGGGTTGCCCGCGTTGTTGCAGCAGGTCGCGAAGGATGTCACTCATAGCTGATAGTGCCATGGGAAACGCGAAGGGTACGAAAAAGCACATCCAGCCGGCGCCCCGCGGAGTGAGCAAGGATGGCGATTGACTATAGGAGCGGATATCGCGATGGATTCTGACGAGCCAGAAGAGGACGTAGAAAGGCACAAAAAGCGTTAGGAGGAAGGTGAGCAGCGGGTTATGGGGAGTCTCGCGATGCGGGGCAATCTGGCGCAAGGGAGGTGCCTCTTCGAACAGGCGACCGTTTAGGGACAGGAGAAGCAATGCGCCAATGATCACGGGTACGGCCACTAGCGCCAAGAGGAAGTACGGGCTCGAAGACAGCCAATCCGTAGCTGCGCCGAACGCGGGAACCAACATTCCCCCACAGAGGGTTTTCAATAACGTGAAAAGACCGAACGCAAGTATGTAGGTCTCGACCCTTGAGGTCGCCTGGGCGATGAGGGCCGGCAGGATCAGCGCGGTAGCGCCAAGAGTCAGTCCGACCAGGAAATACCCCAGTGCAATCAGCGGTAGTGCGGCGCCAGACAGGCATGTCAGCGCCACGCCAATAACAAAGATGACCGAGAACCAATGCAGACTACCCACCCCCTTGCTCCTGCTGATCGCCCAAGCCAGCGGAACACCAAGCACCATGCCAATGGGTTGTGCAGCGACTATCTGGCCAAGCTCGGAGTAGGGCAGTTGCGCCCAGTGCCTGATGAGCACCGGGAAATGGCTGGTGAGTAATGTGGCGCTACCTGCGATTGCTGCGAAATAAATCGTGATGGCCCAGAAGCGATAGCTACTGACCAGATCCGCCCAAGTCCATCTTTCCAGTGTTGAAGCATGCATATCCGACATTCTTTTCAGCAGAGGGATGCGGAAATTTTCACTAGTCGGCTGCAGTTTTGGTTGTTGAAACTTCCTCTTGTCGTATCGGAATTTCCCGTTCTGCTGACTGGCTGCTGAGTCAGGCAGGACGAGGCGTTTCGCGCTCCGCCCAGTAGGTCTGTTTGTGCCCACGCGCCTGATAGTCCCGCGCCAGGGCTTGTGCCTCGGCGCGGGTCAGGTTGCGGCGCATGACGTACTGGTTGCCGTTGTCGTCGAGACGCAACAGGCACCAGTCCCGCTCGCCATCAGGCATTGAAGGTCGAGGTCTTGCGCAGGCGCAGGGCGAGCATGATCAACAGTACGCCGAAGAATACGGCGTAGGCACCGATCACCCACACCACGGCTACTGCGCCGGCGCCGGGGTTGGCGAACATAAGGATGCCGAACAGCACCGAGACTGCGCCGGACAGCCCGAGCCACCATTCGTTGGCCAGTGAGTTGCGCAGGCGTATGGCGGCGATGATTTGCAGCACGCCGGTAATCAGCGCCCAGACGGCGATCAGCATCAGAAGGCCGAGCGCTGTCAGCGCCGGCCAGAAGAATGCCACCAGCCCGGCACCGATACCCAGCAGGCCGACCAGTGCCAACGGCCAGATCGGTCTTCCGGATTCGCGCATGCGCGCGGCGGCAAGCAGGGTGAAGAGTCCGTCGACGAAGGCGTAGGCGCCCCACACCAGAACCAGCACGGCGAGGGCTATGCTCGGCCAGGCGATCGCCAGTACGCCGAATATCACTGCCGCCACGCCGCGCAGGGCAATCCATTTCCAGTGCCGGCCAAGGGCCTGCCAGAGGGGGTTGTCGCTCATTTCTCTCTCCCGATAGGTTTCGCTGAAACCATAGTCTCTCGCCGGAACATGCGCTGGAGCGTCCGGGATCAATGCCGGGAAAAGAAAAGCCCGGCACGAAGCCGGGCGAAAGGGCCTGCCGTGGCAGGCGAGCGGCGTATGGGCTACGCCGCTGGGGAGATCAGGCGGTCGGTGCCAGGACGGCTGGCGGTCGCTCCCCGTGGAGTGCTGCGTAGTCAGCCTGCATGGCCTTGTAGAGGCCGAACATGAACAGGATCAGCACAGCCGAGAACGGCAGACCGGCCAGCACGACCACGGTTTGCATGGCGGTGAAGTTTCCGGCGAACAGCAGGCCGATGGTCACCAGGGTGATCACCGCCGACCAGAGGATGCGCAGCCAGTGCGGGGCGTCTTCGTCGAGGTCGCCGCCCTGGCGCGACAGGTTGGCGAGCATCACCGAACCGGAGTCCGCCGGGGTGAGGAACAGCACGAAGCCGACGAAGATCGACATGCCGATCACGATCCTGGCGAACGGGTAGTGCTGCAGCAGCAGGTAGATCGACATCGATGGCTGCTCCAGTGCGGCCTTTCCGAGGTCGGCGGCGCCGTGGTTCATCACCAGGTCCAGCGCGCTGTTGCCGAAGACCGAGAGCCAGGCGAGGGTGAAGCCCAGCGGGATCAGCAGGACGCCCATGACCAGTTCGCGCACGGTGCGGCCCCGGGAGATACGGGCGATGAACATGCCGACGAAGGGTGCCCAGGAGATCCACCACGCCCAGTAGAAGAGGGTCCACAGCCCCAGCCATTCCTCGCTCTTGCCCGCGCCGCCACCGGTGTAGACGTAGAGGTCGAAGGTCTTGAGCACCAAGCCGTTGAGGTAGTCGCCAAGGTTCTGTACGAAACCATTGAGCAGTTCCAGGGTGGAGCCGCAGACCAGTACGAACAGCAGCAGCGAGCTGAACAGCACGATGTTCAGGTTGGACAGCCGGCGGATGCCCTTTTCGATACCGGAAACCGCGGCCAGTGTGGCGACCAGGCTCATCACCAGCAGGACCACCAGCAGTGTGGTCCTGGAATGCTCGATGCCGGTCAGGTACTCGATGCCCGAAGACACCTGCAACGCGCCGATGCCCAGGTTGGTGACCAGGCCGAGCAGGGTGACGAAGATGCCGAAGCAGTCCACGGCGTTGCCGGCGGCGCCTTTGACCCAGCGCTCGCCGAGGACCGGCAGCAGTGCCGAGCGCAGGGCCAGGGGCTGGCGGTGGCGGTAGGCAAAGTAGCCGACGGCGAGGCCGACCAGCGCGTAGATTGCCCAGCCGTGCACGCCCCAGTGGAGGAACGTCAGTTGCAGCGCCTGGCGCGCGGCCTGCGCGCTGCCGGCCATGCCTTCGGGCGGGTGGTAGAGGTGGTCGATGGGTTCGGAGGCGGCGAAGTACAGCAGCGAGATGCCGATGCCCGAAGAAAACAGCATGCCCGCCCAGGCGCCGTAGCTGAAGTCCGGCGTCTCGTGGTCGGCGCCGAGCTTCAACTGGCCGAAGCGCGAGAAGGCGATCCAGATGACGAAGAACAGATAGCTCCCGATGGCCAGCATGTAGTACCAGCCGAAGCTATGCGAGAGCCACGCCTGGGTGCGGCTCAGGGCAGCTCCGGCGCTGTCGGGGAAGAGGATGAGGGCGGCGGTCAGAATCAGGATCAGTGCGGTGGAGCCGTAGAACACGATCGGATTCAGACGTACCTGCTCGTTTGTTTTTATTGGCGAAGCAGTACTCATTCGGAGGATGACCCCATGACAGTGAAAGCATGGCGGCCGGCGACGGTGCATAGGCACGGCGACGGGCCGCAAACCACAGACACAGCATTGCCGCCGCGACACTTCCGACCGGGATTCTGCGATCCTTGGCGGTTGGAGCGTGGCGCGGTGATGAACGGTTCGGGCCCGCTTGCACGCAAGGCTCGGGGAGGTTCACGGAGCGCAGCTTATTCTTAGTTGATTGAACGTTCAATAAAAACAAAATAGACTGGCCCACATTGACGCCGGACGGCAGTACTGCGTCCCGCGTGAGGAGATAGAACAATGCCCAAGGTCGGAATGCAGCCGATTCGCCGCTCCCAATTGATCCACGCCACGCTCGAGGCGGTGGACCAGGTGGGCATGGGCGACGCCAGCATCGCCCTGATCGCCCGCCTGGCGGGGGTCTCGAATGGCATCATCAGCCACTACTTCCAGGACAAGAACGGGCTTCTGGAGGCGACGATGCGCCACCTGATGTCGGCGCTGAGCAAGGCCGTCGGCGAACGCCGCAAGGCCCTGAGAGATGACGAGCCGCGCTCGCACCTTCGCGCGATCATCGAAGGCAACTTCGATGCGAGCCAGGTCAACGGGCCGGCGATGAAAACCTGGCTGGCGTTCTGGGCGACCAGCATGCACCAGCCGTCATTGCGGCGCCTGCAACGGATCAACGACCACCGCCTGTATTCGAACCTGTGCTGCGAGTTCCGCCGGGTTCTGCCGCTCGCCGAGGCACGTGCTGCGGCCCGTGGGCTGGCGGCTCTGATCGATGGCCTGTGGCTGCGCGGCGCGCTTTCCGGCGATGGCTTCGACACAGAGCAGGCACTGTCCATCGCCTACGACTATCTCGATCAACAACTGGCGAAGCGGACGGGATGAGCGCCCGCTGCGCCAGCCTTGCGCACTGACATCTAACAAGAGAGGACAACCACCTCATGGCTCGATTCGAAGTACAGAAGCTCTACATTGGCGGTCGCTATGTGGAGGCCACCAGCGGCGCCACTTTCGAGACCATCAATCCGGCCAATGGTGAGGTCCTTGCAGAGGTGCAGCGCGCATCGAAGGAAGACGTCGAACGTGCCGTGCAGAGCGCGGTGGAAGGGCAGAAGGTCTGGGCGGCGATGACCGCCATGCAGCGTTCGCGCATCTTGCGCCGCGCAGTGGAAATTCTCCGCCGGCGCAACGACGAGCTGGCCGAGCTGGAGACGCTCGACACCGGCAAGCCGCTGGCCGAGACGCGCTTCGTCGATATCGTCACCGGCGCGGACGTACTGGAGTACTACGCGGGCCTGGTTCCGGCAATCGAGGGCGAGCAGATTCCGCTGCGCGAGACCAGCTTCGTCTATACCCGCCGTGAGCCGCTGGGCGTGGTCGCGGGCATCGGCGCCTGGAACTATCCGATCCAGATTGCCCTGTGGAAATCCGCTCCGGCCCTGGCTGCCGGTAATGCGATGATCTTCAAGCCCAGCGAAGTCACCCCGCTGACCGCGCTCAAGCTCGCCGAGGTCTATACCGAGGCCGGCCTGCCCGATGGCGTGTTCAACGTGCTCACCGGCAGTGGCCGCGAAGTCGGTCAGTGGCTGACCGAGCATCCGCTGATCGAGAAGATTTCCTTCACTGGCGGCACCTCCACTGGCAAGAAGGTCATGGCCAGCGCATCGAGTTCGTCGCTCAAGGAGGTCACTATGGAGCTGGGCGGCAAGTCGCCGCTGATCATCTTCGAGGACGCCAATCTGGACCGCGCAGCGGATATCGCGGTCATGGCGAACTTTTTCAGCTCCGGCCAGGTGTGCACCAACGGTACCCGCGTGTTCGTCCCGCGCAATCTGCAGGCCCGCTTCGAAGAGAAGGTGCTGGAACGCGTGAAGCGCATCCGCCTGGGCAGCCCGCAGGATGAGAACACCAACTTCGGTCCGTTGGTGAGCTTCCCGCACATGGAGAGCGTTCTCTCCTATATCGACTCCGGCAAGGAGCAGAAGGCTCGCCTGCTGTGCGGCGGCGAGCGCGTCACGTACGGGGAGTTCGGCAAGGGCGCGTACGTCGCGCCGACAGTGTTCACCGACTGCCGTGACGACATGACCATCGTGCGCGAGGAAATCTTCGGGCCGGTCATGAGCATCCTCGTCTACGACACCGAGGACGAAGCCATCCGCCGCGCCAACGACACCGAGTACGGCCTTGCCGCCGGTGTCGTCACCCAGGACCTGGCCCGTGCGCACCGGGCGATCCATCGCCTGGAAGCAGGCATCTGCTGGATCAATACCTGGGGCGAGTCGCCGGCCGAGATGCCGGTTGGCGGTTACAAGCAATCGGGTGTCGGTCGCGAGAATGGCCTGACCACCCTGGCTCACTACACTCGCATCAAATCCGTACAGGTTGAGCTGGGCGACTACACCTCGGTGTTCTGATCGCCGCGATCGAGCCATGAAAGGCCGGTCGCAGGCATGACTCCCTGACCACCGGCCATCCCCAACACGCAGACACCGGCGCGCACGCGCCGCGGGCGGTGTCGTGCCTGAAAAAGAGGAAGGCCTGCATGCACCATGAATACGACTACATCATCATTGGCGCCGGTTCCGCCGGTAACGTACTGGCGACCCGCCTGACCGAGGACGCCGATGTCAGCGTCCTGCTGCTGGAAGCTGGCGGCCCGGACTACCGCGCCGACTTCCGCACGCAGATGCCCGCCGCGCTGGCCTACCCACTGCAGGGACGCCGCTACAATTGGGCGTACCTGACCGACCCGGAACCGCACATGAACAATCGCCGCATGGAGTGCGGCCGCGGCAAGGGCCTGGGTGGGTCCTCGCTGATCAACGGCATGTGCTATATCCGCGGCAACGCCATGGATTTCGACGGCTGGGCGAAGGCCAAGGGCCTGGAAGACTGGAGTTATCTCGATTGCCTTCCGTACTTCCGCAAGGCCGAGACCCGCGACATCGGCCCCAACGACTATCACGGCGGCGGCGGCCCCGTCAGCGTGACCACGCCCAAGGCTGGCAATAATCCGCTGTTCCACGCGATGGTCGAGGCGGGCGTGCAGGCGGGGTATCCGCGCACCGACGACCTCAATGGCTACCAGCAGGAGGGCTTCGGTCCGATGGACCGCACCGTCACCCCGCAGGGCCGTCGCGCCAGTACCGCCCGCGGCTACCTGGACCAGGCCCGCGAGCGGCCCAACCTGACCATCGTTACCCACGCGTTGACCGACCGCATCCTGTTCAGCGGCAAGCGCGCCATCGGCGCTGCCTACCTGCATGGCAACGACAACGCCCTGAAGGAAGCCCGAGCGCGTCGCGAGGTGCTGGTTTGCTCCGGCGCCATTGCTTCTCCGCAACTGCTGCAACGCTCCGGCGTCGGCCCGGCGGCGCTGCTGCGCGATCTGGGCATCGAGGTGATACATGACCTGCCCGGTGTCGGCCAGAACCTGCAAGACCACCTGGAGATGTATCTGCAGTACGCCTGCAAGCAGCCGGTCTCGCTGTACCCGGCGCTGCAGTGGTGGAACCAGCCGCAGATCGGTGCTCAGTGGATGTTCCTCGGTACGGGCCTGGGCGCGAGCAACCAGTTCGAGGCCGGCGGCTTCATTCGGACGCGCGCGGAGTTCGAATGGCCGAACATCCAGTACCACTTCCTGCCGGTGGCGATTAACTACAACGGCAGCAATGCGGTGAAGGAGCACGGCTTCCAGGCGCATGTCGGCTCGATGCGTTCGCCCAGCCGGGGGCGTATCCATCTCACTTCACGGGACCCGCGCAAGCATCCGAGCATCCTGTTCAACTACATGTCGACCGAGCAGGACTGGCAGGAATTCCGCGATGCCATTCGCATTACCCGCGAGATCATGAACCAGCCGGCGCTTGATCCCTACCGTGGCCGCGAGATCAGTCCTGGCCTGGACAAGCAGAGCGACGCCGATCTGGACGCTTTCGTTCGCGAGCACGCGGAAACAGCTTTCCACCCGTCCTGTTCCTGCAAGATGGGCGAGGATGACATGGCGGTGGTCGATGGCGAGGGCCGGGTGCACGGTATGGAAGGGCTGCGGGTGATCGATGCGTCGATCATGCCGCTGATCATCACCGGCAACCTCAACGCCACCACCATCATGATGGCCGAGAAGCTCGCCGATAAGGTGCGCGGTCGCCCGGCATTGCCGCGCAGCACGGCCGAGTATTACAAGGCTGGCGATGCTCCGGTGCGCGGCAAGCCGTTGCGCTGAGTGAGGCAGAAACGAAAACGCCGGCGAGAGTGCCGGCGTTTCAGTTTTCAACCACGACGCGGTGGGACCGGGCGAGTGCGGCCGCTACCGTCGATGGCGACGAATACGAATACAGCCTCGGTGACTTTGCGCCATTCGCTCGACAGAGGATCGTCGCTCCAGACCTCGACCAGCATGCGGATCGAACTGCGGCCGACTTCCAGCGATTGCGTGTAAAAGGAAAGCTGCGCGCCAACTGCGACCGGGACCAGGAAGGCCATGCGGTCGATGGCGACGGTCGCTACGCGGCCACCAGCGATGCGGCTGGCCATTGCTGTACCGGCGAGATCCATCTGCGCCACCAGCCAGCCACCGAAGATGTCGCCGAAGCCATTGGTTTCCCGTGGCAGGGCGGTGATCTGCAAGGCAAGGTCGCCTTGCGGGATGGGATCTTCTTGTTCAAGCTCGATCATAGGTAAGGGCCTCTTGCCCCCGGCTTTCTCATACAAGGTGCGGTTGAGGAAAAACTCTCCCAAGACGCCTGGCGGCGCAAGGCCTTGGGACAGCTTTTGATCGGCCCGGCTGCATTATATAGAGCAAGGCCTGGCACGACGACCGCAGGGTTTCGAGTTTGCCCCTGTTGCGCATGCCTGTGTCGCTTCAGTGCAATTTGCTATGGTGCGGCACCTGTGGCTCGCCGTCGCAGTCATCCGCCTTGCCCTGTCGAGAATAAGCACCATGCCTTCTGTGAACGCTCCTGCCGTGCCCGCGTCACGTCCTTTGACCCGCAGCGACTACAAGACCCTGTCCCTGTCCGCACTGGGCGGCGCCCTGGAGTTCTACGACTTCATCATCTTCGTGTTCTTCGCCACCGTGGTGGGCAAGCTGTTCTTCCCCGCCGACATGCCGGAGTGGCTGCGCCAGTTGCAGACCTTCGGCCTCTTTGCCGCCGGCTACCTGGCCCGCCCGCTGGGCGGTGTGGTCATGGCGCACTTCGGTGACCTGCTGGGTCGCAAGAAGATGTTCACGCTCAGTATCTTCCTCATGGCTGTGCCGACCCTGATCATGGGCCTGCTGCCTACCTATGCGCAGATCGGTATCTGGGCACCGCTGGCACTCCTGCTCCTGCGCGTCATCCAGGGCGCGGCGATCGGCGGTGAAGTGCCGGGAGCCTGGGTCTTCGTCGCCGAGCATGTGCCCAGTCGCTACGTGGGGTATGCCTGCGGCACGCTAACCTCGGGTCTGACTGCCGGCATCCTCATTGGTTCGCTGGTCGCAACACTGATCAACAGCGTGTTCACTGCCGATGAGGTGCAGGGATATGCCTGGCGGATCCCATTCCTGCTGGGTGGAATCTTCGGCCTGTTCTCCGTCTACCTGCGTCGCTGGTTGCATGAGACTCCGGTGTTCGCCGAACTGCAGCTGCGCAAGCAACTGGCCGAGGAAGTACCGCTGGGCGTGGTGGTGCGTGAGCACCGGCCTGCGGTGGTGCTATCGATGCTGCTGACCTGGGTACTGTCCGCCGGCATCGTGGTGGTTATCCTGATGACGCCCTCGGTATTGCAGAGCGTCTATGGCTTCGAGGCGGCGATTGCGCTGAAGGCAAATAGTCTGGCCATCGTCTTCCTGAGCGTGGGCTGCATCCTCGCCGGGCGCCTGGCGGATCGTTTCGGCGCTGGACGCACCTTTATATATGGAAGTCTGCTGCTGGGCGCGGTGTCCTGGACTTTCTATACCACCCTGAAAGCTCACCCGGATTGGCTGTTCCCGCTCTATGCGGTAACCGGACTGTGCGTGGGTGTTATCGGCGCAGTGCCCTACGTCATGGTTAACGCCTTCCCCCCTGTGGTGCGCTTCACTGGCCTGTCCTTCTCCTACAACCTGGCCTACGCCATCTTTGGTGGCCTGACACCGATGGTCGTTGCGCTGCTCATGAAGGAGGACCCGCTTGGTCCCGCCTACTACGTCGTGGCGTTGTGCGTGGTCGGGCTGTTGGTGGGGATCCATCTCCTGCGCAAGGAGCGTCGCCCGGAGGGGCGCGAAATGACTGCAAACTGATCGAGCGGACAGTTTTTTGCAGAAAATTTAAAAAAGTCGTTGACGGGCGTTTTCAAGTCCCTATAATGCGCACCACTCCCAGCGACGAAGCGCTGAAAGAGCTTGAAAATCAAGCACTTACAAAGCATCGAAGTCGGGAGTGGTGGTCCGGCAGGCGATTCGCTTGTCGCTCTCCGCGGGCTGCTTCGGCAGTGAGCTGAAAGGAAGATCATCGAGGTGCTTGACAGTGATTTTGAACGCTGTAGAATGCGCCTCCCGCTGGTGAGAAGGCTTCCTTCTCCGAAGCGCAAGCGGTTGAGTAGAAAAGAAAATTTTCGAAAATAACGCTTGACGAAGTAAGAGGTTGCTGTAGAATGCGCGGCCTCGGTTGAGACGAAAGAATCAACCAACTGCTCTTTAACAAGTTGAATCAAGCAATTCGTGTGGGTGCTTGTGATGTAAGACTGATGATCGACTGATTATCAGCATCGCAAGTAACACTCGTGAATTCGAGAGTTTTAGCTCTTTAATTAGAGCATGCGATTGCTGAGCCAAGTTTAGGGTTTTCTCAAAACCCAAGCAGTATTGAACTGAAGAGTTTGATCATGGCTCAGATTGAACGCTGGCGGCAGGCCTAACACATGCAAGTCGAGCGGATGAAGGGAGCTTGCTCCTGGATTCAGCGGCGGACGGGTGAGTAATGCCTAGGAATCTGCCTGGTAGTGGGGGACAACGTTTCGAAAGGAACGCTAATACCGCATACGTCCTACGGGAGAAAGCAGGGGACCTTCGGGCCTTGCGCTATCAGATGAGCCTAGGTCGGATTAGCTAGTTGGTGGGGTAAAGGCCTACCAAGGCGACGATCCGTAACTGGTCTGAGAGGATGATCAGTCACACTGGAACTGAGACACGGTCCAGACTCCTACGGGAGGCAGCAGTGGGGAATATTGGACAATGGGCGAAAGCCTGATCCAGCCATGCCGCGTGTGTGAAGAAGGTCTTCGGATTGTAAAGCACTTTAAGTTGGGAGGAAGGTCAGTAAGTTAATACCTTGCTGATTTGACGTTACCAACAGAATAAGCACCGGCTAACTTCGTGCCAGCAGCCGCGGTAATACGAAGGGTGCAAGCGTTAATCGGAATTACTGGGCGTAAAGCGCGCGTAGGTGGTTTGGTAAGATGAATGTGAAATCCCCGGGCTCAACCTGGGAACTGCATCCATAACTGCCTGACTAGAGTACGGTAGAGGGTGGTGGAATTTCCTGTGTAGCGGTGAAATGCGTAGATATAGGAAGGAACACCAGTGGCGAAGGCGACCACCTGGACTGATACTGACACTGAGGTGCGAAAGCGTGGGGAGCAAACAGGATTAGATACCCTGGTAGTCCACGCCGTAAACGATGTCGACTAGCCGTTGGAATCCTTGAGATTTTAGTGGCGCAGCTAACGCGATAAGTCGACCGCCTGGGGAGTACGGCCGCAAGGTTAAAACTCAAATGAATTGACGGGGGCCCGCACAAGCGGTGGAGCATGTGGTTTAATTCGAAGCAACGCGAAGAACCTTACCTGGCCTTGACATGTCCGGAACCTTGCAGAGATGCGAGGGTGCCTTCGGGAATCGGAACACAGGTGCTGCATGGCTGTCGTCAGCTCGTGTCGTGAGATGTTGGGTTAAGTCCCGTAACGAGCGCAACCCTTGTCCTTAGTTACCAGCACCTCGGGTGGGCACTCTAAGGAGACTGCCGGTGACAAACCGGAGGAAGGTGGGGATGACGTCAAGTCATCATGGCCCTTACGGCCAGGGCTACACACGTGCTACAATGGTCGGTACAGAGGGTTGCCAAGCCGCGAGGTGGAGCTAATCCCATAAAACCGATCGTAGTCCGGATCGCAGTCTGCAACTCGACTGCGTGAAGTCGGAATCGCTAGTAATCGTGAATCAGAATGTCACGGTGAATACGTTCCCGGGCCTTGTACACACCGCCCGTCACACCATGGGAGTGGGTTGCTCCAGAAGTAGCTAGTCTAACCGCAAGGGGGACGGTTACCACGGAGTGATTCATGACTGGGGTGAAGTCGTAACAAGGTAGCCGTAGGGGAACCTGCGGCTGGATCACCTCCTTAATCGAAGATCTCAGCTTCTTCATAAGCTCCCACACGAATTGCTTGATTCACTGGTTAGACGATTGGGTCTGTAGCTCAGTTGGTTAGAGCGCACCCCTGATAAGGGTGAGGTCGGCAGTTCGAATCTGCCCAGACCCACCAATTGTTGTGGTGTGCTGCTGATCCGATAAGGGGCCATAGCTCAGCTGGGAGAGCGCCTGCTTTGCACGCAGGAGGTCAGGAGTTCGATCCTCCTTGGCTCCACCATCTCTAAATCGTCAAAAGCTCAGACATGAATGTTCAGGTTAAGGAACATTGATGTCTGGTCTTTGTACCGGAACTGTTCTTTAAAAATTTGGGTATGTGATAGAAGTAGACTGAATGATCTCTTTCACTGGTGATCATTCAAGTCAAGGTAAAATTTGCGAGTTCAAGCGCGAATTTTCGGCGAATGTCGTCTTCACGTTCGAGACATATGACCAGATTGCTTGGGGTTATATGGTCAAGTGAAGAAGCGCATACGGTGGATGCCTTGGCAGTCAGAGGCGATGAAAGACGTGGTAGCCTGCGATAAGCTTCGGGGAGTCGGCAAACAGACTTTGATCCGGAGATCTCTGAATGGGGAAACCCACCTAGGATAACCTAGGTATCTTGTACTGAATCCATAGGTGCAAGAGGCGAACCAGGGGAACTGAAACATCTAAGTACCCTGAGGAAAAGAAATCAACCGAGATTCCCTTAGTAGTGGCGAGCGAACGGGGATTAGCCCTTAAGCTTCTTTGAATCTAACAGAACGCTCTGGAAAGTGCGGCCATAGTGGGTGATAGCCCCGTATGTGAAAGGTTCTTTGAAGTGAAATCGAGTAGGACGGAGCACGAGAAACTTTGTCTGAATATGGGGGGACCATCCTCCAAGGCTAAATACTACTGACTGACCGATAGTGAACCAGTACCGTGAGGGAAAGGCGAAAAGAACCCCGGAGAGGGGAGTGAAATAGAACCTGAAACCGTATGCGTACAAGCAGTGGGAGCCTACTTAGTTAGGTGACTGCGTACCTTTTGTATAATGGGTCAGCGACTTATATTCAGTGGCGAGCTTAACCGTATAGGGAAGGCGTAGCGAAAGCGAGTCTTAATAGGGCGATTTAGTCGCTGGGTATAGACCCGAAACCGGGCGATCTATCCATGAGCAGGTTGAAGGTTAGGTAACACTGACTGGAGGACCGAACCCACTCCCGTTGAAAAGGTAGGGGATGACTTGTGGATCGGAGTGAAAGGCTAATCAAGCTCGGAGATAGCTGGTTCTCCTCGAAAGCTATTTAGGTAGCGCCTCACGTATCACTCCAGGGGGTAGAGCACTGTTTCGGCTAGGGGGTCATCCCGACTTACCAAACCGATGCAAACTCCGAATACCTGGAAGTGTCAGCGTGGGAGACACACGGCGGGTGCTAACGTCCGTCGTGAAAAGGGAAACAACCCAGACCGTCAGCTAAGGTCCCAAAGTTGTGGTTAAGTGGTAAACGATGTGGGAAGGCTTAGACAGCTAGGAGGTTGGCTTAGAAGCAGCCACCCTTTAAAGAAAGCGTAATAGCTCACTAGTCGAGTCGGCCTGCGCGGAAGATGTAACGGGGCTCAAACCACACACCGAAGCTACGGGTGCATCGCAAGATGCGCGGTAGAGGAGCGTTCTGTAAGCCTGTGAAGGTGAGTTGAGAAGCTTGCTGGAGGTATCAGAAGTGCGAATGCTGACATGAGTAACGACAATGGGAGTGAAAAACTCCCACGCCGAAAGACCAAGGGTTCCTGCGCAACGTTAATCGACGCAGGGTTAGTCGGTCCCTAAGGCGAGGCTGAAGAGCGTAGTCGATGGGAAACAGGTTAATATTCCTGTACTTCTAGTTACTGCGATGGAGGGACGGAGAAGGCTAGGCCAGCTTGGCGTTGGTTGTCCAAGTTTAAGGTGGTAGGCCGAACACTTAGGCAAATCCGGGTGTTCAAGGCCGAGAGCTGATGACGAGCTTTCTTTTAGAGAGCGAAGTGGTTGATGCCATGCTTCCAGGAAAAGCTTCTAAGCTTCAGGTAACTAGGAACCGTACCCCAAACCGACACAGGTGGTCGGGTAGAGAATACCAAGGCGCTTGAGAGAACTCGGGTGAAGGAACTAGGCAAAATGGCACCGTAACTTCGGGAGAAGGTGCGCCGATGAGGGTGAAGCATTTACTGCGTAAGCCCATGTCGGTCGAAGATACCAGGCCGCTGCGACTGTTTATTAAAAACACAGCACTCTGCAAACACGAAAGTGGACGTATAGGGTGTGACGCCTGCCCGGTGCCGGAAGGTTAATTGATGGGGTTAGCGAAAGCGAAGCTCTTGATCGAAGCCCCGGTAAACGGCGGCCGTAACTATAACGGTCCTAAGGTAGCGAAATTCCTTGTCGGGTAAGTTCCGACCTGCACGAATGGCGTAACGATGGCGGCGCTGTCTCCACCCGAGACTCAGTGAAATTGAAATCGCTGTGAAGATGCAGTGTATCCGCGGCTAGACGGAAAGACCCCGTGAACCTTTACTGTAGCTTTGCACTGGACTTTGAGCCTGCTTGTGTAGGATAGGTGGGAGGCTTTGAAGCGTGGACGCCAGTTCGCGTGGAGCCATCCTTGAAATACCACCCTGGCATGCTTGAGGTTCTAACTCTGGTCCGTTATCCGGATCGAGGACAGTGTATGGTGGGCAGTTTGACTGGGGCGGTCTCCTCCTAAAGAGTAACGGAGGAGTACGAAGGTGCGCTCAGACCGGTCGGAAATCGGTCGCAGAGTATAAAGGCAAAAGCGCGCTTGACTGCGAGACAGACACGTCGAGCAGGTACGAAAGTAGGTCTTAGTGATCCGGTGGTTCTGTATGGAAGGGCCATCGCTCAACGGATAAAAGGTACTCCGGGGATAACAGGCTGATACCGCCCAAGAGTTCATATCGACGGCGGTGTTTGGCACCTCGATGTCGGCTCATCACATCCTGGGGCTGAAGCCGGTCCCAAGGGTATGGCTGTTCGCCATTTAAAGTGGTACGCGAGCTGGGTTTAGAACGTCGTGAGACAGTTCGGTCCCTATCTGCCGTGGACGTTTGAGATTTGAGAGGGGCTGCTCCTAGTACGAGAGGACCGGAGTGGACGAACCTCTGGTGTTCCGGTTGTCACGCCAGTGGCATTGCCGGGTAGCTATGTTCGGAATAGATAACCGCTGAAAGCATCTAAGCGGGAAACTAGCCTCAAGATGAGATCTCACTGGGAACTTGATTCCCCTAAAGGGCCGTCGAAGACTACGACGTTGATAGGTCGGGTGTGTAAGCGCTGTGAGGCGTTGAGCTAACCGATACTAATTGCCCGTGAGGCTTGACCATATAACACCCAAACAATTTGGTGTTAGACGGTGAAGTCGACGAACCGAAAGTTCGTGTGAACCGCAAATACCTGTCACATACCCGAATCTGGATGAGCGTGTGCCAAGGCCACGAGCATCCTAAAGAATTGCTTGACGACCATAGAGCGTTGGAACCACCTGATCCCATCCCGAACTCAGTAGTGAAACGACGCATCGCCGATGGTAGTGTGGGGTTTCCCCATGTGAGAGTAGGTCATCGTCAAGCTCCTATCCCAAAGCCCCTGATCAGCCTCGCTGGTCGGGGGCTTTGCTTTTGCGCGCGGAAAACAGGGGCTGAAGGCTGTGCAAGTCGGCGAGGCATCGGGTGATGTGGCGCGTTGAGTCGGTGGCTGCTGCCGCTCGGAGCAGCCGATTGCATCTGGATCAACATCACATGTCTTTCAATGTGGCCCAGTCGCCGGTTGGCCACCAGACCTAGCCTGCGCAACGCATGCTCAGCGCCCTGAAAGACCGTTCCAGTCGCTCAGGGGCTTCTCCAGGGTGCTCTTCCGAGTTCGATTTGCCTTGTTACAACCGCCCTGCAACAGACTGATGGCATTTCATCCAACTGTCACATTCGCGTCATAGAGTCTTCATGCGGCCTGACGATACTGGCCCCCGTTCCATCCAACCCCATTCTCCTCAAGGAGCAAGGCATGAAACTCAAGCGTTTGATGGCGGCCCTGACTTTTGTCGCTGCAGGCGTAGGCACCGCCAGTGCGGTAGCCGCGATCGATCCGGCCCTGCCGGAATACCAGAAAGCCAGCGGTGTGTCGGGTAACCTGTCGAGCGTCGGTTCCGACACTCTGGCCAACCTGATGACCATGTGGGCGGAAGAGTACAAGCGCCTGTACCCGAACGTGAACGTGCAGATCCAGGCCGCCGGCTCATCCACCGCGCCGCCGGCTCTGACCGAAGGTACCGCCAACCTCGGCCCGATGAGCCGCAAGATGAAGGATGTCGAGCTGCAGGCCTTTGAGCAGAAGTACGGCTACAAGCCGACTGCTGTTCCGGTTGCAGTGGACGCCCTGGCGATCTTCGTGCACAAGGACAACCCCATCAAAGGCCTGACCATGCAGCAGGTCGATGCCATCTTCTCTTCCACCCGCCTGTGTGGCGGCAAGTCGGAAGTGAAGACCTGGGGTGACCTGGGCCTGACCGGTGATTGGGCCAACAAGCCCGTGCAGCTCTTCGGTCGTAACTCCGTATCCGGCACCTACGGCTACTTCAAGGAAGAAGCCTTGTGCAAAGGCGACTACAAGCCGAACGTGAATGAGCAGCCGGGTTCGGCGTCCGTGGTTCAGTCGGTCAGCCAATCCCTGAATGGCGTTGGGTACTCCGGTATCGGTTACAAGACCGCTAGCGTGAAGACCGTTGCTCTGGCCAAGAAAGAAGGCGGCGAGTTCATCGAGGACAACGAAGCTAACGCCCTGAACGGTAGCTACCCGCTGTCCCGCTTCCTGTACGTCTATGTCAACAAGGCCCCGAACAAACCGCTGAACCCGCTGGAAGCCCAGTTCCTGAAGATGGTGCTCTCTAAATCTGGCCAGCAGGTAGTTGTGAAAGACGGCTATATCCCTCTGCCGTCGAAAGTCGCCGAAAAAGCGATCAAAGAGCTGGGTCTGTAAACAGCCCGTCAACCGGGCGGAGCAAACCGCCCGGCATGGGCTGACGCCTGCTCGACCGGGCCCGCCAGCATGGCTCTGCTGGTGGGCTTTGTCGCGTCACTTCCATGTCATCTTTCTGTCACACAGAGCCGCTAGGGTGTCACTCCATGAACGACCTGGCCAACTCCCCGATGACTTCTTCTCTCCCCGAGCGGATCGATTTCAATACGCCTGCGCTTCAGCGCAAGCGTCGCCTGCGCGCGCTCAAGGATCGACTCACCCGTTGGTATGTGCTGGTCGGCGGTCTCGCCGTGCTGGCTGCTATTACCCTGATTTTCTTCTACCTCGCCTACGTCGTGCTGCCGCTGTTCCGCGGCGCCGAACTGGAAGCTCGCGACCCTCTGGCTCCAGCCTGGCTGAAGGCGGCCCAGGCGCCGCTTCTGCTGAGTATCGAAGAACAGAACCTGGTGGGTATGCGCGTTGCTGCAAATGGCGAAGTGGTGTTTTTCAGCGCCAAGACTGGCGATGAAATGGACCGTATCGCGCTGAAGCTGCCCGCAGGTAGCAGCGTGACGTCGATTGCGGAAGACCAGCCAGGTCATCCGGCCGTGGCTCTGGGGCTGTCCAACGGACAGGTGCTGGTGTTCAAACACACCTACAAGATCACCTACCCGGACAATAAGAAGACTGTTACCCCACAGATCAGCTATCCGTACGGCGAGGCAGCCATCAACCTGGACCCGCAGGGACGTCCGCTTGAGCACGTGGCAATCTCATCGAGCGATGAGAGTCTGCTGCTCGCGGCCTCCAGCGGAAGCCAACTGCTGCTGCTCAGCCTGACCAGCCAGGAGAACATGCTCACCGGCGAGACCTCGCTGGAGGAAGATCGCATCAACCTGCCGCAGATCGCCGACCCGGTGAAAGCGATCTATATGGACCCGCGCAAGCAGTGGCTCTATGTCCTGAACGGCCGTGCCCAGGCTGACGTGTTCGATCTGAATACTCACCAGCTCAACGGCCGTTACAAACTGCTCGATGACGCCTCCGCCGAAGTGACTTCCAGCGCCCAACTGCTGGGTGGCATTTCGCTGATGGTTGGCGACTCCAGGGGGAGCATTGGCCAGTGGTTCATGGCCCGGGGCGAAGATGGCGAACCGCGCCTGTCCCACGTACGTGACTTCAAGCTGGGCGACCAGGCCGTGGCCGGAATCACCTCCGAGCAGCGCCGCAAAGGCTTCCTGGCCATCGACAAGCAGGGCAATCTCGGTATCTTCCACAGCACCGCGCATCGCACGCTGCTGGTGGAGAACGTTGCACCGTCGGCTGGCCTGATGGCATTGTCGCCGCGCGCCAACCGCCTTGTCATTGAGCAGGGCGGCGAACTGCGCCGATTCGCCGTCAGCAACCCGCACCCGGAAGTTTCCTGGAGCGCCCTGTGGGGCAAGGTCTGGTATGAAAGCTATGACAAGCCTGGCTACGTCTGGCAGTCCACCGCCGCGACCACCGACTTCGAGCCCAAGCTGAGCCTGTCGCCGCTGACCTTCGGCACCCTGAAGGCCGCCTTCTACGCGATGATCCTTGCCGCCCCGCTGGCCATCGCCGCCGCCGTCTACACCGCGTATTTCATGGCTCCCGGCATGCGTCGCAAGGTGAAGCCGGTGATCGAGCTGATGGAAGCGTTGCCGACCGTGATTCTCGGCTTCTTCGCCGGCCTGTTCCTGGCGCCATATGTTGAAGGCCACCTGCCGGGCATCTTCAGTCTGCTGCTGCTCACTCCCCTGGGTATCCTCGCCGCCGGCCTGATCTGGAGCCGCCTGCCCGAGCGCATTCGCCTGGGTCTGCCGGCCGGCTGGGAAGCCGCGATTCTGATCCCGGTCGTACTCGCCACCGGTGCGTTCGCCCTGTGGATGAGCCCGCACCTGGAGACCATGTTCTTCGGCGGAGACATGCGCCTGTGGATCAGCCACGACCTGGGCATCACTTACGACCAGCGCAACGCCCTGGTTGTTGGTTTGGCGATGGGCTTCGCGGTGATCCCGAACATCTTCTCCATCGCCGAAGACGCCATCTTCAGCGTGCCCAAGAGCCTGACCTACGGCTCCCTGGCCCTGGGCGCCACGCCTTGGCAGACGCTGACTCGCGTGGTGATCCTGACTGCGAGTCCAGGCATCTTCTCCGCTCTCATGATCGGCCTTGGCCGCGCCGTGGGCGAGACCATGATCGTGCTGATGGCGACCGGCAACACCCCGGTGATGGACGTGAACATCTTCCAGGGCATGCGTACCCTCGCGGCTAACGTCGCGGTGGAAATGCCCGAGTCGGAGGTAGGCGGAACGCACTACCGCGTGCTGTTCCTCTCGGCGCTGGTGCTGCTTTCCTTCACCTTCGTGATGAACACCCTGGCAGAGCTGATTCGTCAGCGCCTGCGCAAGAAATACGCGTCGCTCTAAGCGACGCCCGACGAGGCTACGTTCCGTGAAACAGAAACAGGAATCCGTCAAAGCGTGGTTTGCCAGCGGTTCTCCCTGGGTGTGGATGAATGCCGGTGCGGTGTCCATCGCCGTGATCATGACCATCGGCCTGCTCGCCGTGATCGCCGTGCGCGGGCTCGGCCACTTCTGGCCGGCCGATGTGATCGAGGCGACCTACACCGTTCCCGGTGAAGCACCCAAGACCCTGATCGGCGAAGAAGTGCAGGTCGAGCAAGTGCCGCGTGAGCGTTTGCGTGGCGCCGGTCTGCCGGTTCCGGACAATGGCCCGGAATTCATGACCCGCGAACTGCTCAAACTGGGTAACCGTGACCTTTACGGCGGCGACTTCTCCTGGGTGATCGGCGAATGGCTGACAGACAAGCGTCATCCTGCCGAACTGGTGACCCTGGAGCGCCGCGAGTGGGGCAACTTCTACGGCTATCTGCTGAATGTGAAGGAAAACGGCAAGGTCGTTGCCGAAGGTGCGGGCGCCATGCCCGAGCTGCAGGCTCGCCTGAAGCGCGTCGATGATCTCTACGCCAAGCTGTACCGGCTGGAGAAGAAGGACATCGGCGGCATCAACCACGGCCTTGAGCGCCTGCGCCTGAAAGAACGTGGTCTGCAACTGAACGGCAAGCTGGATGCCGCCGCCGAGGCCGATATCGCCGCTGGCCGCGCCGAGCTGAACGCCCAGTACAAGGTGCTGGAAGAGCAGCTCAACGGCCTGCACCAGGAGTTCAACCGCGACAGCGTAACAATGCGCGATGCGTCCGGCAGCGAGACCGAGATCACTCTCGGCAAGCTGGTGCACGCCTACCAGCCCAACCAGATGGGCGTCGGCGCCAAGTTCGTCTTCTACTTCAAGAAGCTGTGGGAATTCCTGAGCGACGACCCGCGGGAAGCGAACACTGAAGGCGGTATCTTCCCGGCGATCTTCGGTACCGTGATGATGACTCTGGTGATGGCCGTGATCGTCACCCCGTTCGGCGTGATCGCAGCGGTTTACCTGCGCGAATACGCTCGCCAGGGCCTGTTGACCCGCATCATCCGTATCGCGGTGAACAACCTCGCAGGCGTTCCGGCGATCGTCTATGGTGTGTTCGGCCTGGGCTTCTTCGTCTATGTGCTGGGTGGGTCGATCGACCGGATGTTCTTCCCCGAAGCCCTGCCAGCGCCGACCTTCGGTACGCCGGGCCTGTTCTGGGCCTCTCTGACCCTGGCTATCCTCGCTGTACCGGTGGTGATCGTGGCCACCGAGGAAGGTCTGGCGCGTATCCCGCGCGCCACCCGCGAAGGTTCCCTGGCCCTGGGCGCAACCAAGGCAGAGACCCTGTGGAAGGTCGTCCTGCCGATGGCCAGCCCGGCGATGATGACCGGCCTGATTCTCGCCGTGGCCCGTGCCGCCGGCGAGGTGGCGCCGCTGATGCTGGTTGGGGTGGTGAAGCTGGCCCCGGCGCTGCCAGTCGATGGCAACTACCCGTACGTGCACCTGGATCAGAAGATCATGCACCTGGGCTTCCACATCTATGACGTCGGCTTCCAGAGCCCGAACGTCGAAGCCGCGCGCCCGCTGGTGTACGCCACCGCGCTGCTACTGGTGATGGTCATCGCCCTGCTGAACTTCTCGGCCATCGCCATCCGTAACCGCCTGCGCGAAAAGTACAAGGCGCTGGAAAACTGATTCTGCAGGCGGTGGGCCAGCCCCGCCGCCAAGCCTCCAAGGGAGACTGAACATGCAACATGAAACCGCTACCCACGGCATCGACATCGGCGCGCTCGGCCGTGGCGAGCGCCAGGGCATGAGCCTGGAGAGCGAGACCGTCGCCCTCGAGGTGCCCGGCCTGAGCCTGTTCTACGGCGAGAAGCAGGCGCTTTTCGACGTCAGCATGAACATTCCGAAGCAGCGCGTGACCGCCTTCATCGGCCCGTCCGGTTGCGGAAAGTCCACCCTGCTGCGCTGTTTCAACCGCATGAACGACCTGGTCGACGGTTGCCACGTGAAGGGCGAGATCCTCCTCGACGGCCACAACATCTTCGCCAAGGGTGTGGACGTGGCCGAGCTGCGCCGTCGCGTCGGCATGGTATTCCAGAAACCCAACCCGTTCCCCAAGAGCATCTACGAGAACGTGGTTTACGGCCTGCGCATCCAGGGCATCAACAAGAAGCGTGTGCTCGACGAAGCCGTCGAATGGGCGCTCAAGGGCGCCGCCCTGTGGGACGAAGTGAAAGACCGCCTGCACGAATCCGCCCTCGGCCTCTCCGGCGGTCAGCAGCAGCGTCTGGTCATCGCCCGTACCATTGCGGTCGAGCCGGAAGTGCTGCTGCTCGACGAGCCGTGCTCGGCACTGGACCCGATCTCCACCCTGAAGATCGAAGAGCTGATCTACGAACTGAAGTCCAAGTTCACCATCGTCATCGTGACCCACAACATGCAGCAGGCCGCGCGCGTCTCCGACTACACGGCGTTCATGTACATGGGCAAGCTGATCGAGTTCGGCGACACCGACACGCTGTTCACCAACCCGGCGAAGAAGCAGACGGAAGACTACATCACCGGTCGCTACGGTTGATGCCATGAGAAATCTCCTCTGGCTTTGCCGGCGGAGCTTGCCGTACGGAAACTGCTGTCGGTGCTCCGCCTTCGCGCCAGCGAAGATTTCTCAAGGGCCTCAATGCTCCGGATGAGACCGGAAAAGACCGAGTTCTGAACTTCGCACCTTCCAAGGGTTTGCACATGATCAACAAAGACAGCCTCACCCATCACATTTCCCAGCAGTTCAATGCAGAGCTGGAGGATGTGCGCAGCCACCTCCTGGCAATGGGCGGACTGGTGGAGAAACAGGTCAACGACGCGGTCAACGCGCTGATCGACGCCGATTCCGGCCTTGCCCAGCAGGTGCGAGAAATTGATGACCAGATCAACCAGATGGAGCGCAACATCGACGAGGAATGCTTGCGCATCCTCGCCCGTCGCCAGCCGGCGGCTTCCGACCTGCGCCTGATCATCAGCATCTCCAAGTCGGTGATCGATCTGGAGCGTATCGGTGACGAAGCTTCGAAGATTGCTCGTCGCGCCATCCAGTTGTGCGAAGAGGGCGAGTCGCCGCGCGGCTACGTCGAGGTTCGCCACATCGGCGGCCAGGTGCGCAAGATGGTTCAGGAGGCGCTGGACGCCTTCGCCCGTTTCGACGCCGATCTGGCGTTGTCGGTGGCGCAGTACGACAAGACCGTCGATCGTGAGTACAAGACTGCGCTGCGCGAACTGGTGACCTACATGATGGAAGACCCACGTGCCATTTCGCGCGTGCTCAACGTCATCTGGGCGCTGCGCTCGCTGGAGCGCATCGGCGATCATGCGCGCAACATCGCCGAACTGGTGATCTACCTGGTGCGCGGCACCGATGTTCGTCACATCGGCCTGACCCGCATGAAGGAAGAAGTGCAGGGCACCGGGAAGGCCGAATAAGGCTCCCTGCGCCTGTATCGACGAACCCGGCCAAGCGCCGGGTTCGTCATTTTATGGCCAGGCGGTCCTGCGCCGATGGCATGTCGCCACCCGGCAAGGCTATCCTTCGCCCTATCGTTCCAAGGAGTCGCCGATGGGCAAGGTCAGTGTGCTGGTCGTGGATGATGCCCCCTTCATCCGTGACCTGGTCAAAAAGGGGCTGCGGGACCATTTCCCCGGCCTGCAGATCGAGGAGGCGGTCAATGGCCGCAAGGCGCAGCAATTCCTGGCGCGCCAGAGTGTCGACCTGATTCTCTGTGACTGGGAAATGCCGGAGCTGTCGGGCATCGAATTGCTGACCTGGTGTCGCGAGCAGGAAGGTCTGAAGACCACGCCGTTCATCATGGTCACCAGCCGTGGCGACAAGGACAACGTCGTGCAGGCCATCCAGGCCGGCGTTTCCGACTTCATCGGCAAGCCGTTCTCCAACGATCAACTGGTGAGCAAGGTGAAGAAGGCGCTGTCGCGCGCCGGCAAGCTGGAAGCCCTTGCGGCCCAGGCGCCACAGCGCAGTCTGGTGGGCTCGATGCCCAACGACTCGCTCAGCGCACTCACCGGCGGCAAGGCCGAGGTCGTGCGCCCCTCCGCGCCAACCGCACCGCGCCCGGCTGCTACTCCGGCAGCCCCTCCTGCGGTGTCCGCTGCACGTCCGGCCGCCAAGGGGCAGCAGGGCCAGTTGCGGCTGCCGCAAACCAACCTGCCCTGCGTGATCAAGGCGTTGAGTCTCAAGGAGGCGCTGCTGGTGATCAAGCGCGGTACGCCGCTGCCGCAGGTGCTGGAAAGCGCCGTGCTCGACCTGGAGGAAGACAGCGACGTCGCTCGCCTCAATGGCTACCTGCACGCCGTGGCGGCGCTGGAGCCCAGGCCCGATAGCGAGTGGCTGCAACTGACCTTCCGCTTCGTCGACCGCGATCCGCAGAAGCTCGACTACCTTTCGCGCCTGATCGCTCGTGGCAGCACTCAGAAGCATTACGTCCCCGGTGCCTGATCCGGTTACAAATTGGCCGACCGACGGGTAGTACTGCTTCACACCCCGACCGGCGGCAGGTCGCGACGCATGGGCTGCACTGCTAGTCTTGCCTGCGTCGCCATACCTATAACCAGAGTCGACATGCTAGGGCGCAGTATCTTCCTGTGCGGTCTTTTGGCCGCATCGGGGACGGCTTCGGCCGTAACCATCTACAAATACACCGACGCCAATGGCGTGGTCACCTACACGGACAAGGCCGTGGCGGGTGCGGCGGTGTTCGTCTTCCGCGATCGCATGGTCGAGCACCTGGAACAGCAGGTGAAGCTGGAGACCAAGAAGCACGCCGGCGGCGAAACGCTGCAGGTGCGCAACGACCTGTATGCCCCGGTGGAGGTGGAGCTGAGCATCACTGGCGCGCAGAACGCCATCGGCGCGCCGGAGCAGCCGATCCGTTGGGTGCTGCCACCGCGCAGCGCCATCCGCCTGGCGACTCTCACTCCCCGCGATCCGGGCAAGGCAATGCAATACAAGCCCAAACTGCGCTACGCCCTGGGCGACCCGCGCCCTCAGCCGTTGGCCTACCGGTACGCCTTGCCGTGGGTTGGTGGGCCGTTCCGCCTGACCCAGGGCGCCAATGGCCGCTACAGCCACTTCACGCCCAAGGGCCGTTATGCGATGGACATCGCCATGCCCGAAGGTACGCCGATCATCGCCGCGCGAGGCGGTACCGTGGTGAAAATCGAGAACAGCCAGAGCGGGCGCGGCAAGAATCCGTCCGGCAACTTCGTGCGCATCCTGCACGATGACGGCACGATGGGTGTCTACCTGCACCTGATGCGCGGTTCGGTGCTCGTCCATGAAGGTCAACGCGTCGCTACCGGTACCTCCCTGGCCCGCTCGGGCAACACCGGCAACAGCAGCGGCCCGCACCTGCACTTCGTGGTACAGCGCAACGTCGGCCTGGCGTTGGAGTCGATTCCTTATGACTTTTCCCAGCCAGTGGACACACTGCCCAACTTCGCGGTGGTGAAGGGCAACTGACGCTCAGGCGTGCTAATTGCCCTGTGGATAAATTCGTCCGCTCCGGCAAACGAGCACAAAAAAGGCAGCCTTCGGGCTGCCTTTTTCATTGGCCGGGCTGTCAGTCCAGCTTCACGACCTTGGCGAGGACGATCTTCGGCCCCTTCATCTTCTTCACGATGATCCGCAGGCCTTCGGCTTCGACCACTTCCTCTTCTTCCGGCACGCGCTTGAGCGAGTCGTAGACCAGGCCGGCTAGGGTGTCCGCTTCGACATGGTCGAGGTCGACGCTCAGCAGTCGTTCCAGCTTGAACAGCGGCGTGTCGCCACGCACCAGCAGCTTGCCCGGCTGATAGGCGAGGATGCCGCGCTCGGCCTTGCGGTGCTCATCCTGGATATCGCCGACCAGCACTTCCAGCACGTCTTCCATCGTCAGGTAGCCGATCACCTTGTGGTCGGCTTCCTCCACCAGGGCGAAATGCGAACCGCCCTGGCGGAACTGCTCCAGCAGGCGCGCCAGCGGCATGTGCTTGGTGACCATCTCCAGCGGGTGGGTCAGCTCGTCGAGATCGAAGGACTCCGGCAGGCTGTCCAGCGTGGCGAGGGCCAGCAACAGGTCCTTGATATGCAGCAGGCCGATGAACTCACCCTTGTCGCTGTCGTACACCGGGTAGCGGCTGTACTTGTGGCGGCGAATGGTAGCGAGAATATCGTCCAGCGGTGCGGTGCGTTCGAGGTAGACCAGATCCTCGCGGGAATTGGCCCAGTCCACGACTTCCAGCTCGCCCAGCTCCACCGCCGACGCCAGCACACGCATGCCCTGGTCGCTGGGGTCGTGGGCGCGGCTGGAGTGCAGGATCAGCTTCAGCTCGTCGCGACTGTAGTGATGCTCATGGTGCGGCCCGGGCTCACCCTGGCCAGCGACCTTGAGGATGGCGTTGGCGCTGGCGTTGAGCAGCCAGATCGCCGGGTACATCGCCCAGTAGAAAAGGTACAACGGCACTGCGGTCCACAGCGACAGCAGTTCGGGCTTGCGGATCGCCCAGGACTTGGGCGCCAGCTCGCCGACCACGATGTGCAGGTAGGAAATGATGAAGAACGCGGTGAAGAACGACACGCCGCGGATGACTTCCTCGGAGTGCACGCCAATTGCGGCCAACAGGGGCTCCAGCAGCTCGGCGAAGGCCGGCTCGCCGACCCAGCCCAAGCCGAGGGAGGCCAGGGTGATACCGAGCTGGCAGGCGGAGAGGTAGGCGTCGAGCTGATTGTGCACGCGGCGCAGGATGGTGCCGCGCCAGCCATGCTGCTTGGCGATGGTTTCCACGCGGGTCGAGCGCAGCTTGACCATCGCGAACTCGGCGGCCACGAAAAAGCCGTTGAGCAGCACGAGGAAAAGAGCAAAGAGAATCAGGCCAAAGTCGGCGAAATAGGTTAACGCGGTGCTACTGGGAGAAGGATCCATGGTTCTGTTGAATAGGGAATGGACGGACAAGGATGCGGTTCACGGACGTCACTGGCAAGCCCGCTGATACCAATGTCGGCAGGTTGGGTCCCGCTCAGGTGCGCTGCTCGACCTGTTGGGTGGGGAAGTGGCAGGTGAAGCTGCTGCCCTTGCCCGGAACGCTGCTGATATCGAGGCTGCCGCGATGGCGCAGCAGTACGTGCTTGACGATCGCCAGGCCCAGGCCGGTGCCGCCGGTACTGGCGTTGCGGCTGGAGTCGACGCGGTAGAAGCGCTCGGTCAGGCGCGGCAGGTGCTTGGGATCGATGCCGATGCCGCTGTCCTGCACCGCCAGGTGCGCACCCTGTTCGTCACCCCACCAGCGAATGCGGATCTCGCCTTCGTCGGGGGTGTACTTCACAGCGTTGAACACCAGGTTGGAGAACGCGCTGCGCAGCTCGGCCTCGCTGCCCTTGAGTTTCACCCTGGCATCGGCTTCCAGACTGATGCGGTGATTGCGGCCGCCGGAGAGCGCCTGGGCATCGTTACGGATCGACAGCAGCATCAGGTCGATGGCGACCGGCTTGTTGTCGGCCGGATAGTCCGTGGCCTCCAGCTTGGCCAGCAGGAGCAGATCGTTGAGCAGGCTCTGCATGCGCCCGGCCTGCTGCTGCATCTGTTGCAGCGCGCGAGTCCAGCGTGGATTGACGTCTTCGACGTTATCCAGCAGCGTCTCCAGGTAACCGGCGATCACCGTGAGCGGGGTACGCAGTTCGTGGGAGACGTTGGCGACGAAGTCCTTGCGCATCTGTTCGAGCTGGTGGACGCGGGTTACATCGCGGACCAGCATCAGGTGTTCGCCGGCGCCGTAGATGGTGATGTGGAACTGCAGACGCAGGTTGTCATTGATCGGCGAGGTGAGCTCCAGCGGCTCGCGATAGTCCTCCTGGGCGAAGTACTCCTTGAAGCGCGGGTGGCGGACGAGGTTGCTCACCGGCTGGCCGCCGTCCTGCGGGCTCTTGAGGCCGAGCAGACGCTCCGCGGACTGGTTCCACCATTCCAGGTTGCCGTCGCGGTCGAGCAGGATCATGCCGTCGCGCAGGGCCGCGGTGGACTCCTGCATCCGGTCGATCACCGCCTGCAGGCGGCCGCGGGCCTTCTGGTTGCGCCGTTGCAGATGGTAGATGCTGTCGAAAACCTCGCCCCATAGGCCGTAGCCGTCGGGCGGCGCTTCATCGCTCTGGTGCGTTTTCAGCCATTGGTACAGACGCAGCAACTGCCAGGTCGACCAGCCGAGGTAACCGGCCAGGGCCGCTGCGATGGCCCAGCCCCATTGGCCGGAAATCAGGCCGAGCAACAGGCCAGCGGCCAGCACCAACATCAGATGGCGAATCAGCACGCCACGCCAGTTCTGGGTCACGAAATTCCGTTCCTTGTACCCGATGTCGAGGGGCCGAGGGCGTTTCGCCGCGAGCCGCGTTGCCGTGTCAAAACACACCAGGCTAGAGGTGGGGCGAGGTCGCGGCCGTGGCAAAGCGTCATCAGACCCTCTGGACTCGATCAGCTCTTGGTCGAGAAACGATAACCGGTGCCGCGCACGGTCTGAACGAGATTTTCGTATACCTCGCCCAGGGCCTTGCGCAGGCGGCGGATGTGCACGTCGACGGTGCGTTCCTCCACGTACACGTTGCCGCCCCAGACCTGGTCCAGCAACTGGCCACGAGTGTAGGCACGCTCCTGGTGTGTCATGAAGAACTGCAGCAGGCGGTATTCGGTCGGGCCCATTTCGGCCGGTTTGCCGTCGATGGTCACGCGGTGGCTGATCGGGTCGAGCATCAGGCCGCCGACCTCGATCGGCGTTTCGCTGTCGCCGGCACCGGTGCGTCGCAGGACGGCCTTGAGGCGGGCGACCAGTTCGCGTGGGGAGAACGGCTTGGTGATGTAGTCGTCGGCGCCGACTTCCAGGCCCTGGATCTTGTTGTCCTCTTCGCCCTTGGCGGTGAGCATGATGATCGGGATCGAGGAAGTCAGTTCGTCGCGCTTCAGGCGGCGGGCCAGTTCGATGCCGGAGGTGCCCGGCAACATCCAGTCGAGCAGGATCAGGTCCGGCTTGCGGTCGACGATCACCGCGTGAGCCTGCTGGGCGCTGTCGGCCTCGAGACATTCGTAGCCGGCCATCTCCAGGGCCACAGCGATCATTTCCCGGATCGGAGCTTCGTCATCGACGATGAGGATTGTCTTGCCAACCATGCTGATGCCTCAGGAATTCTGTATTGCGCCGCATTAGATAACGGAAATATTTCATGAATGTGACACCGGGATGTTAGCCGAGCCTTGCCGCAGAGCGCTCGTCTATGCTGAACGGGTAGCCGCGTCGTTCCAGGGCGCGCGGCAGGCGGCAACCGGACCGGCCTGCGGCGAGGCTTGGAATGCTGCGAAGACGGTTGTGAGTGCGCTCTGTGCCGGGCCTGTCCGCCCGCCGGATGTCGCCGGTACTCGCGCTCTTGCACCTCACCAGAGGACTGCTTTCCGAGGAGACCTGCGATGAAAATGCTACTCCCGGCCCTGACTATGGGCCTGATGTTTGCGGCACTACCGGTGCTGGCCGCCGAACCCGGCATGGCGAAGGACGGCATGCTGGTCGATGCCAAGGGTATGACGCTCTACACCTTCGACAAGGACAGCGGCGGCAAGTCGATGTGCAATGGCAGTTGCGCGCAGAACTGGCCGCCGCTGATGGCCTCCGTCGACGCCAAGGCCAAGGGCGACTGGACCTTGATCAAGCGCGACGACGGCAGCGTACAGTGGGCCTACATGGGCAAGCCGTTGTACACCTTCGTGCAGGACAAGAAGGCCGGCGACATGGCCGGTGACGGCAAGATGGGGGTCTGGCACATGGCCAGGCCGTGATGTGATCTGGGAGGCGGACTGTTCAGGCATGGCGTGAGAGCGGACTCCACCCCCTCAACCACAGTGCCTGCGAGAGCAGCGAATGCCGGTCGCTGGCTGTCCGGCATTCAGCGCAGCGCGAAGTCCACCGCCGTGCCGAGGAAAATCGCCAGCCCCGCCCAATGATTGTGCAGGAATGCCTTGAAGCATTTCATCGGCTCGCGGTCGCGGGTGGAGTGGAACTGCCAGGCGAAGCAACCTGCCGCCACAGCCAGGCCGAGGTAGTAGTACAGGTGCATGGCCAGCTTGTTGCCGGCGAGGATCAGCAGCAGGAGCATCAGGCCCTGCAGCGTCAGGTTGATCACCCGGTCAGCGTCGCCGAAGAGGATCGCGGTGGACTTCATGCCCATTTTCAGGTCGTCCTCGCGGTCGGTCATCGCGTAGTAGGTGTCGTAGGCCACCGTCCACAGCACGTTGGCGAAGAACAGCAGCCAGGCCGCGGCCGGCAAGGTGCCGCTGGCTGCGGTGAAGGCCATCGGGATACCCCAGGAAAACGCCGCGCCCAGCACCACCTGCGGGTAGTAGGTGTAGCGCTTCATGAAGGGATAGAGCGCCGCTACCGCCGCGCCCCCGAAGGATAGCCAGATGGTCTGCTCATTGGTGCACAGCACCAGCAGGAAGCTCAGGCCCAGCAGCACGAAGAAGGTGATCCACGCCTCGCGCACAGTGACCTTGCCGGTGGCCAGCGGGCGGGCCTTGGTGCGCTCGACATGGCCGTCCAGCTTGCGGTCTGCGAAGTCGTTGATCACGCAGCCGGCGGCACGCATCAGCACGGTTCCGACGACGAATATCGCCAGGTTCTTCGCGCTCGGCACGCCGCCGCTGGCCATCCACAGCGCCCACAGTGTCGGCCACAGCAGCAGGTAGATACCGATCGGCTTGTCCATGCGCGTCAGTTGGATGAAGTCCCAGGCGCGGGGATGCAGGCGGGCGAGGGGTTTGATCAGGGCGACGAACATGGCGGTCTCCGGCAACGGTCCCGGGATTATACGGACTGTTCTTCCAGGCGGTGCCACAGCGAGGGCAGGAATACTTCGGCGACCAGCACGCCAAGGCCGTCGCGGCTGAACAGCGAACGGCGGCCCCAGGGGCGTTCGGCGCGTACTTCGGCAGGCATGCAGGCGGCTGGATAGCGGCACACCTCGATGGGGCCGCGGTGGAAGGCGCGGTCGCTGAACAGCAATTCGCCCAGGGAGCGGCTGCCGAGCAGGCGCAGGTCGAAACCGGAGCCTTCCAGCGCATTGCGCGCGGCGACGCTGCGGGCGAACACCCAGGGCGTACCGTGACCCTTCAGGTACACCTCACGAACCCAGCCGAGGCTACCGTCGGCGACACCCAGCGCCGCGCACTCATCCGGACGCATCCGATGCCAGCCTTCGGCCAGTGGCTGTACCGCAAAGGCGCCATCGGACAGCGCGGTCAGGCGACGTGTCAGCGAGCCTTCGTCGAACAGCCAGTCGCGCACCTGGGCGGACGGCGACGGAAGCAGTTGGGCTGAGGTGAGCCAGCGGGGCGGATGAGTCAGGGCTGCGTCGGGCACGGGAATGATTGCGGGTTGCCAGGGACGCGGCAGCTTAACATGGCGGCTTTGCGCGTCCGATTGCGTTCGCTGCAAGAGAGCGTTACGCGAAACCCCACCAAAGGTATGGCCGGTCGTTCGGTACTTGCGCGTTGGGCTCATCGCCAGTACAAAGCCCGACACTGGGCGCAGCGACGTCCCAAGGTACAAGAACAGAGGTAGTAGCCGATGAAGAAGTGGCAGTGTGTGGTATGTGGCCTGATCTATGACGAAACCAAGGGTTGGCCGGAAGAGGGCATTGCCGCCGGCACGCGCTGGGAAGACGTGCCGGAAGACTGGCTGTGCCCGGATTGCGGCGTCGGCAAACTGGACTTCGAGATGATCGAAATCGGTTGATCGCAGCCGGTTCGACCCGCGACGGCGGCCTTCGGGCCGCCGTTGGCGTTTCAGGACCGGCACAGCGCAGGTCTGCGGCATAGACTGGCAGGGTTGACCGATCTGCCGTATCCCGGCGGCGCGTGCGCCGTTGGCCGCTGGCAATCAATCCGTTAGTTTTACCGAAACGTCCGCAGGAGGGTTGGCCGATGCGCAAATGGCAATGCGTGGTCTGTGGTTTCATCTACGACGAGGCGCTGGGGCTGCCGGACGAAGGCATCGCGCCGGGTACGCGCTGGGAGGACATCCCGCCGGACTGGGTGTGCCCGGACTGCGGCGTGGGCAAGATAGACTTCGAGATGATTGAAATCTCCTGAGGATCCTCCAGGACCTCGCTGCGCGTCGGCATGGCCGCGTTGGAAGCGAACTCGCCAGGTCCTGGTCGGAGTCTTGGTCTCAGAACTGACATGCGGCGGCCAATAGGCCGCCGTGACGTGTTTATGAAGTGGTGTACTTAGAGGTGGAGAGAGCAATGAGCGACAACGCACCGCTGGTGATCATCGGTACAGGCCTGGCCGGCTACAACCTGGCGCGCGAGTGGCGCAAGCTGGACAGCGATACGCCGCTGCTGCTGATCACCGCCGATGACGGCCGCTCCTACTCCAAGCCGATGCTGTCCACCGGGTTTTCCAAGGACAAGGACGCCGACGGCCTGGCGATGGCCGAGCCGGGGGCGATGGCCGACCAGCTCAAGGCTCGCATCTTCACGCACACCCGCGTTACTGGCATCGATCCGGGGCACCGGCGCCTGTGGATCGGCGAAGAAGAAGTCCGCTACCGGGACCTGGTGCTGGCCTGGGGCGCTGACACCATTCGCGTGCCGGTAGAAGGCGATGCACAGGAACTGATCTTCCCGATCAACGACCTGGAAGACTACGCACGCTTTCGCGCGGCGGCGGCAGGCAAGCGCCGCGTGCTGTTGCTGGGTGCCGGTCTGATCGGCTGCGAATTCGCCAATGATCTCTCCAGCGGCGGATTCGAGGTCGATGTAGTGGCACCCTGTGAGCAGGTCATGCCCGGCCTGCTCCACCCGGCCGCCGCCCAGGCGGTACAGCAGGGGCTGGAAGGCCTCGGCGTACGCTTCCACCTCGGCCCGGTGCTGAACCGCCTGGTGCGTGCGGGCGACGCGCTGGAAGCGCACCTCTCCGATGGCCAGGTGATCGCCTGCGACCTGGTCGTTTCCGCCGTCGGTCTGCGCCCGCGCGTCGATCTGGCCGCCGCTGCCGGCCTGGACGTCAACCGCGGCGTGATGGTGAACCGCGAGCTGCGCACCTCCCATGCCAATATCTATGCCCTGGGCGATTGCGCCGAAGTGGATGGCTTGAACCTGCTTTACGTGATGCCGCTGATGTCCTGCGCCCGTGCGCTGGCGCAGACCCTGGCAGGCAAGCCGACCGCTGTGAGCTACGGTGCCATGCCGGTAACGGTGAAGACCCCGGCGTGCCCACTGGTGGTTTCCCCTCCGCCGCGTGGTAGCGAGGGCGAATGGCTGGTGGAAGGCTCTGGGGCGGACCTCAAGGTTCTATGCCGGGATACCGCCGGTCGATTGCTCGGGTACGCCCTTACTGGAGCTGCAGTGAGCGAAAAACTCTCGCTGAACAAGGAGTTGCCGGCGCTTCTGGCATGAGAGTCCTCGGCAATGGCGGATTTGTCATGGGAAAGTGTTCGCAAATTGTCAGACGATACTGGCGCAGCCGCTTGCGGCGTGCCATCCTCCCCCCGTCTGCCGCAGTCTAGAGCCTGTACGGCCGGGCTGCGGTGCCTTGGGCGCTGTTGGGAAGACAGCACGGACACAACAACAACAAACCGTCAAAGAGGCATCTATGCGTAAACCAGAACTCGCCGCCGCGATCGCCGAGAAGGCCGACCTCACCAAAGAACAAGCCAACAAGGTGCTGAACGCGCTGCTGGATGAGATTACCGGCGCGCTCAACCGCAAGGACAGCGTTACCCTTGTCGGTTTCGGCACCTTCATCCAGCGCCATCGCGGCGCCCGTACCGGCAAGAACCCGCAAACCGGCCAGCCGGTAAAGATCAAAGCCAGCAATACGGTTGCCTTCAAACCGGGCAAGGCATTGAAAGACGCGGTCAACTGATCGCTTCGAACCCGGAGCCAGAGCGGCTCCGGGTCGCCTCTCCAGTTACATTTTCCCTCCAAAAGACCGGATGTAGTCCGTTTTGAATGTGGCTACAATGCGCATACTTTTGTCTCGAACGTCGAGGTTTGTGCATGAAATTCCGTCTTCTGCTGTGGCTTCTCGGCCGCATGATGGCCAAGGCCAGCCGTGAAAATCCGGCATTCCAGAAGCAACTGGAAGGCAAGGACCTGGTGTTCCAACTGCATACCCTGGACGGCAAGGTCGCCCGTCACTACATCGTCAAGGACCTGCGTGTCAGCGCACGCCGTGGCATTCACCCGGGGCCGGCGTTCGCCCTCGGGTTCAGGGACGGCACCTACGGTTTCGCCACCATGACCTCGAAGAATCCGCAACTTGCGTTCATGCAGGGCATCCAGAACAAGGACATCCAGATCCAGGGCAATCCTGCGCTGGTGATCTGGTTCCAGGGTCTGGTCAAGTACCTTAAGCCGAAGAAGAAGGCCGCCCAGGCCAATGAAAAGAAAGCCGCCTGATCCGGCAGCTCTCCATGAAAAAGGCCCCGTCGGGGGCCTTTTTCGTTTCAGTGCGCGGCAGGTTCAGTGCGAGCTGTTGAACTGGCTGGCCAGTTCGCGCAGCGCCGCTTCGGCGTCCAGTACCTTGCGTACGGCGTCTTCGGCGCGTTCGCGGGGGATGTCCAGGCGGTCCAGCAGGTCCTGCGGGATGCTCGTCTCGGGCCCGCTGCCGATGCCGTGGTTGCGCAGCAGGCGGGTGGCCAGGCATACCAGGTTGGCGTAGGGAGCGCAGTCACCGGCATAGGCCGGGTCGTGCTGGAAGCGCAGGGCGGTGTAGATCTCCTCCGGCATGTCCCAGGTGCGCATCAGCCAGGCACCGATCTGCTCGCGGGTGATGCCCAGAAGGTGCTTCTCGATGAGATTGTGTTCGACGTGGGGATTGACCTCCAGGTGTCGGCAGATCAGCGAGAAATGCGGCGGGAAGATGTGCGCCAGAACCAGGTAGCCGATGCTGTGCAGCAGGCCGCCGAGATAGGTCAGGCCGGCTTCCGGTCGCTCGGCGCGCGGCACGGCGCGGGTCAGGCCCTCGATCACCGCGGCGGTGTAGATTGCCTGGTGCCAGTAGGGCGTGGCGTGCTGGGGCTGGTCCTTGGGCAGGCTCAGGGTCTTGCCCAGGGCCAGGCCCAGGGCGAGGTTGATCACCAGGTCGAAGCCCAGCACGCGGACGATGGCGTCTTCCACTGAGCGGATCTTGCCGGGCGCGGCGTAGTAGGGCGAGGCCGCCCAACTGACCACCTGCGCGGCCAGCGCCGGGTCGGTCTCCACCACACCGGTGATGTCGTCCACGGTGGCGTTGGGGTCGACACGCAGCTTGATGATCTTCTGCGCGGTTTCCGGCAGTGGCGGAATCTCGATGGTCTCTTCCAGGCGCTGCTGGATACGGCGGGCAGTAAACGCCTGCACGGCCTGGGTGATCTCGGCCCGGTCGTCATCCGGGCGGTCGAGGTTGGGGCGGATGGCTTCCAGCGGAACGCCGAAACGGGCGGCGCTGGCCTTTTCCAGCAGGCCGCGGAATGCCGGAGTGGCGATTTCGAGAAGGATACCCGCGGTGCCGGATTCGATCAGCAACTGCGGCTCCTGCAGCAGCCGGTCGTCATACAGGCATGGTGAACTGGTCAGCGGCGGCAGCGCTGGCAGGCGGCCGAGCTGATGCTTGCCGAGCATGCGCTCCAGGCGTTCGGGCTTGACTGCCACCAGCTTGCGTCCGGTCAGCTCGGCGAGGCGGTTGAGGTCGAGCAACTGGCTCTGCGGGAACAGCACCAGCAAGGTACCGACGGCGTCCTCCAGCAGGCTGGCCTGGACACGACGGTTGGCAGGCAGGGTCAGGGTTTCGCGAACCTCGTGGTAGGCGATCCCCAGCTTGTCGAGTAGCTGGAGAATGACCGCGGGGGCCTGCGATGTATCGGAAGGGGCGCGTGCGGCGTCGCTCATGAATGTGATCCGGTTATCAACGGCTGGGTCGGAGTATAACCAGCCGGTCAGCGTGACCGGGCAGTCAGCTGACCGATGAGAGTGAACTTCGTCACACTTGCCCGTATTGCTGCCCGTGGCGCAGCCAGCGCGCCAGCAATGGGCTGACGGATTGCGGCCAATGCGCCAGCAGTGCCTGCGCCGCGTCGCGTACCGCTGGCAGGAGATCGGCGTCGCGCATCAGATCGGCGACCTTGAATTGCAGCAGGCCGGTCTGGCGAGTGCCGAGCATTTCACCGGGGCCTCGCAGTTCCAGGTCTTTCTCGGCGATGACGAAGCCGTCGCTGGTCTCGCGCATGATCCCCAGGCGCTCGCGGCCGATCTGCGAAAGCGGCGGGTGGTAGAGCAGCACGCAGTGGCTCGCCGCGCTGCCCCGGCCGACACGCCCGCGCAACTGGTGCAGTTGGGCCAGGCCCAGGCGCTCGGGGTTCTCGATGATCATCAGGCTGGCATTGGGTACGTCCACGCCGACCTCGATCACCGTGGTCGCCACCAGCAATTGCAGCAGGCCTTCCTTGAAGGCTTCCATGACCACGGCCTTGTCCGCCGGCTTCATGCGTCCGTGGATCAGCCCGACGCGCAACTCGCCCAGCGCCGAGGACAGTTCCTCGTAGGTGGTTTCCGCCGCCTGGCAGGTGAGTTCTTCGGATTCCTCGATCAGCGTGCATACCCAATAGGCCTGGCGGCCTTCGGCACAGGCGGCGCGCACCCGCTCGATCACTTCGATGCGGCGGCTGTCGGCCACCAGCACGGTGTTCACCGGAGTACGGCCGGGCGGCAGCTCATCAAGAATCGAGGTGTCCAGGTCGGCATAGGCGCTCATCGCCAGCGTGCGCGGGATGGGCGTGGCGGTCATGATCAACTGGTGTGGGCAAAGCCGCCCGTCCACGCCCTTCTGGCGCAGCGCGAGGCGCTGCTGCACGCCGAAGCGATGCTGCTCGTCGATGATCACCAGGGCGAGGCGCTTGAACTTCACTTCGTCCTGGAACAGTGCGTGGGTACCCACCACCATCGGCACGCCGGCGGCGATCTGTTCCAGCGCGGCACTGCGGGCCTTGCCCTTGAGCTTGCCGGCGAGCCACGCGACCTCGATGCCCAGCGGCTGCAGCCATTTGCTGAAGTTGAGGAAGTGCTGCTCGGCGAGGATTTCGGTGGGCGCCATCAGCGCTACCTGATATCCGGCCTCCAGCGCCTGCAGTGCGGCGAGCGCGGCAACCACTGTCTTGCCGGCGCCCACATCACCCTGTACCAGGCGCAGCATCGGTTCGGGTTGGGCGAGATCATAGGCGATTTCCGCGCCGACCCGCTGTTGCGCACCGGTAGGTTTGAAACCGAGGTTCTTCAGGTACAGCGGCGGCAGACGCTTGGCCGGTGGCAGCTTGGGCGCGGCCTGGGAGCGCACGCTTTCGCGCAGGCGTTGCAGCGAAAGCTGGTGGGTCAGCAGTTCCTCGAAGGCGAGACGATGCTGAGCCCAGTGGCGCCCCTCGGCGAGCTCTTCCAGGTTGGCATCCGGTGGTGGCCGGTGCAGGTAGCGGATGGCTTCGTCCAGCGGGCCGAGCCGGTAGTCACGGGCCAGCTCGGCTGGCAGCCAGTCCGGCAGGCTGGATGGGCCGAGGCGCGCGAGGGCCTGCTCGCTGAGCTGGCGCAGGCGCTGCTGGGTAAGGCCCTCGGTGGTCGGGTAGATCGGCGTGAGCGTCAGCTCAACCGGCGCCGCCACGGCATCGGTGAGTGCGCGGTACTCGGGGTGGTAGATCTCCAGGCCCGAGGCGCCCGGGCGGGCTTCGCCGTAGCAGCGCAGGTGTGTGCCGCGCTTGAGACCGTCCCTCTGCGCCTGGCTGAAATGGTAGAAGCGCAGGCTCAGGGTGCCGCTGCCGTCCTGCAGGCGCACCAGCAGGCTGCGGCGCTTGCCCATCACCACGTCGGCGCCGGAGACCACGCCTTCGACCACCGCATCCTGCCCCGGACGCAGCGCACCTATGGGCGTGACGCGGGTACGGTCCTGATAGCGCAGCGGCAGGTGGAAGAGGATGTCCTGGAGATTTTCCAGCCCGACCTTCGCCAGCTTTTCTTCCAGTGCCGCACCCACGCCCTTGAGTGCGGTGACGGGAATGTTCGACAGCTCGGTCATGCCGGCTCGGCTTCACCCTTGACGGTCGGTTTGGCGACCGAGCAGAGGCGGATCGAGTCGGCCAGCACTTCGATGGCGCGCGGGCGAGGAAAGCTGGCGCGCCAGGCGATGGCGACGGTACGCAGTGGAGCCGGTGCGGTGAACGGGCGGACTTCGATGACTCCCGGCGCGTAGTGGTGGCTATCGACAGCGGAGAACGGCAGCACCGACACGCCCAGGCCGGAGGCGACCATGTGGCGGATGGTTTCCAGCGAGCTGGATTCCACCGTGGTGTGCTTGTTCTCGTCGCCCTTGCGGGTGGTTGGGCAGGCTTCCAGCACCTGGTCGCGGAAGCAGTGTCCCTCGCCGAGCAACAGCAGGCTCTTGTCGTTGAGCAACTCCGCGTCGATGGATTTCTTCGCCGTCCACGGGTGATCGGCGGGCATCAGGACGTAGAACGGCTCGTCGAACAGCGGGAGGGTCAGCACGTCGGCTTCCTGGAAGGGCAGGGCGATGATGATCGCGTCCAGCTCGCCGGTGCGCAGCTTGTCGCGCAGGATGTGGGTGAAGTTTTCCTCGATGTACAGCGGCATCTGTGGGGCGACCCGGTGCAACTGCGGGATCAGGTGCGGGAACAGGTATGGGCCGATGGTGTAGATGGCGCCGACCTTCAGCGGCGAGGTCAACTGGTTCTTGCCGGCCTGGGCCAGCTCGCGGATGCCTTGCGCCTGCTCCAGCACCTTCTGCGCCTGGGCGACGATGCCCTCGCCCACGGGCGTCAGGCGTACGGCGCTCTTGCTGCGTTCGAAGATCAGCACGCCGAGCTCGTCTTCCAGTTTCTTCACGCCGACCGAAAGCGTCGGCTGGCTGACGTGGCAGCGCTCCGCGGCGCGGCCGAAATGTTGCTCCTGGGCGAGCGTGACGATGTAGCGCAGTTCGGTAAGGGTCATGGCGACTAATCCGTTGAGTTGGCCCAAGCATAGCGGCTGCACCGCTGCGAACCAACCGCGCTAAACTGCCAGCCTTTGATTCGTGGAGCCAAGCATGAGCACGAGCACCTTCCCGAGCCTGATGATCGTCGGTTGCGGCGATGTCGGTAGCCGTCTGGGGCGGCAGTTGGTCGCGCGCGATTGGCGCGTCCACGGCCTGCGGCGCAACATCGCCGCGTTGCCGCTGGAGGTGCTGCCGGTGGCTGGGGACCTGGGCCAGCTCGAATGCCCCGATACCTGGCCGGTGGGCAAGCTGGACTACCTGGTGTACTGCGCAGCGGCGACCCAGCACGATGAGGCGGGCTACCGCGCGGCGTATGTCGAGGGCCTGCGCAACGCCCTCGATTGGCTCAGGCAGCGCGGTCAGTCGCCCAAGCGCCTGCTGTTCGTCTCCAGTAGCGGCGTGTACGCCCAGCGCGACGGCGAATGGGTCGACGAAAACTCGCCCGCCGAAGCCCAGAGCTATTCTGGCAGCGTGATGCTCGAAGCCGAACAGGTGGCGTTGCGCAGCGGCATTCCCGCCAGCGTCGTGCGTCTGACCGGTATCTATGGCCCAGGCCGCGAGTGGCTGCTCAAGCAGGTACGCGATGGCTACCGAGTCGCCAGCGAGCCGCCGCTGTATGCCAACCGCATTCATGCCGAGGACGCCGCCGGCCTGTTGGCGGCACTGCTGGAGGCCGATCGCGATGGGGGCGCGCTGGAGGATTGCTACATCGGCGTCGACGACGATCCGGCCGCACTGCATGAGGTGGTCGCCTGGTTGCGCGAGCGCCTGGGGGTGAACCACTGGTCCGATGAGCAAAGCGTGCGACGAGCCGGCAGCAAGCGTTGCAGCAATGCCCGCGCCCGAGCGCTGGGCTGGGTGCCGCGCTATCCGAGTTTCCGCGAAGGCTACGCGGCGATCCTTGCCGGCAAGGACGACTGAGATGGACGCCAACCGGTTGCTGGCGCGCCCCTGGTTGCCGGGAGTGGAGTTGTTCCATGCGGACTTCTCCGGCCAGCCATTCGGACGGCATAGCCACGATGCCTTCGCCATCGGTGCCATTCTGCATGGCGCCGGCGGCTATCAGTGCCGGGGCGCGCGCCATGTGCTCCCGGCCGGCACGTTGTCGCTGATGAACCCGGAGGAGCCCCATACCGGCAATGCCGAGTCCGAGCGGCTGATCTACCGCATGCTCTACATCGAAGAGTCGCGCCTGCTGCCGTTGCTGGGCCGCAAGCAGTTGCCGCGCGGCTTCCAGACACTCAACCCGCCCGACGACGGACAAGTGGCCGCCGCGCTGCAACGGGTGGCGCTGGAGTTCGAGGGCAATGACGCGTTGTCCCTGGACAGCGAGCTGCTGGCGCTGCTGGAGCTGGTGTTCGTCCGCCACGGAGGCATGCGTCCGCATGCCTCGTTATCTCGCGACGGCAGCGTCACCGCCCGCCTGCGCGAGTATCTGGAGGCGAATTACCGCGACGCGGTCAGCCTCGACGATCTGGCGGCGCTCTTGCAACGCCATCCACGCCACCTGATCGAAGCCTTCCGCACCGCCTACGGCGTACCGCCGCACACTTATCTGCTGCAGCGTCGTATCCGTGAGGCCAAGCGCCTTCTGATCGCCGGCGAGAAGCCTCTGGATGTCGCGCTGGCGCTGGGTTTCTACGACCAGGCGCATTTCTCCGGCACCTTCCGCCGCTTCACCGGCGTCACGCCGGGACGCTTCCTGCGCGCCACGCGCACCTGAGTTTTCTCCAAGACGCCGCGCGGCCGGCACTTCCAGACTGCGATCCACCGATTTCGGGAGATCGCCATGTTCGCTGCCTTCGCGCTGGTCGCCAGCACTCATTTCGCCGCCCTGCTGTCGCCGGGGCCGGATTTCTTTCTGTTGATCCGTGCCGCGCTGCTGCGCGGGCGTCGGCACGCCGATGGCTGTGCGGTGGGAATTACGCTGGCCAATCTCGCCAGCATGGCGCTGGTGCTTTTCGTCCTCGGCTTGCTGCCGGAGGTGGCAAGCCACGGCTTGCGCGTTGTGCAGTTTCTGGGTGGTGCCTACTTCGTCTGGCTCGGTGCCCAGGCGTTGCTGGCGCGCCGGGAGCTGGAGATTCCTGCGCAGATGGGCGGACAGCGTCCAGGCGGATTCCTGCGGGGGCTGCGCGAGGGTTTTCTGGCTAGCAGCCTGAACCCCAAGCTGCCGATCTTCTACACCGGGCTGTTTGGCGTGCTCGGCCAGTTCCACCTGCCCGGCTGGGCACTGGGGGTTTGCGTGCTGTGGATGGGCGTGGTGGTGCTGCTCTGGGACATGGCGCTGGTGCGCCTGCTGGACCGTCCGCGCTGGCGTGGCTGGCTGCGGCGACGGGTGACTGCGCTGGATCGGCTGTGTGGCGGATTGCTGCTGGCGCTGGGCGGCTGGCTGTTGTGGGTAGGGTTGCGGTGAAGCCGGGCAGGCTGCTGGCGCCTGCCCATCGCGATCAGTCGCGTTCGAGCACCCATACGCGGTTGCCCGGCGAGTACTGCGGCATTTCGTCGGCCTGGGCGCGGTTTACCGCTTCGAACAGCTCCAGCTTGTCTCCGTCGCGCTCGAACAGGTACTCACGACCTTGCTGGCCCTGTTGCAGCCAGATGCTGTCGTTGTCGCCGCTCATGGCCGCGCAGTCACCAGCCAGGCATAGCGCGTAGCGGTCGGCGCCGGGCATGCCTTCGAGGGCGCCGTTGGGCTGGAACTTGACCTTGCTGCCTTTGCCCTGGCCTTCCTCGATCATCCAGGTGCCCTTGAGGTAGGCGTTGTACAGGGCGCTCTCGAAGGTGCTGCCGGCCTGGCTTTGCGCGGAGGGCTGGCTCTTGGGACGCAGGAAGCGTTGTTCCGGCCAGTTGTCGCTTCCCACCTGCACCAGTTCCTTGCCGTCCAGCTCCAGGCTTTCCTGTTTGCTGCCGTAGAAGTCGACGCGGTAATGCTTGGGATCCACCGTGGTCAGTTGCCCTTCGCCGAGTTCGAAACCGTTACTGAAGGTGGCCTGGCTGGCCTTGGTGTCCAGCTTCCATTCCAGGTTCGGACCATAGGCGAGCAATGCTTCGCGCAGTTTGCCGCCTTTGCCGGCGGCATCGATGGCAGCCTGGTTGATCCAGACGCCGGAAGGGTCGGATGGGGTGCCGGCGCAGCCGGTGAGCAGGCCGATCAGGGCGCTCAGAATCAGGGCGCGACGCATGTGTGCTCCTTGCAGACAGCAGACAAGACAACGGGGCCGCAGGGGCCCCGTATTCACAGGTGGTGCTTATTCCAGGACGACGATGGCGTCCATCTCGACCTGCGCGCCTTTCGGCAGGGCGGCAACACCGATGGCGGCGCGGGCCGGGTAGGGTTGGGTGAAGTACTTGCCCATGATCTCGTTGACCTTGGCGAAGTGCGACAGGTCGGTGAGGAAGATGTTCAGCTTGGCGACGTCGTGCAGGTAGCCACCGGAGGCTTCGATCACGGCCTTCAGGTTCTCGAAGACCTGGACGGTCTGCTCTTCGAAGCCCTCGACCAATTCCATGGTTTTCGGGTCCAGCGGGATCTGACCGGAGACATAGACGGTGTTGCCAGCCTTGATCGCCTGGGAGTAGGTGCCGATGGCGGCCGGGGCTTTGTCGGTATGGATAACGGTCTTGGTCATGTCGACTCCTTGAGGGTGGGATCAGCTGCGCATGCGGGTGATGCGAATCACGCCCTTGAGCGCGCGCAGCTTCTTGATGACGCGGGCCAGGTGCACGCGGTCATGCACGCTGACGACCAGTTGGACCACGCTGATGCGGCCATCGCGTTCGTCCATGCTGATCTTTTCAATATTGCCGTCGGCGGCGTTGACACTGGTGGCGAGCAGGGCGATCAGGCCGCGCTGGTGCTCCAGTTCGACGCGTAGTTCGACGTTGAACTCCCCGGTGACATCCTTGGCCCAACTGAGCTGGATGCACTTCTCCGGGTTGTGGCGGATTTCGCTGATGTTCTTGCAGTTTTCCAGGTGCACCACCATGCCCTTGCCGGCGGACAGGTGGCCGACGATGGGGTCGCCCGGGATCGGTGTGCAGCATTTTGCGTAGCTGAGCACCAGGCCCTCGGTACCGCGGATCGCCAGCGGGCCTTCGGCGCTCGGTGCCTGCTCGCCGTCGCTGGACAGCAGGCGGCGTGCGACCACGTAGGCCATACGGTTGCCCAGGCCGATCTCTTCCAGCAGGTCTTCGAAGACCTCCATGCGGTACTCGGCGAGTACGCCCTGGATGCGCTCCTGCGGGATCTTTTCGAGGTGGCTGTCGAAGCCTGCGAGGGTCTTGTTCAGCAGGCGCTCGCCGAGGTTGATCGACTCGGAGCGGCGTTGCAGCTTCAGTGCATGGCGAATGTGCGTGCGTGCCTTGCCGGTGACCACGAAGTTGAGCCAGGCCGGATTCGGCCGGGTGCCCGGCGCGGTGACGATCTCCACCGTCGCACCGCTTTGCAGCGGCTCGGACAGAGGCGCCAGGCGGCGGTTGATGCGGCAGGCGATGCAGCTGTTGCCGACGTCGGTGTGTACCGCGTAGGCGAAGTCCACGGCCGTGGAGCCCTTGGGCAGCTCCATGATGCGGCCCTTGGGTGTGAAGACGTAGACCTCGTCCGGGAACAGGTCGATCTTGACGTTCTCGATGAATTCCAGCGAGTTACCGGCGCGCTGCTGCAGTTCGAGGATGCCCTTCACCCACTGGCGGGCGCGGGCGTGGGTGCCCTTGGGCGATTCGTCTTCGCTGGATTTGTACAGCCAGTGCGCGGCGATGCCGTGGTTCGCCATCTCTTCCATCTCGCGGGTGCGGATCTGGATCTCGATGGGTACGCCGTGCATGCCGAACAGGGTGGTGTGCAACGACTGGTAGCCGTTGGCCTTGGGAATGGCGATGTAGTCCTTGAAGCGACCGGGGAACGGCTTGTACAGGTTGTGCACGGCGCCGAGCACGCGGTAGCAGGTGTCGACCTTGTCGACGATGATGCGGAAGGCGTAGACGTCCATGATCTCGTTGAACGCCTTGCGCTTGCCGCGCATCTTCTTGTAGATGCTGAACAGGTGCTTCTCGCGGCCCAGGACCTGGCCTTCCATGCCCTCGCGGGCGAGGCAGTTCACCAGCGACTCCTGGATCTTTCCGACGATTTCGCGGCGGTTGCCACGGGCCTTCTTCACCGCCTGGCGGATGCGCTCGGAGCGCATCGGGTGCATGGCCTTGAAGCCGAGATCCTCGAACTCCACGCGCATGCTGTGCATGCCCAGCCGGTTGGCAATGGGGGCGTAGATCTCCAGGGTTTCCTTGGCGATGCGCCTACGCTTCTCGCCGGACAGTACTTCCAGCGTGCGCATGTTGTGCAGGCGGTCGGCCAGCTTGACCAGGATCACCCGGATATCGCGCGCCATGGCCATCGCCATCTTCTGGAAGTTTTCGGCCTGGGCCTCGGCCTTGGACTCGAAATTCATCTGGGTCAGCTTGCTGACCCCGTCCACCAGTTCGGAAACGGTCTCGCCGAACTGGGCGGTGAGCGCTTCCTTGGCGATGCCGGTGTCCTCGATCACGTCGTGCAGCATGGCAGCCATCAGGCTCTGATGGTCCATGTGCATGTCGGCGAGGATGTTGGCGACGGCGAGCGGGTGCGTGACATAGGCTTCGCCGCTGCGGCGGCGTTGCCCGTCATGGGCCTGCTCGGCGTAGTAATAGGCGCGGCGGACCAGGTTGACCTGATCCGGGCCCAGATAACTCGACAGCCGGTCGGCGAAGGCGTCTATGCTCGGCATGGGATCTCCTCCCGCCGAGCAGCCAGTCGCGGCGCGCCTTTTCGTCGGCCCGACATAGACTTACAGGGCCTCGTTGTTGGCCTCGTCTTCAAAAGCAGCGAACAGCGGTTCTTCTTCAACCACGTCCTCCTGCTGAACGATTTCAGCATCCACCAGACCGGAAGCGATCTCGCGCAGAGCGACGACGGTGGGCTTGTCGTTTTCCCAGGCTACCTTCGGCTCCTTGCCGCCGGTGGCCAACTGGCGAGCGCGCTTGGTGGCGAGCATGACCAGCTCGAAACGGTTATCGACGTTGTCCAGGCAGTCTTCAACGGTGACGCGGGCCATGGTGTTCCTCGTTACGAAAATGGATGCCCGGAGAATACCGGGCGGACTGAATAGTCTAAAAAATCGCCAATCTTTATGGAAGAGCCTTTGCTCTTCCCATTCAGGCCAGCAGTTGTTGCAGCAGTTCGGTATGACGTTTCTGCTGGGCGTCCTGGCGCAACTGGCGCGCCCGGAAAATCGCTTTCAGGTCTTCCAGCGCATGGGCGAAGTCATCGTTGATCACCAGGTGATCGTACTCGACATAATGGCTCATTTCGCTGACCGCTTCCTGCATCCGGCGGTCGATTACCTCGTCACTGTCCTGGCCGCGGTTGGTCAGGCGTTGGCGCAGGGCCTCCTGACTGGGCGGCAGGATGAAGATCGACTGTGCCTGGGGCATCAGCTTGCGCACCTGCTGGGCTCCCTGCCAGTCGATTTCGAGGATCAGGTCGAAACCTTCCTGCAGGGTTTTCTCCACCCAGCGCTGCGAAGTGCCGTAGAGGTTGCCGAACACTTCGGCATGTTCGAGGAACTCGCTGCGCTCAAGCATGGCGGTGAAGGTGTCGCGGCCGACGAAGTGATAGTTCACACCGTCCACTTCGCCAGGGCGCATGCTGCGGGTGGTGTGGGAGACGGAGACGCGCACGGCTGGCATGGCGTCGAGCAGCGCCTTGACCAGGCTGGTCTTGCCGGCGCCGGACGGGGCGGAAACGATGTACAGGGTGCCGGACATGGGGCGTTCCTGGAGTTGCGGTTGACGGTTCGGTAGCCGGGAAGCTCCCGGTTACTCGATATTCTGGACCTGTTCGCGCATCTGCTCGATCAGGACCTTGAGATTGACAGCGGCCTGGGTGGAGCGTGGATCGAATGCCTTCGAACCCAGAGTGTTGGCCTCACGGTTGAGTTCCTGCATCAGGAAGTCCAGGCGGCGGCCGGCGGCACCACCGGCCTTGAGCACGCGGCGCACTTCGGTGACGTGGGTGGTGAGCCGGTCGAGCTCCTCGGCGACATCGCTCTTCTGCGCCAGCAGGACCATTTCCTGCTCCAGGCGCTGCGGGTCGAGGTCGGCCTTCATTTCGGCGAAGCGATCGAGAATCTTCTGGCGCTGGTTGGCGAGCATTTCCGGCACCAGTTGGCGCAGGTTGGTGACCTCATCGAGCATCGAGGCCAGGCGCTCGTCGATGATTTTCGCCAGCTCGGCGCCTTCGCGTGCGCGGCCGGCTTTCAGTTCTTCCAGCGCCTGGGTGAATGCGCCCAGGGCGTCGGCGTTGAGCGCCTGCGGATCGGCAGCGTCGGCCACCAGTACGCCCGGCCAGGCCAGCACGGCCAGCGGGTCGAGCGGTGCAGGCTGCTTGATCAGGCTGGCCACGGTTTCGGCCGCGGCGACCAGTTGCGCCGCACGTTCGCGATCCACCTGCAGCGGCTTGCCGGTGTTCTCCTCGACGAAGCGCAGGGTGCATTCCACCTTGCCGCGGGACAGCCCCTGGCGCAGCGCTTCACGCACGCCACCTTCGAGGTCGCGGAAGGCTTCGGGCAGGCGCAGGTTCGGTTCGAGGTAGCGGTGGTTGACCGAGCGCAGTTCCCAACTGAGGGTTCCATGAGTCCCGGCCCGCTCCACGCGGGCGAAGGCGGTCATGCTGTGGACCATGAGGTTACCTCGCTGAGTTTCTGTGGCTGAAAGTTCGTTGAAAGCCGCCGACAGATCGTCGGAAACCGGCAATTGTACCCCAGCGCGTCGCGCAGCCGCACGCTGGCGGTGGTTGTGCCCGTCCGCTGGCCTCTATAATGGCGGTCATTCCCCCGCCAGCAATCTTTACAGGATGCCTCGATGAACCGTCCCAGTGGCCGCGCCGCCGACCAACTGCGCCCGATCCGTATCACCCGTCACTACACCAAGCACGCCGAGGGCTCCGTGCTGGTCGAGTTCGGCGACACCAAGGTGATCTGCACCGTCAGCGCCGAAACCGGAGTGCCGCGTTTCCTCAAGGGCCAGGGCCAGGGCTGGCTGACCGCCGAGTACGGCATGCTGCCGCGTTCCACCGGTGAGCGTAACCAGCGCGAAGCCGCTCGCGGCAAGCAGGGTGGCCGCACTCTGGAGATCCAGCGTCTGATCGGCCGCTCCCTGCGCGCCGCGCTCGACCTGACCAAGCTGGGCGAGAACACTCTCTATATCGATTGCGATGTGATCCAGGCCGATGGCGGTACCCGTACCGCTTCCATCACCGGCGCTACCGTGGCGCTGATCGACGCGCTGGCCGTGCTGAAGAAGCGCGGAGCGCTCAAGGGCAACCCGCTCAAGCAGATGGTCGCCGCGGTTTCCGTAGGCATGTACCAGGGCGAGCCGGTGCTCGATCTGGACTACCTGGAAGACTCCGCCGCCGAAACCGACCTGAACGTGGTGATGACCGACGCCGGCGGCTTCATCGAGGTGCAGGGCACCGCCGAGGGCGTGCCCTTCCAGCCGGCCGAGCTCAATGCCATGCTGGAGCTCGCGCAGCAGGGTCTGCGCGAACTGTTCGAGCTGCAGCGCGCTGCACTGGCGGACTGACCCTACGAGCGGCGAATGGCCGAAGGAGCGACAGGATGAGCGACGAGGTTCCGGTTCAGCGGGGTCAACCCAGCCAGGAAGCCCGGCAATGGGCGATGTTCTGCCACCTCGCCGCTTTCCTGGGCTTCTTCCTTCCCATCGGCAACCTGATCGGGCCGCTGATCATCTGGCAGCTCAAGCGGGAAACCGATGCCTTCGTGGATCAGCAGGGCAAGGAAGCGCTGAACTTCCAGATCACCGTGACCATCGCGCTGACGATCAGTTGTCTGCTGATGTTGCTGCTGGTCGGGTTCGTGCTGGCAGGGCTGGTCGTGGTCGCCGCGCTGATCCTGACGATCATCGCCGGGGTCAAGGCGAGCGAGGGGGTGGACTACCGCTACCCGTTCACCTGGCGCCCGCTCAGGTAATTTCCGCGAGCATGAAAAAGCCGGCTGTGAGCCGGCTTTTTCATGGGTGGTCGATGGGGCTCAGATGCTCAGCGCCCAGTCGTAATCCACAATCAGCGGTGCATGCTGGGAGAAGCGCGGCTGACGCGGCAGCTTGGCGCTGCGCACGAAGCGGCGCAGACCCGGAGTCAGCACCTGATAGTCGAAGCGCCAGCCCAGATTGAGCATCTCGGCCTGTTCGCTGTCCGGCCACCAGCTGTATTGGTCCCCCTCGCGATTGACCTCGCGCAGGGCGTCCACGTAGCCCATCGTGCCGAACACTTCATCCATCCAGCCGCGTTCTGGCGCCAGGAAGCCAGGCATCTGCTGGCATTCGCGCCAGTTCTTCACGTCGAGCTTCTGATGCGCTACGTACAGCGAACCGCAATAGATGTATTCGCGGCGCTTGCGGCGCTGCTTGTTAAGGTACTGGGCGAAGTCGTCCATGAACTTGAACTTGTGGTTCAGGTTCTCATCCCCTTCCTGCCCGGTAGGCAGAAGGAGAGTGGCGATACTCACCTTATCGAAATCGGCTTGCAGGTAGCGCCCGTAACGATCGGCCATCTCGAAACCCAGGCCGCTTATGACAGCTTTGGGTTGCAGACGACTATAGATTGCGACGCCACCCTGGGTGGGCACTTCGGCATCGCAGGCGTACAGGAAGTAGCCGTCCAGTTGATAGGACGGGTCATCCAGATCGAAAGCGGAGGCGCGGGTATCCTGCAAGCAGATCACGTCGGCATTCTGGGCTTGCAGCCAACTGAGCAAACCACGCTCGGCTGCAGCCTGAATACCATTCACGTTCACACTGATGATCCGCATAAATGGCCCCCAAAATCACGTGTGTGTATGATACCCGAGCTCAAACGGTTTAGCTAAATTCATACCGGCCGGTTCTCTCACATGCAGGCATATCAACGCGATTTCATCCGCTTCGCCATCGAGCGCGGCGTTCTGCGCTTCGGCGAGTTCACGCTCAAGTCCGGGCGTACCAGTCCTTACTTCTTCAATGCCGGTCTGTTCAATACCGGTGTTGCACTGGCTCAACTGGGGCGTTTTTACGCCAGCGCCATCGTCGACAGCGGTATCGCTTTCGACGTTCTGTTCGGCCCAGCCTATAAAGGAATTCCATTGGCGGCCGCTACAGCGGTAGCGCTCGCCGAGCAGCATGGCCGCGACCTGCCCTGGTGCTTCAACCGCAAGGAAGCCAAGGATCACGGCGAAGGCGGTACCCTGGTTGGCGCGGCGCTGACCGGTCGCGCCCTGATCATCGATGACGTGATCACTGCCGGTACCGCAATTCGCGAAGTGATGCAGATCATCGACGCCCAGGGCGCCAAGGCGGCGGGTGTGCTGATCGCACTGAACCGCCAGGAACGCGGCAAGGGTGAGCTGTCGGCGATCCAGGAAGTCGAGCGGGACTTCTCCATTCCGGTGGTCAGTATTGTGTCGCTGGAGCAAGTGCTGGAATATCTCGCTGGTGATGCGCAGTTGAAACAGCACTTGGCGGCTGTCGAGGCTTATCGCGCGCAATACGGTATCTAAAATCTGGACAAGGTGTCTGGCATGGCCAAGCAGGGTGCGTTCCGCTACAGGGTGTTGATGGGACTGATGGGGGCCTTGCTGGCAGGCCAGGCGCTGGCTGCTGGAAAAGATCAAGTCGAGACGTACCGCTACGTCAATGAGAAGGGTGTGACCGTCATCGACCGGATGGGGGTGCCGCCGCAGTTCATTGGCAAGGGGTACGAGGTCCTGAACGACCAGGGCCGCGTCATTCGCGTGGTGCCGCCAGCGCCGACCGCCGCCGAGATCGAGCAGCGCAAGGCGGATACCGCACGCGCCAACTCCGATGCACAGCTGCTGCGCCTGTACACCAGCGTCGACGATGTAGACCGAGCGCGTGATCGCAAGATGTCGGAGCTCGATGGCCTGAGCAGCGTGGCCAAGGGCAACCTGCAGTCTCTCAAGACCCAGCAGGCCAATCTCCAGGCCCGTGCCGCCGAGCAGGAGCGCGCCGGTCGCCCGGTGCCCGACGACCTGGTGGCGCAACTGTCCAACCTTCGCAGCGAAGAGCAGCACCTGCTGCAGGACATCGACCGCTATCAGCAGTTGCGCGACCAATCGCTGGCCAATTTCGCTTCCGATCGCGCGCGCCTGCTGCAATTGCTCGGCGACTCGCAGTGAGCCGTGCGCTCACTGGTCCGGTGAGCGTCTTTCGAATTCGTTGATCTTCCCGCGCAACCAGTCCGGCAATGGCTGGCTGGTACGGTCGTCGCCTGCATAGGCGTAGATCAGCTCACCGAGCGTCAGCAACTGCTCGTCGTTCCAGATCGCTACCTGGAACGTCAGGCTGCTGCGGCCCAGCCGGCTCACACGCACGCCCATTTCCAGCCAGTCGTCGAAGTGCGCGGGCGCCAGGTATTCCAGTGTGGTCTTCACCGCGAACAGGTCGCCGCCGCCGCGCAGGAGGTCGGCCGGGTAGTTCACGCCCAGGTGGCGGTAGTACTCGGTGGTCGCGACGTCGGCGTAGGTGAGGTAATTGCCGTTGAAGACGATCCCTTGTGGATCGACTTCCGACCAGCGCACGCGCAGGCCGTGGAAGAAACTGAAGTCGTTGCGGGCAACGGGGGCTGCGGCCATGCTGAACTCCTCGGGCGCCGGATCGGGGTGTGGCACGGGGCCTCGAACCTGTCCGAAAAAACACCCGCGAGGATCGCTCCTGGCGGGTGTTTCGGTCAGCGGTGCCTGCGGTTGGTGATCAGAGTGCCGACGCCGCTGTCGGTGAAGATCTCCAGCAGCACGGCGTTGGGTACACGTCCATCGATGATGTGAGCGCTGGTCACGCCACCCTGGACCGCTTCGAGGGCGCAGCGGATCTTCGGCAGCATGCCGCCGTAGATGGTGCCGTCGGCGATCAGTTCATTGACCTGCTCGGTGGTCAGGCCGGTGAGGACCTGGCCCTGCTTGTCCATCAGGCCGGCGATGTTGGTCAGCAGCATCAGCTTCTCGGCCTTGAGTGCCTCGGCTACCTTGCCCGCTACCAGGTCGGCGTTGATGTTGTACGACTCGCCGTTGGCGCCCACGCCGATCGGCGCGATCACCGGGATGAAGTCGCCCTGCACCAGCATGTTCAGCAGTTCGACATTGACTCCGGTGACTTCCCCCACATGACCGATATCGATGATTTCCGGCTTGGTCATCTCCGGGGTCTGGCGGGTGACGGTGAGCTTCTTCGCGCGAATCAGCTCGGCGTCCTTGCCGGTCAGGCCGATGGCGCTGCCGCCATGACGGTTGATCAGGTTGACGATGTCCTTGTTGACCTGGCCGCCGAGGACCATCTCGACCACATCCATCGTCTGGGCATCGGTCACGCGCATGCCGTCGATGAAGTGGCTTTCGATCGACAGGCGACTGAGCAGGTCGCCAATCTGTGGGCCGCCACCATGAACCACCACCGGGTTGATGCCAACAGCCTTCATCAGCACCACGTCGCGGGCGAAGCTGTTCTTCAGCTCGTCTGTTTCCATGGCGTTGCCGCCGTACTTGATTACCAGCGTCTTGCCGACGAAACGGCGGATGTAGGGCAGGGCTTCGGCAAGGACGCGGGCAACCTGGGCGGCGTCATCGCGGCTCTGGGTCATGGTGGGCTCCGGCATAGTGCTACAGGTCAAAAGGGCAGGCTGAGGGCGGGGTCGACCGCTTTCAGCTGGGTGCGGAACACGTCCTTGATGCGTTCCAGTTCTTCCTCGGTGTCGGCCTCGAAGCGCAGTACCAGCACCGGGGTGGTGTTGGACGCACGTACCAGGCCCCAGCCTTTGGGGTAGTCCACGCGCACGCCGTCGAGGGTGGTGAGGTTGGCTTCACCCCACTGGCCGCGGGCTTGCAGCGCCTCGATCAGGGCGAACTTGCCCTCGTCGGTGACGGTGATGTTGATTTCAGGGGTGGAGACGTCCAGCGGGAACGCGGAGAACACGCGCTCGGCGTCACGCTTGTCCAGGCTGATGATTTCCAGCAGGCGCGCGGCGCTGTAGATGCCGTCGTCGAAGCCGAACCAGCGCTCCTTGAAGAAGATGTGGCCGCTCATCTCTCCGGCCAGCAGCGCGCCGGTTTCCTTCATCTTTTTCTTGATCAGCGAGTGGCCGGTCTTCCACATCACCGGACGGCCGCCGTAGCCGCTAATCAGCGAGATCAGGCGACGGGTGCATTTCACGTCGAAGATGATATCGGCGCCGGGGTTGCGCGAAACGACGTCCTTGGCGAACAGCATCAGCAGGCGGTCCGGATAGATGATGGTGCCTTCGTTGGTCACCACGCCAACGCGGTCGCCGTCGCCGTCGAAGGCCAGGCCGAGGTCGGCACCGGTTTCCTTGACCTTGGCGATCAGGTCTTCCAGGTTCTCGGGCTTGCCCGGATCCGGGTGGTGATTCGGGAAGGTGCCGTCAACCTCGCAGTACAGCGGAATCACGGTGCAGCCCAGGGCTTCGATCAGTTGCGGGGCGATCACGCCGGCAACGCCGTTACCGCAGTCGACGACTACTTTCAGCGGCTTGGCCAGGGCGATGTCGTCGCGGATCTGCTTGAAGTAGCGCGGCAGGATGTCGACTTGCTGCACGCTGCCCACGCCGCTCGCCAGGTCATTGTTCTGGATACGCTCGCGCAGTGCCTGGATCTGCTCGTTGGCCAGGGTTTCGCCAGCGACGACGATCTTGAAGCCGTTGTAGTCCGGAGGGTTATGGCTGCCGGTGAGCATCACGCCCGATTTGCCTTCCAGTACGTTGGCCGCATAGTACAGCACCGGAGTCGGCACCATGCCCACATCGGTGACCTGGCAGCCGCAGTCGAGCAGGCCCTGGATCAGTTGCTGGACCAGCTCGGGGCCGGACAGACGGCCATCGCGGCCCACGGAAACGCAAGGCTCGCCGCGTGCCAGGCTCTCGGAGCCAATGGCGCGACCGACCCAGTAGGCGGTCTCGGCGGTCAGGGTGTCGCCGACCACGCCACGAATATCGTAGGCGCGGAAGATGCTGGCGGGCAGTTGCGGGGCTTTAGGCGTGCTCATAGCGGGGGTTTGCTCCAATCCCAGGAGGTCCTGGTCTTCATCAAGTATGTCGATGTCCAGAATGTCGGTGTTCTGGAACAGCGGGTCGACCAATGGCGTCTCGGTGGCAGCCGGTGCGCGTGCCGCGGCGGCCACGGGGGCCGGCTTGGCGGAGGCGTCGGGGCTGCTGGTACCGGGGGTTTCGGCCTTGCGGCGCGGTTGACGGGCCAGCGCCTGAGCGACTGCCTGCAGACTCGGCAGGCTCAGCTCAGGAGCTTTGGCAGTGCGTTGTCCGGCGAGTTCCTGCGCGAAGTTGCCCAGGGCCTGGGCATCACGGGTCACGCGGCGTTGCAGGGAGCTCTGCGCCAGGTACACGCCCAGCAGCCCGCCTACCAGCGCCAGGAGGCCGGCCAGACCGAGCAGGGCCGGGGAGTAGAGCGGCGCGACGAGGGCTGGGCCGGGGGTGAAGCTGAGTTTCCAGTTCGGATTGCCGCTGGTGAGCGATTGTGCCGGGGCGTTGGCGGCCTGCCCCCGCTGCATCAGCACCTGGGCCGGCGAATTGGCGAACTGCTGGTCAAGTTGCAGCTGGCCGACATCGGCAGGCATCGGCGGCAGTCCATTGAGCAGGCGTTGCAGGTCGATGACCAGCAGCAGCGTGCCCTGAATCGAATTGTCGGCGGCGCGCAGGGCCGTTGGGCTGTAGACCAGCCAGCGCTGGCCGACCTTGTAGGCTTCCGGGGCCACGTTCTGGCCGCTTTCGACACGGTGCAGCATGTCCAGGGCGGCATAGTTCAGCGGGCCGGCGCGCTGTGCGTCCTGTACCGCCTGGCCGTTGGCGTTCAGGTGTACGTCGACCAGCCCGTCCAGGTGCCACTGACTGAGCGTCTTCTCCAGCGCGGCGATGCGCGAGGGGTCGTTGCTCTGCAGAGTGGGCAGCAGATCCGGGTTGCCGGCGATGGTCCGGCCATCGGCGGACAACATGTTCAACGATTGACGCAGGGCGCCGGCCTGGCTTTCCGACCAGGCGCCAGCCAACTGCTCGCGGTGAGTCTGTTCGGCATTGCCGAACAGGCTGAACCACAACAGGGCGCCAGCGGCAGCAACGCCCGCCGCGGTGATGGCGATGGCGGGAGCCAGGGGCTTCAGGTCGGGTTTGGCGGACAGTGACACGCGCTTGGCTGCCTTGCCTGCCGGAACGATCTCCGGCAGGTCATCTGCTTCCTTGGCGGTGCGTTGGAAAAGTTTCATGCAACGTCTCCTCGGCGATTCATCCTGAAATCAGGGATCAGTGACTACCCGAATGTCCGAAGCCGCCGGCGCCGCGCTGGGTCTCGTCGAAACTCTCGACCAGCTCGAAATGCGCCTGTACCACCGGCACCAGTACCAATTGGGCGATGCGCTCGCCCACGGCGATATTGAAAGCAGTCTGGCCGCGGTTCCAGCAGGACACCATCAGCTCGCCCTGGTAGTCGGAGTCGATCAGGCCAACCAGATTGCCCAGCACAATGCCGTGCTTGTGGCCCAGTCCGGAACGCGGCAATACCAGTGCGGCGAGGCCCGGGTCGGCGATGTAGACCGACAGGCCGGTGGGGATCAGCACGGTCTGGCCGGGCTCCAGCAGGCAGTCTTCCTTGAGCATGGCGCGCAGGTCGAGGCCGGCGGAGCCGGGAGTGGCGTAATGCGGCAGCGGGAATTCGGTGCCGAGGCGGGGATCGAGGATCTTGGCTTGCAGAGAGTGCATTGAGTTCTCAGTGTTGTCTGATGCGGTCGGCGATGAAGGCGATCAGCTGACGGGCGATCTTGCCCTTGCTGGTCTGGGCGAACGCAGTTTCGTGCAGCTCGCGATCGATGACCGTGATGGCGTTCTCTTCACTGTTGAAGCCAATCGACGGGTTCGCCACATCGTTGGCCACAATCAGGTCGAGATTCTTGTCCTTGAGCTTGCGCGAGGCGTACTCGAGCAGGTTTTCGGTTTCGGCGGCGAATCCGACGCTGAACGGGCGGTCGCCGCGCTGCGCCAGGGTGGCGAGGATGTCGGGGTTGCGCACCAGCTGCAACAGCAGGCCGTCACCCTTGGTCGGGTCTTTCTTGAGCTTCTGCGAGGCGACGACTTCCGGGCGGTAGTCGGCGACCGCCGCGGCGGCGATCAGGACGTTCGCCGGCATCGCGGCTTCGCAGGCTGCGAGCATGTCGCGGGCGCTGACCACGTCGACACGGTTGACCCGGTCGGGCGTTGGCAGGTGCACAGGGCCGGTCACCAGGGTGACGCGAGCGCCCGCCTCGGCAGCCGCTTCGGCCAGGGCAAAGCCCATTTTTCCGGAGCTGTGGTTTGTGATGTAGCGCACCGGGTCGATATTTTCCTGGGTCGGGCCGGCGGTGACCAGCACGTGCTGGCCGGTCAGTTCCTTGAACTGGAAACAGTCGGCGGCCAGTTGCGCCAGCTCCTCGGCTTCCAGCATGCGGCCGGGGCCGACATCGCCGCAGGCCTGGCTGCCAGCGGCCGGGCCGAACAGATTCATGCCGCGCGAGCGCAGCAGCTCGGCGTTTACCTGGGTGGCAGGGTCGCGCCACATGGCCTGGTTCATGGCCGGGGCGAGGGCGACCTGCGCGTCGGTGGCAAGCACCACGGTGGTCAGCAGGTCGTTGGCCACGCCCTGGGCGAGACGCGCCATCAGGTCGGCTGTGGCGGGAGCGATCAGTACGAGGTCTGCCCAGCGGGCCAGTTCGATGTGCCCCATTGCCGCTTCGGCAGCAGGATCGAGCAGGTCCAGGTGCACCGGATGGCCGGACAGCGCCTGAAGAGTGAGGGGTGTGATGAACTCGCGGCCGCCGTGGGTCATCACGACACGCACCTCGGCACCCTGGTCGCGCAGACGACGAACCAGTTCGGCGCTCTTGTAGGCCGCGATGCCGCCACCCACGCCCAGGACGATGCGTTTACGATAGAGCCGCTGCATAGGCCAGCCTTAATTTCGGAAATGGATGACGTGCGCTTAAGCCAGCGACGCCTCCCCAGGCCTCCGGCTGCGCGAAGCGAGGGGGGTAAGATAGCACAGCGCCCGCATGGGAACAGCGGGCCAGCCTGACTGGGAGGTCCTATGAGCATTCGAAACTGGCCTGCGGCAGAACGCCCGCGGGAGAAGCTACTTGATCGTGGTGCCGCGAGCCTGAGCGACGCGGAACTGCTGGCCATCTTCCTGCGCACCGGCGTTGCCGGATGCAGCGCGGTGGAGCTGGCCCGGCGACTGTTGATCGAGTTCGGCGGGCTGCGTGCATTGCTGGAGGCCGATCTGGATTCCTTCTGCAGCCATCTGGGGCTGGGAGTGGCGAAGTATGTGCAATTGCAGGCGGTGCTGGAGATCGCCCGGCGGCACCTCGCCGAGCAACTGAGCCGGGATTCCGCGCTGGAAAGCCCGCAGGCGGTACGTGACTTTCTCAAGGCGCGCCTGCGTCACGAGCCGCATGAGGTCTTCGCCTGCCTGTTCCTGGACAGCAAGCACCGCGTGCTGACGTTCGAGGTACTGTTCCACGGCTCCATCGACTGCGCGAGCGTCTACCCCCGGCAGATCGTCAAGCGTGCCCTGGCGCACAACGCGGCGGCGCTGATCCTGACGCACAATCATCCATCCGGGCTGACCGAGCCGAGTCAGGCCGACTGCCTGCTGACCCGGCGCATCATCGACGCGCTTTCGCTGGTGGACGTGCGGGTGCTCGATCACTTCATCGTCGGCGAGGGCGAGCCTTTGTCCATGGCCGAGCACGGCTGGCTGTAGCCGCGCCCGACCCTGCGATCAGAACGTGACGCGGGAGAAGTCCTGGCGGCCGAACGGACTCACCGCGTAGCCCTTCACGTCCTTGCGGGTGATGGCCGATGCGGTCGGGTGCGCCAGGGGCAGCCACAGCGCCTGATCGTGGATGATCTGCTGCGCCTGGCGATACAGCTCGCTGCGCCGGGCGCGGTCGGCGGCGGTCTTGCCCTGGCTTATCAGGCCGTCGAGCTTCTCGTCGCAATAGCGGGCGAAGTTGAGCCCGGACTTCACGCTGGCGCAGGAAAACTGCGGGGTGAGGAAGTTGTCAGGATCGCCGTTGTCGCCGGCCCAGCCCATGAACAGCAGGTCATGCTCGCCGGTCTTGGCGCGGCGGATCAGCTCGCCCCACTCGATCACACGGATCTCGGCCTTGATGCCGATCTGCGCGAGGTCTGACTGCAGCAGTTGCGCGCCGGTACTCGGGTTGGGGTTGAGCAGGCTGCCGGAGGGGCGGGTCCAGATGGTGGTCTTGAAACCTTCCTTGAGCCCGGCCTCGGCCAGCAGTGCGCGGGCTTTTTCAAGGTCGCGAGGGTAGCCGGGGATGTCCTTGGCATAGCTCCATGTATTGGGCGGATAAACGCCCTCGGCAGGAATGGCGCTGCCGGCGAATACCGCCTGCAGGTAGCTCGGTTTGTCGAAGGCGAGATTGATGGCCTGGCGCACCTTCGGGTTGTCCAGCGGTGCGTGCTGGCTGTTTATGCCGACGAAAGCGGTCATGAATGCCGGGGTCTGCTCGACCTTGAGCTCCGCACTCTTGGCGGCCGCCTCCACGTCTATCGGCTTCGGCGAGAGGGCGATCTGGCATTCGCCACGCTTGAGTTTCTGCAGGCGCACCGACGCATCGGGGGTGATGGCAAAGACCAGGTTATCCACAGCCGGCTTGCCGCCGAAGTACTCGCCGTTGGCGGCGTAGCGGACCACGGCGTCCTTCTGGAAGCGCTTGAATATGAAGGGGCCGGTACCGATCGGCTGGGCATTGAGCTTTTCCGGAGTGCCAGCCTTCATCAATTGGTCGGCGTATTCGGCGGAATAGATGGAGGCGAAGCCCATGCTGAGCATCGGCAGGAAGGTGGCGTCCGGATGGTCGAGGGTGAAGCGCACGTGGCGCGCGTCGACCTTCTCTACCGCCTTCACGAGGCCTGGCAGTTGCATCGACTGGGCGTGCGGAAAGCCGCTCTGGGCCACCTTGTGCCACGGGTGCGCGGGGTCGAGCATGCGCTGGAAGCTGAACACCACGTCGTCGGCGTCCAGCGGGCGGCGAGGCTTGAAGTAGTCCGTATGATGAAAGGCCACGCCGTCACGCAACTGGAAGTCGTAGACCAGTCCGTCGGCGGAAACCGTCCAGCTCTCTGCCAGGCTGGGGACCAGCGCTCCACGGGCGGCGTCGAAGTCGACCAAACGGTTCATCAGCACGTCGGCGGACGCGTTGGTGGTGGTCAGCGAGTTGTACTGGACCACATCGAATCCTTCGGGGCTGGCTTCGGTGCAGACGCTGAGGTTCGCGGCGCTGGCGAATGCCGGCGCGAGGAGGAGGGCGAGCAGGGCGAGACGCATGACGGACTCCGTTGAAGGTGGCAAGATGCCCATCCACAGGGCTGGGCGGGTCATGCAAGACTGTTGGCAGCCTCGAAGGAGCTACCCTAGTCGAAGCGCTCCGAAGCGACAACGATGACAGGCGACGAACGGCACCGGTGCCACGCCCCACGGGGGCTGGCGTGCCCTTGCCGAAGTCATGCCCGCCCTTGCAGCGCCAAGTGTCTTTCTGATATAAAGCTGCGCTCTTTTCTGGGGCCCTGCTCTGATCTTGCGACCCGATCGCGGCGATGTGGCAGTTAAGACCCCGGTGAAACTGAGAATCCAATTGAGTTAAGCAGCCAACCCATGCCGGGTTTGGCATGTGGTTTACAGAGGGCTGAGCCATGTCGAGAGTTTGCCAAGTGACCGGTAAGGGTCCGGTTACCGGGAACAACATTTCCCACGCACACAACAAAACCCGCCGCCGTTTCCTGCCGAACCTGCAGCACCACCGTTTCTGGGTTGAATCCGAGAAGCGCTTCGTGCGTCTGCGTGTTTCTGCCAAGGGCATGCGTATCATCGACAAGCGTGGCATCGAGGCCGTTCTGAACGACCTGCGCGCCCGCGGCGAAAAATTCTAAGGAGCTGCAGTCATGCGCGAACTGATCCGTTTGGTGTCCAGCGCCGGTACCGGCCACTTCTACACCACCGACAAGAACAAGCGTACCAAGCCTGAGAAAATCGAGATCAAGAAATTCGATCCGGTTGTTCGCAAGCACGTGATCTACAAGGAAGCCAAGATCAAGTAATTGATCCGGCCCTTGCGAAGAAACCCGCCCCTCGTGGCGGGTTTTTTCTTGCCCGCAGTTTCTGCCGCCAGTGCAGCGCGCACAAAAAAGCCCGCCGGATGGCGGGCTTTTTCACATCTGGCCGATCAGGCCTTCTGCTCGAAGATCACGTAGACCTTGCGGCAGGGCTCCAGCACTTCCCAGGTGCCGCTGAAGCCGGCCGGGATCACGAAGCGGTCGCCCACGCGAACGGTCTTGGCGCCGCCGTCGGCATCGCGGATCACCGAGACACCCTGGAGAATTTCGCAGTACTCGTGCTCGGTGTAGCTGACATTCCAGTGGCCCGGCTCGCCCTCCCAGATGCCGACGTTGAACTGGCCACAGGGGCTGGCGTAGTGGTTGCGCACGTTCTGAGCCGGGTCGCCCTTGATGATGCGCTCCGGAGCGGGGCGGTAATGTTCGGGGGCGGTGGTGGCCTGGGCAAAATCGACGATCTGATCGACGTTCATGGCGGTCTCGATTCTTGTGTTGTTGGCGAGAGTACGTGCGGGCACGCGCAGCGCTGTTGGATATTTACTCCGAGGCGGCTGTCGGAAAACCATCAGCCGATGAATCAGGGCAGTCTATGTTTAATAAAACGAACGTGACAAGGCCATTTTGCCGCTTAGTGTAAAAAATATTGAAAATTGCCTGCCTCCGGTTTAGGGTGGCGTACAGCATGCGTTTGCTCCGCCTTGCGGATTTTTTGACAGCGCGCCCGCCCGGGCGCCTGCACCTGATAAGTACATTAATAAGAGGACACGTTGTCATGGGTACCCTCACTCGCGCCGATTGGGAAGCTCGCGCCAAGGATCTGAAGATCGAAGGCCGCGCCTTCGTCAACGGTGAATACGTCGACGCCGTATCCGGCGACACCTTCGATTGCATCAGCCCCGTGGATGGCCGCTTCCTGGCCAAGGTCGCCAGTTGCGACCTGGGCGATGCCGAGCGTGCCGTGCAGGTTGCCCGTGCCGCCTTCGATTCCGGCGTGTGGTCGCGCATGGCCCCGGCCAAGCGCAAGAAGGTCATGATCCGCTTCTCCGAGCTGCTGCTGGAGAACGCCGAGGAACTTGCCCTGCTGGAAACCCTTGACATGGGCAAGCCGATCAGCGATTCGCTGAGCATCGACGTGAACAGCGCCGCCAACAGCCTGCGCTGGAGCGGCGAAGCGATCGACAAGATCTACGACGAAGTCGCCGCCACCGCCCATGACGAACTGGGCCTGGTGACCCGCGAGCCGGTTGGCGTGGTTGCTGCCATCGTGCCGTGGAACTTCCCGCTGCTGATGACCTGCTGGAAACTCGGCCCGGCCCTGAGTACCGGTAACTCGGTGATCCTCAAACCTTCCGAAAAGTCCCCGCTGACCGGCATCCGCATCGCCCAACTGGCCATCGAGGCCGGTATCCCGAAAGGCGTATTCAACGTTCTGCCGGGCTTCGGCCATACCGTAGGCAAGGCCCTGGCCCTGCACATGGACGTCGATACCCTGGTGTTCACCGGTTCGACCAAGATCGCCAAGCAACTGATGATCTACGCTGGCGAGTCCAACATGAAGCGTGTCTGGCTGGAGGCCGGCGGCAAGAGCCCGAACATCGTCTTTGCCGACGCTCCGGACCTGAAGGCCGCCGCCGAAGCAGCCGCCAGCGCCATCGCCTTCAACCAGGGCGAAGTCTGCACCGCCGGTTCCCGCCTGCTGGTGGAGAAGTCGATCAAGGCCCAGTTCGTGCCGATGGTCGTCGAAGCCATCAAGGCCTGGAAGCCCGGCAACCCGCTGGACCCGGAAACCAATGTCGGTGCACTGGTCGACACCACCCAGATGAACAACGTGCTGAGCTACATCCAGGCTGGCCATGACGATGGCGCCAAGCTGGTGGCCGGCGGCAAGCGCACCCTGGAAGAGACCGGCGGCACCTACGTCGAGCCGACCATCTTCGACGGCGTGACCAACGCCATGCGCATCGCCCGCGAAGAGATCTTCGGCCCCGTGCTGTCGGTCATCGAGTTCACCGATGCCGAAGAAGCCGTACGTATCGCCAACGACACTCCGTACGGCCTGGCCGCCGCGGTGTGGACCAGCGATCTGTCCAAGGCGCACCTGACCGCCAAGGCGCTGCGCGCTGGCAGCGTGTGGGTGAACCAGTACGACGGCGGCGACATGACCGCCCCGTTCGGTGGCTTCAAGCAGTCCGGCAACGGCCGTGACAAGTCGTTGCACGCCTTCGACAAGTACACCGAGCTCAAGGCTACCTGGATCAAGCTGTAAGGTCGTCTCGCAGGGGGCGTGTCGTGCTTCCTCTGCGGCGAACATGATTCGGGCTTTCTAGCCGGACCGGCCTGAGCCTGGGCCGGTTCTGACAAGCCATATCGGCGGCCGGGTTTCCCTCTGGGAAGCCCGGCCGTTGTGCATTGCACAACGGGCAACCTGACGGGCCCGCTGTGCGCTCCGGATGGAATGGGAGAATAACAATGCGTTGGGGTGCCTATTCTGCGGTCTGTCTATCGGTAATCAGTATCGGGCTGGCGCTCGGGCTGACCATGCCGCTGGTGTCGTTGCGCCTCGAGGGCTGGGGCTACGGCAGCTTCGCCATCGGCGTGATGGCGGCAACACCCGCCGTGGGTGTGCTGCTGGGCGCGATGCTGGCTGGCCGCCTGGCTGCGCGTGTCGGTACACGGCGATTGATGCAGTTGTGCCTGATCTCGGGAGCTTTCTCGGTCGGCCTGCTGGCGGTGCTGCAGAGCTATCCGATCTGGATCGCCCTGCGTCTGCTGATCGGCGTGCAACTGACGGTGGTGTTCATTCTTGGCGAGAGCTGGATCAACCAGTTGGCCGTCGAAAAATGGCGTGGCCGCCTGGTGGCGCTTTACGGCACCGGTTATGCGTTGAGCCAGTTGTCCGGTCCGGTGCTGCTTACCTTCATCGGCACTGCCGACGACCGCGGTTTCTGGATCAGTGTCGGCCTTCTGGTGGGCGGTTCCCTGCTCCTGCTGGGCCGTGGCGGTGCTCCGAAGGTGGACCCGCACAGTGCATCCGGGCGTGGTCTGTTCGCGTTCTGCCGCAAGCTCCCGGCGATTGCCTGGGCCGTGGTGTTGTTTGCCGGTTTCGAGGCGATGATTCTGACCCTTCTGCCGGTCTATGGCGTCCGCCAGGGGTTCACCCAGGCGGTGGCGCTGGCGATGGTCAGCACCGTGGTGGTGGGCGATGCGCTACTGCAATTGCCGATCGGCTGGCTGGCCGACCGCATCTCGCGGCAGTCGCTGTTCAAGGGTTGCGGTATCGTCCTGCTGGTAAGCAGCCTGGGCATTCCTCTGCTGCTGCACAGCCCGGCCATCTGGCCGGTACTGGTGCTGTTCGGCGCCAGTGCGGGCGGGCTGTTCACTCTGTCGCTGATCCTCATCGGCGAGCGCTACCGCGATGATGCGCTGGTCCGTGCCAATGCGCACATTGCGCAGCTCTGGGGGATCGGTTGCCTGATCGGGCCACTGGCCACCGGGGCGGCGAGCCAGTGGATCAGCGGGCACGCGTTGCCGTTGATCATGGCTCTGGGGGCGGCGGGCTTCGTGGTGCTGGTGTCCTGTCGCGGCCTGCCTTCCACTATGCAGGCAACGGATGCCGAACTTCAGCAGGAGCGCTCCTAGAGCATCTTCTCCAGCCCGATGGCGCCAGCGATCCAGGCATTGAACCGGCGCCACAGGCTGCCCGGCTCGTGGTGCCGCGTGTGTCGCTGGCCATCGCGTTCGTCCACCCAGATCAGCCGGGGCTGTGCGCCGTTGCGGTCGATCTTCACCTGGTAGCTGACGCTCGGCGACATGCCGGCAAGCGCCAGGCGCCGCACCTGCTCGGCCAGTTCCGGGCTGTCGACGATGACCCCGACCTCGGTATTCCACAGTACCGAGCGCGGGTCGAAGTTCAAGGACCCGACGAAGACCTGTTGGCGGTCGAAAACCGCCGCCTTGCTGTGCAGGCTGGCGCTGCTGGAACCGCGTACCATCCAGGGCGCGCCGGCGATGCGCGCGTCGGGTTCGGCGCGCAGTTCGAACAGCTTCACACCGTGTTCCAGCAAAGCCATGCGGTACGGCGCGTAGCCGGCATGCACGGCTGGTACGTCGGTGGCTTCCAGCGAGTTGGTCAGCAGACGCACGCTGACGCCCTGGTCGGCGCGCCGGGTGAGGTAATCGACGCCGGCACTGGTCGGTACGAAGTACGCCGAAACGAGGATCAGCTCCTGGGACACATTGTCGAACAGAGGCGCCAACTGGGTGCTGAGCATCTGTTCCGGCTTCGGGTTGCCCTGGTCGAGGACCTTCAGCGGCGCATCCCAGATCGCCCGGCCAGGAGCCCAGACCAGGTCGTCGAACCAGTTGTCCAGGTGTGGCCGGTCGCTGTTGCGATTGAGCCGGGCGATATAGCCCGAGCGTCTGACCCGCTCGCGATCCATGTAGCGATCCAGCGAGCGCCGCACGCTGGCCAGGTCGTCCTCTCCCTGCTGGCCCCACAGGTAATCTTCGATGGGGCGGCTGATGGCGCTGTTCCAGTATTCGTCGAAGCTCTGGCCGAGTGACTGCGCGACCGGGCCGACGCTGAGCAGGTCCAGGTCGCTGAAATTCATTTCGGCCTTGGCGTCGAAATATTCGTCGCCGAGGTTGCGGCCGCCAACGATGGCCACGCTGTTGTCCGCCAGCCACAGCTTGTTGTGCATGCGCCGGTGCTGTTCGGAGAGGTTGAACAGTCGTCCCATGTTGCGCGTAAGGCCGGTGCTGCGGCCCAGGTGCAGCGGGTTGAACAGGCGGACCTGGATGTTCGGGTGGGCCGCCAGGGCGCCTAGCTCGTAGTCCCAGCCGTCGCTGCTGGTGTCGTCGATCAGCAGGCGGATGCGTACGCCGCGGTCTGCGGCGTGCAGCAGCTCGCGGATCAGCGCGCGGGTGGTGAGGCCGTCATGGACGATGTAGTACTGGATATCGAGGCTGCGTTGCGCCCTGCGGATCAATTCGGCGCGCGCCAGGAATGCGTCGACGCTGGAGGCCAGCAGATGGAAGCCGGACAGCCCGGGATGCGCAGCGCCGCGTTGGCGTACCTCGCTGTCCAGCGCGGTGCCTTGCACCGGCAGAATGTGCGATGGCGTCGGGGATGGCGTGCTGGCGCAGCCGCCGAGTACCAGCAGGGCTAGCAGCAGTAGGCGTGAAAGCAAGTGGGAGTCTCCGGCAGGCCCGCCGCAGGGCGGGCTGCCGAAGATTCTAGCCGCTCATCGGCGGCAAATCGCTGAGCGTATTCGAATCAGCCCGCGAGCGTTTCCTTGAAGCGGTACCAGGCCATACCCAGCGCCAGCAGCGGAGAGCGCAGCAGCTTGCCACCCGGGAACGTAATGTGCGGCACCTTGTTGAACAGATCGAAGCCTTTGCTGTGTTGTCCGGCGATGGCTTCGGCGAGGAGCCGGCCGGCCAGGTGTGTCGCGTTCACGCCGTGGCCGGAGTAGGCCTGGGCGAAGTACACGTTGGGCTGGTTCGGCAGGCGGCCGATCTGCGGCAGGCGGTTGGCGCCGATGCCGATCATGCCGCCCCACTGGAATTCGATGCGCACGTTCGCCAGGTGCGGGAATACATTGAGCATCTTCGGGCGCATGTACGCGGCTATGTCGGCCGGGTCACGCCCCGAGTAGTGGCAGGCACCGCCGAACAGCAGGCGGTTGTCGGCGGACAGGCGATAGTAGTCCAGCGCCACACGCTGGTCACACACAGCCATATTTTGCGGCAACAGGGCATGGGCTTGCTCGGCGGACAGGGGTTCGGTGGCTATCACGTAGCTGCCGGCGGGCAGCACTTTGCCGTCCAGGTAGCTGTTCAGGCCATTCTGGTAGGCGTTGCAGCCGATCACCAGGGTCTTTGCACGCACGCTGCCGCCAGCGGTGTGCACGCGCACTTCGTTGCCGTAGTCGATCGACGTTACGCGGGAATTTTCGAACAGGCGTACACCCAGGCTTTGCGCGGCAGCCGCTTCGCCGAGGGCGAGGTTGAGCGGGTGCAGGTGCCCGGAGCCCATGTCCACCATGCCGCCGACGTAGAGGTCGGAGCCTACGATGGAGCGCATGTCCTCTTTCGGAATCATGCGCAGCTCATGGCGATAGCCCAGGCTCTTGAGCTCTTCGAAGTCCTCGCGGAAGCCTTCGACATCCGACGGCTTGTTGGCCAGGTCGCAATAGCCCCAGGTCAGGTCACACTCGATGTTGTACTGCTGGACGCGGCGGCGGACGATTTCCACCGCCTCGAGGCCCATCAGCTTCAGTTCCCGGACGCCATCGGCGCCGATCACCGACTCGAACTGCTCGACGCCGTGACCGACGCCGCGGATCAGTTGTCCGCCGTTGCGTCCACTGGCACCCCAACCGATCCGATGGGCCTCCAGCAACACCACAGAGAGACCGCGCTCGGCCAGTTCGATCGCTGTATTCAGCCCGGAGAAGCCACCGCCGATGATGCACACATCCGCCTTTTCCTCGCCGGCCAGGGGAGGCACTTCGATACGGCGATTGACGCTCGCGGCGTAGTAGGAAGGGGCGTGATGGTCGGTGTGCACCGGCTGGTGAACGCGGGCGTTCATGTGCGATATCCTGATTGTTGTGTTGTTAAAATTTTACGCAGGATAAACGCCGACTTCCCGCCCAGCCAAGGGGGGAGCCGTAAAAAGAGCCGGAATGTCGTAAAAAAGATTGGCAGACGGCTGCGATCAATCGGGAATCGGCAGGGTCAGGCTCTCCTTGACCTCTTCCATCACGATGTAGCTCTTGGATTCGCGGACGTGCGGCAGCTTCAGCAGAATGTCGCCCAGCAGCTTGCGGTAGGACGCCATTTCCGAGATACGCGCCTTCACCAGGTAGTCGAAATGGCCCGACACCAGGTGGCACTCCAGCACATGGGGAAGCTTGAGCACGGAGCGGCGGAAGTCCTCGAAGGTATCGCCGGACTTGTAGTCCAGGCTGATTTCGACGAATACCAGCAGGCTGGCCTTTAGGTACTGGGGGTTGAGACGGGCGTTGTAGCCCATGATGATCCCTTCGCGCTCCAGCCGGCGCACGCGCTCTGTGCACGGCGTGGTGGAAAGGCCGACGCGCTCGCCCAGTTCGGTGAAGGAGATGCGACCTTCCTCTTGCAGGATACGCAGGATGTTGCGGTCGATCTTGTCCAGTTCGCGGCGGCTCTGATGCTGGGTTCTCATTGTACTGGGCTCTGAAGGCGGTTCTGGCCGGGGGAATGTCGGCAATATAGTCGGTTATGTAGTGAATATCACTGGCATCGCTTGAACTTCTCGCGACCCTTGGCCAGCCTGTAGGCCAAGGCCCCGCCAAAAGGGGATGATTCCTGCGCTTTTCACCGGAGCCCGGCATGCCTCTACCGCGCTTTCGCACCGTCTTCCTGCTGCTGTCGCTGATCCTGACGCTGGTGGCTGGCGGCGCGTGGCTGGCGGTTCCGCGGCTGCTGGCCGGGGCGGGCGTGAGCATTGAGCAGTGGCAAGGGGTTGGTATTTCCCGCTGGGGGCTGTCGCTGGATCACCTCGCGTTGCAGCGGCAGACTGCGGACCAGGGCCGGCTGGCCGTGCGCATCGAGCAGCTGCAACTGGGCTGGCCGCAACACGCCGATGGCCGTTGGCGCTTGGCCTACCTGTCGGCTGCCGCCGTGGATATCCGGCAATGGCCGGGAGAGGGCGGCTCGGTCGACCCGGCATTGCCGGGCCCGGCACAGCTTGGGCGCTGGCTGACGCTGCTGCCTGGCCGCCTGGCGCTGGAGCGTGCGAGCCTGGAACTGCCGTGCAGCCGCGAGCAGCGCTGTACGCTCGCAGGCAGCGCCCACTGGGAACAGTTGCAGGGCGGTGCCGCGGCGTTGGGCGGCGAGCTGCGCCAAGGCGGCCAACAGTTGGCGTTCAATGGCCTGCTGCTGCCCGAAGCTGGTCATTGGTGGCTGCGACTGGACAGCTATCTGGATAACGAACAGTTGCTCTCGCTCGATACCACGTGGGCGCCGACGCAACGGACGCTGAGCGGATCGCTGGCCAGTCCTGCCGTGCCGCCGATACAGGCGGTACGCAACTGGTTGGGCATGTGGCTGCCAACGCCCAACCTGCCGTTGCCGATCCCGGAGGCCGGTCGCTTCCGCCTGAGCTGGGATACCCGCCTCGCCGGGGACTCCGCCTGGCCGGATTGGCCGGGGTTGCGCGATGGCCGCGGGCGCATCGATCTGGCCCTTCAATTACCTCAGCCGTGGCCGCTTCCGGGCTTGGGCAGCCTGCAGGGTGACCTGCAACTGGTGGGCGAGGCGGGTGAGCGTGGCTGGTGGCCGATGGTGGTTGGCGGTGACCTGCGGGTGACCGATCTTTACGGCGATTGGCTGCAGGCACTGCCAGTCGGCCTGCGTCCGGCTCGGCTGAACCTGCACCTGGAGCCTGGCGTGGACGACGAGGCCGGCAGCGTGCGCCTGGACCTGCATAGTGTCGGTGCGGCGGATTTGCGCCTGCGGGCGCGCGCCTCACTGGAGGAGGTCAGCCCTCTGGTGGTGCAACTGAACGATGCGCGGCTGGAAGGCAAGATTCCGCATCTAGACCTGGCAGGTGTGAAGAGCGACAACAGCCGAATCGACCTGAACTTCGACAGTCGCCTGGATTCGCAGGTGGCCAGCTTCTCCATCGCATCCGGTGCACGGCTGCAGGTCGGCACGCTGAGCGCTCCGCAGTCGATCAAGGCCAGCAAGCTCGCCGCGACCCTGGGCAAGGGGGTGCTGGAGCTGCGCTATCAGGCAGGAGCGCCGCCAGGCCTGCAGATGAGTGGGCCGCTGCAACTGATCGTTGGCGAGCTGCGCCAACCGCGGCTCAAGCCGCTGAGCTGGACGGCAAGGGGTGACCTGGTAGCCAGCCTGGACCGGCAGCAGTTCAAGGGCAGCCTGCAGAACGGCGCTGCGCTGAATGCCGGCATCGACCTCAGCTATTCGAGAGACAAGGGACTGGAGCTCGGCGCGACGGTGGCGGAATTCTTTCTGCGCAGTGGCAACCCATTGGGCGCCTCCCTGGCGGACTGGCCGGAACTGCTCAGCCTGAACAATGGCCGGGCCAGCCTCGATCTGCAATGGAGCCTGCCGCCAGGCAAGGCGGCGCAACGGTTCGGCCTGCAGTTGCAGGGACGAGGGCTGGAAGGTATCTACGACCGCAGTGAAATTCACGGGCTGGATCTGCAGGCGAAGCTGAGCCTGAATGGATCGCAACTGGAGCTCCAGTTGCCGCAGTTGAGCGTTTCCGCGCTCAACCCTGGCGTCCCCCTGGGGCCGCTGAGGGCCAGGGGGAACTACCGGAGCACCCTGGCGGCGCCACTGGCCGGCCGAGTCGACTGGCAGCAGGCGGAGCTGGCGCTGTTCAACGGGCGTGCCTGGTTGCCTGCGGGCACTGTGGATCTTTCCGCGCTGGGGCAGGATCAGATGCTGCGGTTGGAGGGGCTGTCGCTCGACGCGATCCTCCAAGCTTATCCGGCCGAGGGGCTGGCCGGCACCGGCATCATCGATGGCACGCTGCCGCTGCGCCTGGAACAGGGCAAGCTGAACATTCATGGTGGGCAGGTAACGGCGCGCGAGCCGGGTGTGCTGCAGTTCCGTTCGGAGAAAATTCGCTCCCTGGGGCAGAGCAATCCGGCGATGCAGTTGCTGGCCACCGCGGTTGACGACTTCCGCTACGACAAGCTCACCAGCACGGTGGATTATGATGATTCCGGCAAGCTGCTTCTCGCGCTGAGCCTGAGCGGGCGCAACCCGGCGCTCGAACAGGGACGGCCGATCAACCTCAACGTCAACCTGGAGGAGAACGTGCCCAAGTTGCTCACCAGCCTGCAATTGAGCGATCGGGTCAGCGAGACCATCCGCAAGCGCGTGCAGGAACGCCTGCGCAATGACCCGGCCGCCGCGCCATGACCGCAAGGAGAATCCCGATGCGCCTCCGCGTCCTATCCGCCTTCCTGCTCCTGGCCGGCCTGGCCCAGGGCTGCACGCCGACCGTGCAGCTCGCCGCGCCGAAGGAGCCGATCAACATCAACCTCAACGTGAAGATCGAGCACGAGATCTATATCAAGGTCGACAAGGCGCTCGACGGCATCATCAACGAGAACAGCGGCCTGTTCTGAAAAGGAGCCCATTCATGAGACTGAACCGCAAACTCGGCGCCGCGCTGCTTGCCTTCTGCATCAGCCTGCCGGCCCTGGCGATGAACCTGGAGCAGGCAATGTCCGCGCTCGGCAGCGCCAAGGCCCAGGGGCTTGTCGGCGAGCAGACCGATGGCTATCTCGGCGTGGTCAAGAACAGCGGGCAGGCAGCCGATATCGCCGCCCAGATCAACGCCGCGCGCCGTGCCGAGTACCAGAAGGTGGCCAGCCAGAGCGGTGCCAAGCTCGGCGACGTCGAGAGCCTCGCCGGCAAGAAGGCTATCGACCGTACGCCGTCCGGGCAGTACGTGCAGGTGAACGGCCAATGGGTGCGCAAGTAGCCGGCCAAGGGGATTTCCCTGGCTGCCGTCGGTTCCGGCGGTGGCCAGGAAGGAGCTTCTGTAGGGCAGGTTAGTCCCGCTTTAGCCTGCTCAGGCGCGAGAAGATCGTGTGCGCAGTCTTTCGTTCGATATTTCTTCCTGATCTGGCGAAATTCTCGCCAGATACTCAACCATTCGGTCCTGGTATGAATTCGCTATATCCTGGTGGATGTACCTCCGCAAATGACGCTTTCGCCAGGAATTTTCGTCAAATACCTGCTGTTAAACAGTGAATATATCTGACGCTGCCTTCCTATACTGCGCGCATCTACGTTCAGAATAAAAAACGTCCGCGTACCCGCGCGGCGTGGGAGGCAAGAATGCGTGTTCTGGTGCTTGGCAGCGGTGTGATCGGTACCGCCAGTGCTTACTATCTCGCCCGTGCCGGCTTCGAAGTGGTCGTGGTCGACCGCCAGAACGGTCCGGCCCTGGAAACCAGCTTCGCCAACGCCGGCCAGGTGTCTCCTGGCTACGCCTCTCCCTGGGCCGCCCCGGGTATCCCGCTGAAAGCCATGAAATGGCTGCTGCAGACCCATGCGCCGCTGGCCATCAAACTCACCAGCGATCCCAGCCAGTACTCCTGGATGTGGCAGATGCTGCGCAACTGCAATGCCAAGAGCTACGCGGTGAACAAGGAGCGCATGGTGCGTTTGTCCGAGTACAGCCGTGACTGCCTCGACGAACTGCGCGCCGAAACCGGTATTGCCTATGAAGGCCGTACCCTCGGTACCACCCAACTGTTCCGTACCCAGGAGCAGCTTGACGCCGCTGCCAAGGACATCTCCGTGCTGGAAAGCTCCGGTGTGCCCTACGAAGTGCTCGACCGCGCCGGCATCGCCCGTGTCGAACCCGCTCTGGCCAAGGTGGCCGACAAGCTGGTCGGCGCCCTGCGCCTGCCGAACGACCAGACCGGTGACTGCCAGATGTTCACCACCAGGCTGGCCGACATGGCCAAGGCCCTTGGCGTGGAGTTCCGCTTTGGCCAGAACATCCAGCGCCTGGACTTCGCGGGTGATCGCATCAATGGTGTCTGGGTCGACGGCGAGCTGGTCACCGCCGACCGCTACGTGCTGGCGCTGGGCAGCTACTCGCCGCAGATGCTCAAGCCGCTGGGCATCGATGCCCCGGTGTATCCGCTCAAGGGCTACTCGCTGACCGTGCCGATCACCAACCCGGACATGGCGCCGACTTCCACCATCCTCGACGAGACCTACAAGGTCGCGATCACCCGCTTCGATCAGCGCATCCGCGTTGGTGGCATGGCGGAAATCGCCGGCTTCGACCTGTCGCTGAACCCGCGTCGCCGCGCCACCCTGGAAATGATCACCACCGACCTCTACCCGGAAGGCGGCGATGTCAGCAAGGCCGAGTTCTGGACCGGACTGCGCCCAGCGACCCCGGATGGCACCCCGATCGTCGGTGCCACCCGCTACCGCAACCTGTTCCTCAACACCGGCCACGGCACCCTGGGCTGGACGATGGCCTGCGGCTCGGGTCGCTACCTCGCCGATCTGATGGCGAAGAAGCGTCCGCAGATCAGCACCGAGGGCCTGGATATTTCCCGCTACGGCTCTGCCTCGGAGGCCCAGAATGGCCATCCTGCGCCGGCACACTAACGAGCGGATGAGTCAGATCGTCGTCCATAACGGCACGGTGTACCTCGCCGGCCAGGTGGGCGACGACATGACCGCCGGCATCGAACAGCAGACCCGCGAGGTTCTCGGCAACATCGAGCGCCTGCTCGACGAGGCTGGTACCAGCACCTCGCGGATTCTCTCGGTGACCATCTACCTGAAGGACATCGCCGCAGACTTTGCCGGCATGAATGCTGTCTGGGACAGGTGGCTGCCCGAGGGTGCCGCCCCGGCCCGCGCTACCGTCGAGGCCCGGCTGTGCGATCCGGAAATCCTCGTGGAGATGTCGGTTGTTGCCGCACTGCCCTGAGTTTTAGCGTGGCCCGGCCAAGCGCCGGGCTTTTTTTCGTTCCGGATTCATCCGTTCCATCCGCGTTTCGTTTCAACAGAAGAAGAGAGCCTCGCCATGCGTCCCGCCCGTGCCCTGATCGATCTTGCCGCTTTGCGTCACAACTACCGTCTGGCCCGCGAGGTCAGCGGCGCGCGAGCGTTGGCAGTGATCAAGGCCGATGCCTACGGGCACGGCGCCGTGGTGTGCGCCCGCGCGCTGGAATCCGAGGCCGAAGGATTTGCCGTGGCCTGCATCGAGGAAGCGCTGGAGCTGCGCGAAGCCGGAATTCGCTCGCCGATCCTGCTGCTTGAAGGCTTTTTCGAGGCCAGCGAGCTGGAGCTGATCGAGGCCCATGATCTGTGGTGTGTGGTGCATTCGGCCTGGCAACTGGAGGCCATCGAGCGTGCCCGGCCGGCGAAGCCGCTGACCCTTTGGCTGAAGATGGACTCGGGCATGCACCGCGTCGGTTTCTTCCCACAGGATTATGCCGCTGCGCTGGCGCGCCTCAAGGCGTTGCCGCATGTGGCCAAGGTTGTCCTCATGACCCACTTCTCCCGCGCCGACGAGCTGGACTGCGCACGCACGCAAGAGCAGGCCGCAGCGTTCCAGACCGTGCGTGAAGCTGCCGGTCAAGGGCATGAAGTCAGCCTGCGCAACTCCCCCGGCATCCTCGGCTGGCCTAACGTACCCAGCGACTGGGTGCGTCCGGGGATCATGCTCTACGGCGCCACGCCGTTCGAACAGGCTCATCCGCTGGCGGACCAACTGCGTCCGGTGATGACCCTGGAGTCCAAGGTCATCAGCATCCGCGAACTGCCGGCTGGCGAGCCGGTGGGCTACGGCGCGCGCTATATCGCCGACCGCCCGGTGCGGGTCGGTGTCGTGGCGATGGGTTATGCGGACGGCTATCCGCGCCATGCGCCGGACGGTACCCCGGTCTTCATCGACGGCAAGCCCAGCCGCATTATCGGGCGCGTGTCGATGGACATGCTGACCGTGGATCTGACCGATCTGCCGAGCGCAGGCCTGGGCAGCCGCGTCGAGCTCTGGGGGCCGAACGTTCCCGCCAGCCAGCTCGCCGCTCTCTGCGGCAGCATCCCCTACCAGTTGTTCTGCAACCTCAAGCGCGTACCGAGGGTCTATTCCGGCGAGTGACGGATACCGTCCGTAAAGTTTGCGCAGGATCGACAGGCGATCTGTTGTAAATACTGAACGGTGTTGCCATGATACGTGGCACTTGGAACCCGCTCGGCTCAAGCCGTTGGCGGGTTCTGCCTTTCAGAGCCTGCCTGATCACAAGAATAAGGAGGACCCCACCCTTGGACGTCGGTGCTCGTCTGCAAGCCATCCGTAAGCTCAAAGGTTTGTCCCAGCGCGAACTCGCCAAACGGGCGGGTGTGACCAACAGCACAATCTCGATGATCGAGAAAAACAGTGTCAGCCCCTCCATCAGCTCACTGAAGAAAGTGCTGGGTGGTATTCCGATGTCCCTGGTGGAGTTCTTCTCCCTGGATCTGGAGCAGAACAGCAACACCCCGGTGGTCTACAAGGCAGACGAACTCAGCGACATGTCCAGTGGCTCGATCATCATGAAGCTGATCGGCAAGGACTATCCCAGCCGCGCCATCACCTTGCTCGACGAGACTTATCCTCCGGGCTCCGATACCGGCGACGACATGTATGCCCACGAGGGCGAGGAGACCGGCGTGCTGGTGGAGGGACGCCTGGAGCTGACCGTCGGCGACGAGGTCTTCGTCCTCGAACGCGGTGACAGCTACTATTTCGACAGCACCAAGCCGCACCGTTTTCGCAACCCGTTCGAAGCTCCTGCACGGCTGATCAGCGCGACCACACCAGCAAATTTTTGAACAGCCGGTAGGACCGGCCAGACCAGCTGCGACCTAATGCCGCAAGGCCCGGCAAGGCAGTGCAATTGTTTCGAGCTGACGGGCTTTGCCGTTATACTTGCGCCCGCCCGCGCGGCCCGAGACTGTGATGACTGCTACCGCGCCCGGGTGTGATAAGCCACGATGAGGGTGAAAGGGTGAACCTGATTAAAAAAATGCTGGCAGCCCAAGCTGCCGTGCTGGCCCTGTGGGCTGTAAGCGCTCAGGCCGCGACCAACGATGACGCCATTGCCAAGCGTCTCGAGCCGGTGGGGAAGGTCTGCGTACAGGGTCAGGAATGCGAAGGCGTTGGCGCCGTGGCTTCGGCCGGTGGTGGCGGTGCTCCGCGTTCGGGCGAAGAGATTGTCGGCAAGGTGTGCACCACCTGCCACGGCACTGGTCTGCTGAATGCACCGAAGATTGGTGACAAGGCGGAGTGGGGCAAGCGCGCCAAGGAGCAGGGTGGTATCGATGGCCTGCTGGCCAAGGCGATCTCCGGTTTCAACGCCATGCCGCCGAAAGGCACCTGCGCCGATTGCTCGGATGACGAGCTGAAAGCCGCGATTCACCACATGTCCGGGCTGTAACAGCCGACCTGTGCGAAAAGCCGCCTTCGGGCGGCTTTTTCATGCCTGTGATTTCTTGTATTGGCTTGGGGGAGCTTCCCTGGCCGAATCCGGTCCAAACTCCTGTCGTCGCCCGTGGACGCAATCCAGGAGGAAAGCCCGGTGCAATCCTGCTCACTCGAAGTCGCCGTTGAACAGATGCTGCAGCGTCTGGACGGCGAAGTTCGCCTTGGCCTGCCGCTTGGGTTAGGCAAGCCCAACCGGCTGGCCAACGCACTGTACCGACGCATCCGGGAAAATCCGCGCCGTCGCCTGACGCTCTATACGGCCTTGTCCCTGGGCCGGCCACTTGCGGGCAGCGAACTGCAGCGCCGCTTCCTCGATCCCTTCGTCGAGCGCCTGTATGGCGATTATCCCGAGCTGGACTATCTGCATGACCTGCGCAAGGGCGCGCTCCCGGAGAACATCCGTGTCGAAGAGTTCTACCTGCAGCCGGGCAGCCTGCTGGACAGCGCGCCGGCGCAACAGAACTACATCAGTTGCAACTACAGCCACGTCGCCCGCGATATCAACGCCAAGGGCGTCAACGCCGTCGCTCAGTTGGTGGCGCGCAATCCCGCGCGACCGGGCAAGCTGAGCCTGTCGTGCAACCCGGATATCACCCTTGACCTGTTGCCGATGCTGCGCAAGCGCCGCGAGGCGGGGGAGACCATCCTGGTCGTCGGCGTCGTGCATGATCAGTTGCCGTACATGCCCGGTGATGCGGAGGTGGACGAAGACCTGTTCGATCTGCTGGTCGATGCGCCGGGGGATACCAGCACACTGTTTTCCACACCGAACCTGCCGGTCGGCCTGCAGGACCACTGTATCGGTCTGCATGCCAGTGCGCTGGTGCGCGATGGTGGAACCCTGCAGGTGGGCATCGGTTCGATGGGCGACGCCCTGACCTCGGCACTACTGATCCGTCAGCGTGACAATGCAGGCTACCATGCCCTGCTGGACTGCCTCGACAGCCGCTCGCGCCACGCCGGGCTGATCGAGCGGGACGGCGGCACCGGTGTCTTCACCCTTGGCCTCTACGGTTGCAGTGAAATGCTCGTTCCCGGCCTGCTCGCGCTGGCCGAGGCGGGCGTGCTCGGTCGCCGTGTCGCTGCCCGTGCCGGCGAGCCCAGTGTATGGCTGCACGGCGGTTTCTTCCTCGGCCCGCAGGCGTTTTACCAGCGTCTGCGCGAAATGCCCCTCGAAGAACTGATGGGTATCGGCATGACGGGTATCGGCTTCGTCAACAACCTCTATCGAGATGAGGAGCTCAAGCGCGCGCAGCGCCGCGATGCGCGCTTCATCAACAGTGCCTTCACCGTGACGTTGCTGGGAGCGGGCGTGGCCGACCAGTTGGAAGATGGCCGGGTACTCAGTGGCGTTGGCGGGCAGTACAACTTCGTCGCCCAGGCACATGAGCTGGAGGGCGGGCGTTCGATCCTGATGCTGCGCAGTTGGCGCGAGTCTGAGGGTGAACTGAGCTCCAACATCGTCTGGAGCTACGGGCACACCACGATTCCACGCCATCTGCGCGATATTGTGGTGACGGAGTACGGCATTGCCGACCTGCGCGGAAAGAACGACGCGGAAGTGATCGAGGCGATGCTGTCGATTGCCGATTCGCGATTCCAGGACGAACTGATCGTCCAGGCCAAGGAGGCGGGCAAGTTGCCGGAGGCTTTCGAACTTTCGCCACGCTACCGCGACAACACACCGGAGCGTCTGCGCGAGGCGACGCGCGGGTTGCGCAAATTGCTGCCGGAGTTTCCGCTGGGTTGCGATTTCACCGAAGACGAGCGCGACCTGCTGCGGGCGTTGGGCTGGCTGAAGAGCAAGCTGCGCCTGAGCGAAATTCTCGAGCTGGGCAAGGCGACGCTGGATGCGCCGGCGCCTGCGGCATTCCCCGCGCACTTGCAGCGCATGGGGCTGGGCGCGCCGGATGGGCTGCGCGAGGAGCTGTACCAGCGGCTGATCCTGGCTGGCCTTAAGGCCAGCGCCCGGCAGGATCCATAGGGCGGCTCGCCGATCCCACGGCAGGCTTTAGCGCCGTGCTCCCGCGAAAGGTGCTGCGTTCAGGCATGAAAAAAGGCGGGTCCTGTCGGTGCCCGCCTTCTGTGTGGTGCGGTGGATCAGTCTTCGAGGAACTCGACCTGACCGTTGGCCAGGGACTTCACCCGCGCCAGGGATTCCACGCGGTAGCCCTCGCTTTCCAGCAGGGAGCGGCCTTCCTGGAACGACTTCTCGATGACGATGCCCAGGCCGGCAATGGATGCGCCTGCCTGCTGGATCAGGTCGATCAGCGCCTTGGCGGCATGGCCGTTGGCGAGGAAGTCGTCCACTACCAGCACATGATCGGCAGCGGTCAGGTGCTTGGCGGAGATGGCGATGGTGCTTTCGGTCTGCTTGGTGAAAGAGAACACCTTGGAGATCAGCAGGTCATTCTTCAGCGTCAGCGACTGGAACTTGCGGGCGAAGATCACCGGAATACCCAGCTCCAGGCCAGCCATGACCGCCGGGGCGATGCCCGAGGCTTCGATGGTGACGATCTTGGTAATCCCCTGGTTCTTGAAGCGTTCGGCGAATTCATGGCCGATCTGCTTCATCAGCGCCGGGTCGATCTGATGGTTGAGGAAGGCGTCTACCTTGAGGACCTGTTCGGAAAGAACAATGCCTTCGCTGCGAATTTTGTCTTTGAGGGTGTTCAATTTGGGTGCTTCCGGAGCGGCTGCCGCTGATGAAGCGCGTAATTCTACCTTGCCAGCGGGGTTCTGCGCGACGTTCCGACAAATGCGAATGCTGATCGGGTAGACAGCTTTATGCCGGGTGCGGTGCCGCGCTTCATTGCCGGGCGGAATTATCCGCGGTCCGGCCTTCACGCGGCTACCAGGCGGACGTCCATCACTCCTGCAAGGCTTGTCGTCAGCGCTTGAGCATTGCCCGGATATCGGCCAGCGCGGAGTTGCCCTTGGCTACCTTGACCTCCACCGGCGCGTCCTCCTGGCCTTCCCAGACAAGGTCCTCGGGAGGCAACTCGTCAAGGAAGCGGCTCGGCGAGCAGTCGATGATCTCGCCGTACTGTTTGCGCTTGGCGGCGAAGGTCATGGCCAGGTTCTTCTTCGCCCGGGTGATCCCGACGTAGGCCAGGCGCCGCTCTTCCTCGATGGTGTCGGCCTCGATGCTGGAGCGGTGCGGGAGGATTTCCTCCTCGACGCCGAGGATGAAGACATAGGGGAATTCCAGGCCCTTGGACGCATGCAGGGTCATCATCTGCACGCCTTCGGCGCCTTCCTCTTCCTCCTGCTGGCGTTCGAGCATGTCGCGCAGCACCAGCTTGGCGATGGCCTGCTCGATGGTCATGTCGCCTTCTTCGTCACGCTCCAGGGTGTTCTTCAGCGCGTCGATGAGGAACCAGACGTTGCCCATGCGGAAGTCGGCGACCTTATCGCTGGAGGCGTTCTGCCGCAGCCAGTTCTCGTAGTCGATGTCCATCACCATGCTGCGCAGGGCCCCGATCGGGTCATTGCCTGCGCACTGTTCGCGAACCTTGTCGATGAAGCGCTTGAAGCGTTGCAGGCGCTCGACGTAGCGCGCGTCGAGATGTTCGGCAAGGCCGATTTCCTCGATGGCGTTGAACATCGAGGAGCCGCGTTCGGTGGCGTAGTTGCCGAGCTTTTCCAGGGTGGCGGAGCCGATTTCCCGGCGCGGCACATTGATCACGCGGAGAAAGGCGTTGTCGTCGTCCGGGTTCACCAGCAGGCGGAAATAGGACATCAGGTCTTTCACCTCCTGGCGCCCGAAGAAGCTGGTGCCGCCCGACAGGCGATAGGGAATCTGGTGGTGCTGCAGCTTCAGTTCGATCAGCTTCGCCTGGTAGTTGCCACGGTAGAGGATGGCGAACTCGCTGTAGGGACGCTGGGTCTTCAGGTGAATGGTGAGGATTTCCATTGCCACCCGCTCGGCTTCGGCCTCTTCGTTGCGGCAGCGGATGACCCGGATCGGGTCGCCTTCGCCCATCTCGCTCCACAGTTGCTTCTCGAACACGTGGGGGTTGTTGGCGATGAGGATGTTGGCGCATTTGAGGATGCGGCTGGTGGAGCGGTAGTTCTGCTCCAGCATCACTACCTTCAGCGAAGGGAAGTCGTCCTTCAACTGCATCAGGTTTTCCGGCCGCGCGCCGCGCCAGGCGTAGATCGACTGGTCATCGTCGCCTACCACGGTGAAATGCGCCCGCTGCTGTACCAGCATCTTCACCAGCAGGTACTGGCTGGCGTTGGTGTCCTGGTATTCGTCCACCAGCATGTAGCGCACGCGGTTGCGCCACTTCTCGAGGATCTCCGGGTGTTCCTGGAACAGCTTCACCGGCTGCAGGATCAGGTCGTCAAAGTCCACCGCGTTGTAGGCACGCAGGGTGCGCTGATAGTGCAGGTAGACCATCGCGGCGGTCTGTTCCCTGGGGTTGCGCGCCTTTTCCAGCGCTTCCTCCGGCAGGATCAGGTCGTTCTTCCAGCCGCCGATCAGGTTCTTGATCTCGTCCAGACCGTCATCGCCGGAATACTCCTTCTGCATGATGTCGGTCATCAGCGCCTTCACGTCGCTCTCGTCGAAGATCGAGAAGCCGGGCTTGTAGCCCAGGGCCGCGTGCTCCTTGCGGATGATGTTCAGGCCCAGGTTGTGGAAGGTGGAGACCGTCAGCCCCTTGCCTTCGCCGGGGCGCAGCAGAGTGCTGACGCGTTCCTTCATCTCGCGGGCGGCCTTGTTGGTGAAGGTCACGGCGACGATGTACTGGGCACGGATACCGCACTGCTGTATCAGGTAGGCGATCTTGCGGGTGATCACGCTGGTTTTGCCGGAGCCGGCGCCGGCCAGCACGAGGAGCGGGCCGCCGACGTAGTTCACGGCTTCTTGCTGCCGGGGATTGAGTCGGGACATGGAAGGCGGGGGAGTCTGTGGCGAAGCGGGCGCGTATTCTAGCAGGCCGCGCCAGCCATAGGGGCGGCGGCGGAAAAGCGGCGATCTGTGACACGATCGTACTTCTCTGTTTTGGATAAAACCGCACATGTATTAGGCTTGTGACAGCATTACTTGAAGAAAACTCTTAAGAGTTTCTCTGAAGTTTCGTCCATACCCGGGGACCCGGATATGGCAGGGCTTCAAAACCGGGAGGATCGGGCGAAGGGACAGTCGCCGGTTTCTCCCCTTTTGCATGGACATGGGGGTCGCTTGGCAGCGTCGGTCGAACCAACGCGCCTGCTCCTGCTGGCGGAAGCGCCGCAGTGGGCCCAGCTACTGCGCGGGCATCTGGCCGCGTTGGGGCAGAGCTATTCCCTGATAACCGCGCCCTCCTGGCAGGCCGCCAGCAGTCTGTTCGACGAGGATCAGGTCGGCCTCGTGCTGGCTACGCCCGGCAAGCTGCCGTCCTCCCACCAATGCCACCTGCCGCTGGTCCTGCTGTTGGAGCGCGAGCCCGAAGAGGATCCGGTCGGCGTATCCGACTGGCTGGTGGCTGAAACCCTGAGCGTCGAAGTCCTGCGCCGTTGCCTGCGCTATGTGCGCGAACGCAGTTCGCTGCAGGATACCTTGCAGAGCCTGGCCGAACAGGACCCGTTGACCGGCATCGCCAACCGCCAGGGCTTCCAGACGCTGCTCGCCGCGTGCCTGAGCGAATCCGATGGCCGTGGCCTGGCGCTGGGGCATCTCGATCTGGACAACTTCCGCCACGTCAACGACGCCCTTGGCCACCAGGCCGGCGACCGCCTGATCCTGCAAGTGGTCGGGCGGCTCAAGGCGCAGTTGGACAACGGCGATCACATCGCCCGCCTGGGCAGCGATGAATTCGCGCTGCTGCTGGATACCCGGCGCGACCCGGGCAGGGTCGAGAAGATTGCCGAACGCATCGTCGAAACCCTCGGCGAGCCCTATTGGGTCGAGGGTGAAAGCCTGTTGATGGGTTGCAGCCTGGGCATGGCCCATGCCCGCGCCGGCGACAGCGCCGACCCGCTGATGTGGCACGCGCACATCGCCATGCAGCAGGCCAAGGCCCGTCAGGGTTGCACCTTCCATGTGTTCGACGAGCGCATCAACCGTGGAGCGCGCAGCCTCGCCGATCTGGAAAGCGAACTACGCCGCGCGCTGCGCCGCGACGAGCTGGAGCTTCACTACCAGCCGCGCCTGGACCTGCACGATGGCCGCATCGTCGGTCTGGAGGCCCTGGTGCGCTGGCGCCATCCCGAGCGTGGCCTGCTGACGCCGGGTGACTTCGTGCCGCTGGCCGAGGAAAGCGGGCTGATCGTGCCGCTGGGCTACTGGGTGATCTCCCGCGCGCTGCGCGACATGCAGTGGCTGCGCGGTCGCGGCCTGCCGGCGTTGCACATGGCGATCAACCTGTCGTTCCGCCAGTTCCAGGACAGCCAGTTGCTGCCAACCCTCGAACGCCTGATCCGCGAGCGCGGCGTGGACGCCCAGTGGCTGGAGTTCGAGCTGACCGAGACCGCCGTGATGCGTCGCAGCGACCAGGTGCTGCAGACCATGCAGGCCCTCGGCCGGCTGGGCGTGCGCTTCTCGCTGGATGATTTCGGCACTGGTTTTTCGTCCTTCGTGCACCTCAACAGTTTGCCGATCACGCTGCTGAAAATCGACAAGAGCTTCGTCGGCGGCATGCACGAGCGTCCGGAAAACATGCAGTTGGTGCGGGCGATGATCAACCTGGCGCACAACCTCAACCTCGAAGTGGTCGCTGAGGGTGTAGAGACCATCGAGCAGCAGAACCAATTGAGCCAGTTCGGCTGCGACCAGGTACAGGGTTACTGGATCAGCCGGCCCCTGCCGCTTCCCGAGCTGGCGCGGTTCCTTGTCTTCGGCGGCAACCGCGCGCTTCGCCTGCAGGACTCGATCAACAGCTAGCAGGCACCGAGCGCAGCGCCCTGCTCCCGGGGGCGGATCAGCCGCGCGGTCTTCGCTTCGAACGCCAGGGTCAGGCCGATGGCGGCGCAGGCCAGGCCGGATGCCAGGCCCCACCAGACACCGCTCGGCCCCCAGCCGAGCGGGAAGGTCAGCAGCAGTGCCATCGGAACTCCCACCAGCCAGTAGCCGGCCAGGCCGACCAGGAACGTCGTGCGGGCGTCCTTCAGGCCGCGGATGGCGCCCATTGCGATGGTCTGTGTGCCGTCGAACAGCTCGAACCAGGCGGCGATGGCGAGCAGGCCAACGGCGAGCTTCACCACCTCCTGGTTGGCCGGGTCGTTGCGATCGAGGAACATACCCACCACCAGCTCCGGCGCCAGCCAGAAGAGCGCGGCGAAGGCGAACATGCAACTGGCACCGAAACCGATGCCGAGCCTGCCTGCGCGGCGCGCTTCGACCAGCCGGCCTGCCCCGTAGTGCTGGCCGATGCGGAAGGTCACCGCGTAGGAGATGCCCACCGGCACCATGAAGGCCACGTACACTGACTGGATCGCGATCTGGTGCGCGGCCAGTGCGGTGCTGCCGATAGCACCCATGCACAGCGCGGCGACGGTGAACATCCCGGACTCGACGGCATAAGTGCCGCCGATCGAAACCCCCAACCGCAACGACTCGCCGATCACCTTGAGGTTCGGCCTGGCCAGCCCGCGCAGCAGCGGGTAGGCCTCGTAGGCCGGGTGCCAGCGCAGGTACAGCGCGAGAATCACTGGCAACGTGTTCATCACCACCGCCGTCACCAGGCCGATGCCCGCCAGCCCCAGGCGTGGCAGGCCGAACATTCCCTCGATGAAGGCGTAGTTGAGGGCGAAGTTGGCCAGCGCGCCGATCACGCTGATGGCCATCACCGGCCCGGTGCGTTCGATCGCGCTGGTGAAGCCGCGCAGCACCATGAACATCATGTAGCCGGGCAGGGCGAAAACGATGCTGCGCAGAAAACTCATGGTGCCGGCGACAGTCTTCGGGGCTTGCCCGAAGGCGAGCAGGATGGAGCCGAGGTTCCACAGCAGCAGCCCCGCCGCCAGTGACAGCGCGAAGCCGATCCAAAGGCCCGCCTGGGTCGCCTGGACTACGCCAGCCACATCCTTCGCGCCGTAGCGGATGGCGACCAGGTTGCCGGTGGCCGCCACTACGCCGACGCAGAACATCGACACGAACGCATAACTGGATGCGCCGAGCCCGCCGGCAGCCAGAGCCTCGGGGCCGAGCTTGCCCATCATCACGGTATCGGTGAACACCATTGCCACATAGGCCAGTTGGGCGGCGATCAACGGGCCGGCCAGGCGGAGTATGGCGATGAGTTCGTCACGGTAGAGGCGTTTCATGAGTCAGGCTCAGTCAGCGACGAGCCGCTGGCGGGCCTGTCGAATGGAAAGTCCCTCATTTTCAGGCGCCCAGGTAGTGGGCACAAAAGGAAAAAAACGATGCTATCCATGAGTCATACTCATGCCTTGGATATTCGGAGCCGACCATGAATCGCCAGTTGCCGCCGCTGTATGCCTTGCGCGCCTTCGAGGCCGCCGCCCGGCATTCATCTTTCACTCGTGCCGCCGAGGAACTGGCGATCACCCAGAGCGCGGTGAGCCGGCATATTCGTACGTTGGAGGAACACTTCGCCTGCCGCCTGTTCCAGCGCCGGGGCCGGCAACTGGAGCTGACCGAGCCGGCGCGCATGCTGCTGCCTGGCCTGCGCGATGGTTTCGACGCACTTGAGCGCGCCTGTTCAAGCCTGCGCGCGGAGGAAGGCGTGCTGCGCCTGAAGGCGCCCTCCACCCTGACCATGCGCTGGCTGCTGGCGCGCCTGAGCAACTTCCGCATGCAGAACAGCGATGTCGAGGTGCAACTGACCAGTGCCTGGATGGATGTGGACCGCGTGGACTTTCTCAACGAGCCGTTCGACTGCGCAGTGCTGCTTGGCGCGGGGCACTTTCCGCCGGATTGGGAGGCCGTTTTGCTGTTTCCCGAGTGGCTGATTCCGGTGGGCTCCCCGGCCTTGCTCGATGACGGTCCGTGGGATGCCGAGCGGCTGGCTGGCGCCGAACTGCTGCATCCGACGCCGGATCGCCGCGACTGGCGCCGCTGGCTTCAGCGCATGGGCCTGAGCGAACGGGTCTCGCTCAAGGGCGGGCAGGTCTTCGATACCCTGGAACTGGGTATCGTTGCCGCCACGCGGGGCTATGGCGTGTCCATCGGCGACCTGGTGATGGTCGCCGAAGACGCCAACCTGGGGCGACTGGCTCTGCCCTGGCCAAGTGCGGTGGCCAGCGGTGAAAGTTATTACCTTGTCTGGCCGAGGGCCAGGCGCAATCAGGAGCGCTTGCACCGCCTGCGGGATTTCCTGCTGAGCGAAGTTCAGGCCATGCAGTTGCCGCAAGTTGAGCTGCTCGAATGAACCTTTGCATCGGCGACTGTCATCCGCCGCTGCAATCATCGGTCGAGACCTGGTTGCGCATCTCATGGCGGACACCGTGGAAGTCTCCGGTGGCCGGCACGGTCCCGCATTACCGCGGAGTGTCGGCGATGGAGATGACACGGGTGAGGTCGGGTTCCCCTTGGGTGGTGCAGGCCGCGCGATACGCGCCTGCTGCATTCGCCTGTTCATCAAGGTTGTCGGGCAGTCACCGTGGGCGCTGCTGACGCTGGCATATCGGCTGCTGTACAGCTCGCAGCTCTGCTTTCCGATATCGCCGCGCAAATGGGTTACCAGCCCCAGGCTGCCCTCACCAAGACGCTCGAGGAAACCTGCGGCGAGGCCCCCGGGGCGCATGCGCCGTCCCGTGAGCTAGACCAGGCGTATCTGCCGGCCACGGGTTTGCCGCGCATGGGCACGTTCTGGCGCATGCGCGACGTTCAGGGTCGCAACGGTCGCAGAGCTGAAACACAGCTTTGCTAGGGTTTTAGCTGGCCTAGTCCAGGGAGGGTCCGCACAAGGGCTTTCCCAACCCTACAGACCACCTCGGGGGAATCCCATGAAACCCATGCGCACCCTTCTTGCCGGCCTGCTTCTTTGCGGCCTCGCCAGCACCGCCCTCGCCGCCACCGAGCTGAAACACTGGCCGGAGCCCGCGGCCAAGCAGCTCGACGCCCTGATTGCCGCCAACGCCAACAAGGGCGCGTTCGCGGTCTTCGACATGGACAACACCAGCTATCGCTACGACCTCGAAGAGTCGCTGCTGCCATTCCTGGAAATGAAGGGTGTCCTCACGCGCGAGAAGCTCGACCCGTCGCTCAAACTGATCCCGTTCAAGGACGTGGCCGGCCACAAGGAAAGCCTCAACAGTTACTACTACCGGCTGTGCGAGATCGACGACCTGGTCTGCTACCCGTGGGTCGCCCAGGTGTTCTCCGGCTTCACCCTCAAGGAGCTGAAGGGCTACGTCGACGAACTGATGGCCTACGGCAAGCCGATTCCCAGCACCTATTACGACGGCGACGCGCTAAAGACCATCGAGATCAACCCGCCGAAGGTCTTCACCGGCCAGACCGAGCTGTACAACAAGCTGATGGAGAACGGCATCGAGGTCTACGTGATGACTGCGGCCCATGAGGAACTGGTGCGCATGGTCGCCTCCGATCCCAAGTACGGCTACAACGTGAAGCCGGAGAACGTCATCGGTGTCACCACCCTGCTGAAGGATCGCAAGACCGGCGCGCTGACCACCGCGCGCAAGCAGATCGCCGACGGCAAGTACGATCCCAAGGCCAACATGGACCTGGAGATCACGCCCTACCTGTGGACGCCGGCCACCTGGATGGCCGGCAAGCAGGCCGCGATCCTCACCTACATCGACCAGTGGAAGCGCCCGATCCTGGTCGGTGGCGACACCCCGAGCAGCGACGGCTACATGCTGTTCAATGGCACCGCCGAGAATGGCATCCACCTGTGGATCAACCGCAAGCCCAAGTACATGGACCAGCTCAACGGCATGATCAAGAAGAACGCCGAAGCGCAGGCCAGGCTCGGGCAGCCGGTTACGGCGGACAAGAACTGGGTGATCGTCAAACCCGAAGAGATCCAGTAAACCGAAACGAAAGAGGCCGGCATTCGCCGGCCTCTTCGTATGGAGTGGGTAGTTCACCAACTGCCATAGGGAATGCCGTGTTTGTCGATGTAGGCTTTGGCCGATGGCTCAAGTGGTAGTGCGTACTGTCCACCAGTTTTCCCCTGAGATGGCCCCTTGGGCTCGACTTCTGCCTGGGCATGCAGAATCTCGATGCTTTCGCCGCAGGTGCTTCTTACCCAGGCGCGTACTGTTCCGCCGGGAGCAAGGCCGACGGCCAGGAACTCTCGATAGGCACTAGCGGGGCAAGGTGGATCGAGCTTTTCGACCATCAGTTGGCGCGCACGCTCGGGAATCTCCAGGGTGATGCGATAGGTCTGGGGTTCTGCCAATGATTGCCAGCGCACGAAGATGCGTTGGGGTAGGTCTGCATCGTTCACATTCCGGCCAGCCCCCCAGCCGCTACGCCACACTTCGGGGCGACCACTGCCGTCATCTGGCACGTGTACTTCTACGACGCCACCACCCATGCGGGGGAACGCGTGTCCCCTGATGTCCTCCACATCCGCCGTTTCTACCCACACTTCCATGTAGTCCGGAGCGAGGAAGCCCAGCCGCCAGTAGGGATACGGCAGGCTGCCGGGGCCTTTGCCGGCATGGGCGCAGCCGCCCAGCAGGGCGAGGCACAGGAGCATTGCAAGGCGTTTCATCAGGCGTCCTTCCTGAGTGGCTGATCCGAATAACGGGCACGGCTGCCGTCGGCAGGCCGGTTGGGAAATACCACATCGGAGCGGCTTCCGCCTGCGCCGGCCACCGCATTCCAGTTCGAGGACTGGTGAATGTAGCGTTGCCGAAGCAGGCGCTCTTGTTCATTCGAGAGCTTTCCAGTCCCACGTCTGGCCCAGTCGACCAGAGTTATAGAAATGACCTCCAACTCATCCGGAAGGGACAATTCCTCTGTGGTTGGAACGTCTTTCAGGGGCACGCCCGCATCCCGCGCCAGAGCATGCATGACCCGCAGGTACACCCGGGAAAGATGTCCGTATACCGTTCGCCGCATCAGCGGTGCGGCCAGCACGTATTTCATGCCATCGCGGCGGTCGCCCCGGTAGGGCGCGAAGTGTTCCCAGGCATCGGTGACGAGCCGGGCCCTGGCATCCAGGGGGGCGAGCAGGTCGGCGTACTGCAGGCGCTCGGTGGCCTGCTGCGCCATGCGGTAGGCGGTGGTTCGCTGGAAGGGCGTATCCCGGCTGACCAGGTCGCAGAATGGCCGGGCCAGGTACAGGCATTCCTCCATTTCCGGCGGGTAGCCGCCGCCGATGTCGGAGTGCGCGCCGGGCAGGCTGAGTTCGAGGAATGGCGCGCTGACGCGGCTGAGAGGGAAGTTGTAGCGATGCTCGTCACGGGCGGTGAGATGAACCACCTGCGTGGCGCAGCCCGGGGGCAGGTACAGCTCGACATCGCCGTTCAGGGCATCGCCCGGCAGGCCCCAATCGCCCAGGCCGCCGACCGAGAGCACGGTGTCGAACAGGCCGATAAAGGGAATGCTGACGCTGCTGTCCAGTGTGAAGTCCGCGGTGAACGCCTTGCGGTTCTGGTTCAGCAGCGACCCCATTGGCCCTTGTTCTTTCCGGAACACCTGATTGACGAAGTGCCGGGCCGCGGCGGCGCCGCGGCTGAAACCGAAGATGTCGAGTTCCAGCGCCTCGATGACGTGACCGGGATTGCTCATGCTGACTTGCAGTACAGCCTTGGTGATCGCAGTAAAGGATTCTTCGACTTTTGCAATTACTCCTGTATGACCACGTCCGAGAGCCTGCCCGGACATCAGTGAGTCAGGTTGCCCACTGGTTGTTCCTATACCTGTGATGTAGACGCGGGCGGTAGCTTGGGCGCGTTTGGCAATAGGATCGGCACTGTATAGCTGATGTAGCCGCCAAACATTGCTCACATCATTGCCATAGCTACCGTTGGGATCGGTCTGGAAGCGCTTGCAGCGCTCATAAACTCCCTGCGCGGCCTCGTCGTCCAGTTGCAGGGCGGCGGCGCGGCACTGGTTGCCGATCTCGGTGTTGGCGGCGTTGTTGCCGGTGCCGTCGAAACCAATGAACACTCGCAGCCGCAGGCGTTGGCGAGTGTCCTCTTCGAGTTCCTCTTCCTCTTCTTCCTCCTCCCGCGGCTCCTCTGCTTCCTCTCCCGGCTGGGCGGGTGGCGTTGCTGTGGGCGGCATTGGCGCGACTGCCATCGCGCCGGACATGGGCTGCGGCGGTGTGAAGGGGGCGGGATTATGTTGCTGGCCGAAAATCACGGTGCCGGAGCCGCCGATGATCACGCCACCATGATTGATGGTGCTGCCCTGGATGGCCGCCGGGCGGCCATTGATGAGGAGGTTGGGAATGACCTGGGCGTCGATGACGGCCCCACAGCCGCAGGTGTCGCCCAGACGGGCGGCTTGCAGGCCATCGATCAGGATGTCAGCGGAGCCACTCGCGATGGCGGTCGCGCCACAGCGAGGGCATACGGCGGCGTCGGTGATACGGGCGGCGGGTTTGCCGGACATGCGAATCCCCCTTTCTTGACGGAAAGGGAGATGGTGAGCGGGTGGGCCAAAAGACGAATAGTCGGACTGTTCCGAAACGACATTGGTAAAGAGGCCGGCATTCGCCGGCCTTTTTTCATTCAGCGCACCACGTGCAGGAAATGCAGGTGGCGTTCGTACTGGTCGAGGATGTCGCTGATCACGCCATCGCGGCTCCAGCCCATGATGTCGTAGTCCTGCCCGCCTTCCTTGAGATGCACTTCGGCGCGGAAGTATTTGCGGGACTCGCTGGTGTCTTCGGTGTCGCGCATGACGAAGCTGGGTGTGGTAAAGGCGCGCGGGCGGACTTCGTAGATGAAGTCGACCTCGCTGCCATGCCCGACTTCCAGCCGTACCCGGCTGTCGTCGCCGGTCGTCACGTTGACGTCGTAGCCCTGCTTGCGCAGTTCGGCCGCAACGTCCTCGCAGGCGGGCTGCGCCACTTCCTCGATGAAGCGGTTGACGTGGCTGCGCCGCGGGAACATGGCGATGCTGCGCAGGCGGCGCTGCCATCCGTCGCTGCTGCCACCGCGATTGCGCGCGGGCGAGAAGTTCAGCGCCTGGTAGCGGATGCCGCGCTTGGTGGCGTCCAGGTGCAGCGCCTTGAACAGCCCCCAGATCGAGGCAAGGAGGATCACGGCGAATGGCAGGGCGCTGGCGATGGTCGCGGTCTGCAGGGCTTTCAGGCCGTCGGTGAGCAGCAGCGCGACAGCCACCACGCCCATCAGCACCGACCAGAAGATGCGCTGCCACAGCGGCGAGTGGTCGTGGCCGGAGGAGGCGAGCATGTCCACCACCAGGGCGCCGGAGTCCGCCGAGGTGACGAAGAACACCACTACCATCGCCACTGCGATCAGCGAGATCACGCTACCCAGCGGGAAGTGTTCGAGGAAGGCGAACAGTGCCAGTGAGCTGTCCTGGTTCACCACGTCCGCCAGATGCGTGTAGCCGTCCTGGAGGATCATGTGGATGGCGCTGTCGCCGAACACGGTCATCCACAGCAGGGTGAAGCCGGCCGGGACGAACAGCACGCCGCAGACGAACTCGCGGATGGTCCGGCCACGGGAAATACGCGCGATGAACAGCCCGACGAAGGGCGACCAGGACAGCCACCAGCCCCAGTAGAGCAGGGTCCAGCCGCCGATCCAGTCGGTGGGCTCGTAGGCGTAGAGGTTGAAGGTCTTGTTGACGATCTCCGAGAGATACGCGCCAGTGTTCTGCACGTAGGTCTGCAGCAGAAACACGGTGGGACCGAGGACCAGCACGAACAGCAGCAACACCACCGCCAGCCCGAGGTTCAGCTCGGACAGGATGCGGATGCCTCGGTCGAGACCGCTGGCGACCGAGAGTGTGGCGAGGCCGCAGGTCACGGCGATCAGGATCACCTGTACCGTCTGGTTCACCGGCCAGCCGAACAGGAAGTGCAGGCCGCTGTTGATCTGCAGCACGCCATAGCCCAGCGAGGTGGCCACGCCGAATACCGTGCCGATGATCGCGAAGACATCCACCGCATGGCCGATGGGGCCGTAGATGCGTTCGCCGATCAACGGATAGAGCGCGGAGCGCAGCGTCAGTGGCAGGCCGTGACGGAAGCTGAAGAAGGCCAGGATCAGCGCGACGATGGCGTAGATCGCCCACGCGTGCAGGCCCCAGTGGAAGAAGGTCAGCTTCATCGCTTCGCGCGCGGCTTGCACGGTGTTCGGTTCGCCCACGGGCGGGGCGGTGAAGTGCATCACCGGTTCGGCGACGCCGAAGAACATCAGGCCGATGCCCATGCCGGCGGAGAACAGCATGGCGAACCAGGTGGTGTTGCGGTAGTCCGGGCGGCTGTGGTCGGGGCCGAGCTTGATGTCGCCGTAACGGCTGACGGCGAGGAAAACCACGCTGATCAGCACCAGGGCCACGGCGAGGACATAGAACCAACTGGCGTTGGTGATGATCCATTTCTGCACCAGGCCGAACAGTGTCTGGGCCTGGTCTGGCAGCAGCGTCGCGAAGGCGACGAGGGCGAGAATAAGAACGGCGGAAGTGTAGAAAACCGGAGGGTTCAATGTGCTCCGGGGGCGAGTTGGTGTCTCCATCTTGAGCTAGCTCTCCTTTTGATCGGATTGCCACCCTGGGGGCGGAAGACGCAACATCCTAACATAATTCAATAGCTAATCTGACTTGAAGGCTTTGGATCGATAGTTTTTTAGAATGCAGACCCGCATTCGTTGCCGGCACGCGGCAGGTTTAAAGGCCGCGACCGCCCCCCTTCACTGAAGACCAGAGCGCAACCGCCGGCAAATTTCCCGTCAGTTCGTGTCCTTGAGTTGCCCCAGGCCGTATTCGAGGCTGGCGGCGGACAGTTCGCCCATCTGGCTATGCCGCAAACGGCCGCTTGCGTCGTAGAACAGCGTGGTCGGCATGCCGAACGAGCCTGTCGCCTGGCCCAGGCGATTGCCGCTGTCGAGCACCACCGCGGTTTCGCTCAGGCCCTGCTCGCGCAGGAAGCGCTGGACGGCTTCGGCGGATTCCCCCTGGTTGACCAGCAGGAAGCGCACCTCGGGACGGTTTCTCTGCGCGGCCTCCAGCACGGGCATTTCGCGTCGGCAGGGTGGGCACCAACTGGCCCACAGGTTCACCACCAGAGGCCGGCCATCCAGCGCGCGCAGTTCCACGGGCTGGCCATGCAGGTCGAGCACCGTGAGCTCCGGTAGCTGCTGGCTGCGATCCAGCGCCGCGACCACCGCGTTGCCGCCGCCCCATACGCAGGCGCCCACCAGCGTGGCAATCGCCAGCGGCCTGCGAAGCTGTGCCTTGCGCCAGGCCAGCAGCCCGCCGGTCAGCGCGGCGGCGACAATGCCGGGCACTGCGAGGAAGCCGCCATCGCGAATGTCGACGATGCTCAGCGGCGTGGCGAAATACTGTTCGGCATAACGGGCGACGAATGCAAACCGCGCCGCCAGCAGGCCGCCGATGAGCATGGCGAAGAGGGCCGCTTCGGGATTGGCCTTGCGCGCGCGCCCCGCGATCCAGCCGGCGAACAGCGCGGCGAAGAATCCGAGGTAGAGCAGTACATGGGGCAGGGGAATGGCGAGCGAGCCGAGGGTGAGACTGGTCATGGTGGGTTCCGGTTGGCGGACCGCCAGTATCTCAGCCCTGCGCGGCGAGAGCAGGGCGAGGCTGTGGACAAATGTTTCCCGTCAGGCCGGCGACGGCAGTTCCTCGTCCTGCTCGTGTCGCTCGGCGACCAGTCGGGCGGCGCAGGCGCCGACCTTGCGCACCGCGTCTTCGATGCTCGCCAGCTCGCGGCTGGAGTAGTTCATGCGCAGGCAATTGCGGTACTTGCCGGAGGCAGAAAAGATGTTGCCGGCCGCGACCTGCACGTTGTCGCGGCGTAGTTCGTGGTTCAGCCGCACGCTGTCGAACTGCGCACCCAGCTCCACCCAGAGCATGAAGCCGCCGCGCGGTCGGCTGGCCTGGGTGCCATCCGGAAAATAGCGGCTCACCCATTCGGTCATCAGGTCGCGATGGCGCTGGTACTGCGCGCGCATCCGACGGATGTGCGGCTCGTAGTGGCCGCCGCCGACGAATTCGGCCAGGGCCATCTGCGGTTGTGGTGCGCAGGTGCCGCTGGCGATGTACTTGAAATGCAGGATGCGGTCCAGATAGCGCCCCGGCACCACCCAGCCGGTGCGCAGGCCCGGCGCGACGGTCTTGGAGAAGGAGCTGGCCAGCAGCACGCGGTCGTCGGTATCGAAGGACTTGATGCTGCGCGGGCGCGGGAAGGCGTAGGCCAGTTCGCCGTAGACGTCGTCTTCGAGGATCGGCACGTCGTAGCGCGCCGCCAGGGTCAGCAGGGCGCGTTTGCGGGCGTCGGGCATGATGTAGCCCAGCGGGTTGTTGCAGTTGGGCGTGAGCAGGATCAGCTTCACCGGCCATTGCTCCATCGCCAGCTCCAGCGCTTCGAGGCTGACGCCGTTGATCGGGTCGGTGGGGATCTCAAGCGCCTTCAGGCCATGCGCCTTCAGCGCCTGCATGGCACCGTGGAAGCTCGGCGAGTCGATGGCGACGATGTCTCCCGGTTGGCAGATGGCGCGCAGGGTGATGGCGAGCGCTTCCTGGCAGCCGGTGGTGATGACGATCTCGCTGGGCGGCACCTGGCAGCCGGAGTCCAGCATCAACCGGGCGATCTGCTCGCGCAGCTCCAGCGAGCCCTGTATGCCTTCGTAGCCAAGGCTGCGCAGATCTGTACGGCGTGCCGCGTGAACCATTGCGCGTTGCAGCGGTTTGAGCGACGGGCTGGCGATATCTGGCGTGCCCCTGCCCAGCTGGACGAAATTGCCGCCGGGCGCGCGCCGGACCTGCTCCAGCACCTGGTCCCACTGGGAGATTTCCACCGGCCGCTGTACCGGGCGGGTCATGGCCGGCAACGGTGGAAGCTGGCGCCGTTCGGGGACGAAGTAGCCGGACTTGGGCCGTGGTTCGACCAGCCCGGAATCCTCGAGGACGCGGTACGCCTGCTGCACGGTACTGATGCTGACGCCATGTTCGTCGCTCAAGGCCCGTACCGATGGCAGGCGGTCGCCCGGGCGGTAAAGGCCTTGTTCGATACGCGCCCCGATTGTCTCGGCCAGTTGTGCATAGCGTTTCATGACAGAACTCCTGCGCGGACCCAATTTCGTAGTAACCAGTACAGATCAGGCAAAAATACGCCATTCAGAGTGCTTCTGCTGTTTTCTGTATGGGTAAAATCTCAATTTGTTGAGTCTGTAATGCTTTTTGCCGAATCGTCACTCTGTTCCCAGGTTCAACGGGCCAGTAACAGAGGAGCGATGGCATGACCGGAATGAGCGATGTACGACTGACCCTGTACCAGCAGGAATTGCTGGAAATCCGCGACGGCAGCGTGGCGTCTCGCGGCCCGCAGGAAAATCGCTGGCGCCAGTTCTGGCGGCGGGTGCGTACCCGCAAGCAACTGCTCGAACTCAGCGACGAGCAACTGCGTGATATCGGTGTCAGCCGCGAGCAGGCCCGGCTGGAAGCAATGCGACCGTTCTGGCGCTGCTGATTGGCGATACCCCCGACTGTGATCGGAATCCATGCCTTTCGAACCTGATAGATTGCTGCGTGTGCTTCAGCGCAAGCGTTGAATGAACAGGGTCGCGTCCGTGGATGCGGGGTTCGAGAGATCGGTTTGGGTGAAAGGTTCATGCTGAATGAGCTGGAGTTGACGGGCAGGGCTCGAACTCACGTGGTGCAATTGTCGGAACCGCGCTTCGCAGCACAGCCCGAAGCTGCATCGGCTTTCATGGATATGCGAGAGGCTGCCCGTCGCGACGGTATCGATCTTTTACCTGTCAGTAGTTTTCGGGATTTCCGTACTCAGCTTCGCATCTGGAACGGCAAGTTCAGCGGCAGTAAGCCGCTGTATGACATGCAGGGTCGCCCCCGCGACTTCAGCCTGCTGTCAGCGACCGAGATCATCCACTGCATCCTGAACTGGTCCGCATTACCCGGCGGAAGCCGGCACCAATGGGGAACGGAGATCGACGTGGTGGATGGCGCTGCGATGCCTCCCGGCTACGTCCCGCAGTTGCTGCCCGAGGAAGTTGCCCCCGGCGGCCTGTTCCGGGGATTGCACCAATGGCTCGACGCAAACATGGCCGCATACGGTTTCTTCCGGCCTTACCGGTACTTCAAGGGGGGCATGTACCCGGAGCCGTGGCATCTCAGCTATGCGCCTCTGTCCGTACCGGCCCTGAGCCAGGTTTCGGTCGAGTTGCTGGCCGAGGCGTTAAGCGGCGCTGACATCCTCGGCAAAGACCTGGTGCTGGAGATGCTCCCCGATATCTACCGCGACCACATCCTCAACATCGTGGCGCCTGACGATCAGGGCTGACTGCCTCTGGCGTTCCGCTCAATGCCCCGCGCGGTATTGCAGCGCTTCGGCGAGGTGGGGGCGTTGGATGGCGTCCATCTGCTGCAGATCGGCGAGGGTGCGCGCTACCTTGAGAATCCGGTGCAGGGCCCGTAGCGAGAGGTTCAGGCGTTCGCCGGCTTTCTCCAGCCAGGACTGGTCTTCGGCGGTCAATGCACAGAATTGGTGCATTCTCTTCAGGTCGAGAAAGGCGTTCGCGCAGCCTTGCCGAGCCAGTTGGCGCTGCCGCGCGGAGGCGACCTGACGGGCGATTTCGGCGCTGGGTGTGCCCGGAGCGCTGGGAGCGAGGCTGGTACTTTCGCGGCTGACGGTGAGGTGCAGGTCGATCCGGTCCAGCAGCGGGCCGGAAAGCTTGGCGCGATAGCGCTGGATCTGCTCCGGCGAACAGCGGCAGCGGCCACTCGGATCGCCAAGATATCCACAGGGGCAGGGGTTCATCGCCGCCACCAACTGGAAGCGTGCCGGGAAGCACACACGGCCATTGGCGCGGGCGATGACGATCTCGCCGCTCTCCAGCGGCTCGCGCAGTACCTCCAGCACCTTGCGGTCGAACTCCGGCAATTCGTCGAGGAACAGCACACCTTCGTGGGCCAGTGTTATCTCGCCGGGTTGCGGGCGGCTACCCCCACCGACCAGTGCTGGCGCGGATGCGGTGTGGTGAGGCTGGCGGAACGGTCGTTGTGGCCAGTGGGTGAGCGGCCCGCGCCCCGCGACGGAGTGGATTGCCGCCACCTGCAGGGCCTCGTCTTCATCCAGCGGCGGCAGCAGGCCGGGCAGGCGGCTGGCCAGCAGCGTCTTGCCGGTACCCGGAGGGCCGCTGAACAACAGGTTATGAGCGCCGGCCGCTGCTACCAGCAATGCGCGCTTGGCCGCCGCCTGCCCCTGGACGTCGGCGAGATCGGGGTAGGGCGGAGTGGCGCGCATCAAGCCCTGTGCTTCGTAAGGCTGGAGCGCTGCCTGGCCACTGAAATGGGCTGCCAGTTCCAGCAGATGATTCACTGCGAGGACCCGCAGGCCGCTGGCGAGACTGGCTTCCTCGGCGTTTTCCCGAGGTACCACCAGGGTGCGCCCTGCCGCGCGAGCGGCGAGGGCAGCAGGCAGCACGCCCTGGACCGGCCGCAGGCTGCCCGACAGCGCGAGTTCGCCGAGGCATTCCAATGTATCGAGGCCGCTGGCGCTGGCGAGCTGGCCGCTGGCGGCAAGGATGCCCAGCGCAATGGCCAGGTCGAAGCGCGCACCGTCCTTCGGCAGGTCGGCGGGCGCGAGATTGAGGGTGATGCGGCGCGCGGGAAAGTCGAAACCGGAGTTGAGCAGCGCGCTGCGAACGCGGTCCTTGCTCTCCTTGACGGCAGTTTCCGGCAGGCCAACCAGGGTCAGCGACGGCAGGCCGTTGGCCAGATGCACCTCGACGGTGACAGCGGGCGCCTCGACGCCGACCTGGGCTCGGCTATGGACGATGGCCAGCGACATGGATCGGTCCTTGATCGCATGCCACCCGCGCGGGACTTACCTGGCGTCGGCGGGCGGCGAGAGTTTGCTTTCCAGTTCCGCGACTTTTGCCTCCAGTGCTTCGAGGCGGGCGCGGGTTCGGGCGAGTACCACCATCTGGCTGTCGAACTCGTCACGGCTGACCAGGTCGAGCTTGCTGAAGGCACTCTGCATCAGAACCTTGAACTGAGCTTCCAGCTCGGCCTTCGGCAGGGGCGACTCGCCACCGAACAGGCGTCCGGCTTGTTGGCTGATGGCATCGAGGAAGGCTTTGGGCGGCAGCATGGTTCTGGGTTCCGGATTGAATCAGGCGAGGAGTCTATCACGCAGCGACTCTCGGCTGCGGCAGCGCGCACAGTGAAGGGTTGCACGCTTTTTGAGCAATGTGCTCGCGCGGTGTGCGCGCTTTCGGTGCGGCTGGCGCCGGCTGGCGAATGGCCAGAAACCGCGCGTTTACGCCAAGTGGCTGAAAGCACGGGTATTTCGTTGAACTGGCAAGGTTCATGCTTTGGGGCAGATATGGCGTGCACCGGTGCAGTTCCGGTGCTGCAGGCGAGGCGGGGGATCGCATCGCGAGAAGCGGCTGGATAAGAGTCGGAATGCTGAAGTAGGGCCGCCGACGCATTACAAAAGCCAGACACTGCGCTTAGACTTGTCCCGGGTTCGTTCTTCCTGGGGCGAGTCCACCAAAACACGGGAGAGAGTTTCATGAAGCTAGTCACAGCCATCATCAAGCCGTTCAAGCTGGACGACGTCCGTGAGTCGCTGTCCGAGATCGGCGTGCAGGGCATCACTGTGACCGAAGTCAAAGGCTTCGGCAGGCAGAAAGGCCACACCGAGCTGTACCGTGGCGCGGAATACGTCGTCGATTTCCTGCCCAAGGTGAAGATCGACGTCGCCATCGCCGATGACCAGCTCGACCGCGTTATCGAAGCCATCACCAAGGCCGCCAATACCGGGAAAATCGGTGACGGCAAGATTTTCGTCGTAAATCTGGAACAGGCCATTCGTATCCGTACCGGCGAAACCGGCACCGACGCGATCTAAGCCCAGCCAACACCGAACCCACGCCCCAGGAGAAACAACAATGACTCTGCGCAGATACGCAGGGCTAGGCGCCCTATTGCCTCTCGCAATGCCCGGACTGACACTGGCCGATGAGGCCGCGGCCCCCGTCCTGAACAGCGGTGACACCGCCTGGATGCTGATTTCCAGCGCGCTTGTGCTGCTGATGACCATCCCTGGCCTAGCACTCTTCTACGGCGGTATGGTGCGTGCCAAGAACGTGCTGTCGATCATGATGCAGTGCTTCGCGATCACCGCGCTGATCAGCATCCTCTGGGTTGTCTACGGCTACAGCCTGGCCTTCGATACCGTCGGCATGGAAAAGGGCGTGGTCAACTTCGCGTCCTTCGTTGGCGGTCTGGACAAGGCGTTCCTCAGCGGCCTGACCAGCACTGGCCTGACGTCCGCTGCCGCGCTGTTCCCCGAGAGCGTCTTCGTGATGTTCCAGATGACCTTCGCGATCATCACGCCGGCCCTGATCGTCGGCGCCTTCGCCGAGCGCATGAAGTTTTCCGCCATGCTGATCTTCACCGCCCTGTGGTTCACCCTGGTCTACGCGCCGATCGCCCATATGGTGTGGAGCGGCGACGGCGGCCTGATGTGGGACTGGGGCGTGCTGGACTTCGCCGGCGGCACCGTGGTGCACATCAACGCAGGTATTGCCGGCCTGGTCGCCTGCCTGGTTCTGGGCAAGCGCAAGGGCTACCCGACCGCCGCAATGGCGCCGCACAACCTGGGTTACACCCTGATCGGCGCGGCGCTGCTGTGGATCGGCTGGTTCGGCTTCAACGCCGGTTCCGCCGCCGCCGCCAACGGCACTGCCGGCATGGCCATGCTGGTCACCCAGATCGCCACCGCCGCCGCCGCTCTGGGCTGGATGTTCGCCGAGTGGATCACCCACGGTAAGCCGAGCGCCCTGGGCATCGCTTCCGGCGTGGTTGCCGGTCTGGTCGCTATCACCCCGGCCGCCGGTACCTGCGGCCCGATGGGCGCCATCGTGATCGGCCTGGCGGCGGGTGTGATCTGCTTCTTTGCCGCCACCAGCCTCAAGCGTGCCGTGGGCTACGACGACTCCCTGGACGCCTTCGGCGTGCATGCCGTCGGCGGTATCGTCGGCGCACTGCTGACCGGCGTGTTCGCGGCTCCGGCCCTGGGCGGCTTCGGTACCGTGACCGACATCGGCGCCCAGTTGTTCACCCAGTTCAAGGGTGTGGCCTTCACCATCGTCTACACCGGTATCGTCAGCTTCGTGATCCTCAAGGTCCTGGATCTGGTCATGGGGCTGCGCGTCACCGAGGAAGAGGAAACCGTGGGTCTGGACCTCTCCCTGCACAACGAGCGTGGCTACAACCTGTAAACGTTCGCGCAAGTTCGACGAAGGGCGCCCTCGGGCGCCCTTTGTTTTTTCGTACGCCACGCTAGAATGCGCGCGCATCACCGTCCGACTCGGAGGCGAGAACGCCATGTGGCAGCAGAGGGTCATTACCCTGCGCCCTCGTTCGCGAGGCTTTCACCTGATCACCGACGAGCTACTGGCGGCGCTGCCGGAACTGGCAGCGTGTCGCGTGGGCCTGTTGCATCTGCTGTTGCAGCACACCTCGGCATCGCTGACGGTGAACGAAAATGCCGACCCCTCGGTACGCCGCGACTTCGAGCGATTTTTCAATCGCCTGGTGCCGCAGGACGAGGGCGGCTATGAACACGATTACGAAGGCCCCGACGATTTGCCGGCGCACTTCAAGGCCAGCCTGCTGGGCTGCCAACTGACACTGCCGATCCAGAATGGCCACTTGGCAATGGGCACCTGGCAGGGTATCTATCTCGGCGAGCACCGTGACCACGGCGGCCCGCGCAGAGTGTTGGCGACCTGGCAGGGCGAGCTTGTATGAATTTTTTCCGGCAGCGTTCGTCAAAGTGCGCAGCTGGGCTATAACTAACCTGCTTTGCAGCACCATGAGGTTGAACAATGAGCGACGAAGAACTGGAACAGGATGAGCTGGATGGCGGCGACGAGGACGACGGCGAGGAGCTCGCTGCGGCCGATGACGGCGAAGCCGATGGCAGCGATGGGGATGAAGCCCCTTCTTCTTCCGGCGGTGGCAAGAAAGCCAAGGCCGCGGTAGAGGAAGAGGAACTGCCCTCGATCGAAGCCAAGCAGAAGGAGCGTGATGCCTTGGCCAAGGCGATGGAGGATTTCCTCAGTCGCGGCGGCAAGGTGCAGGAGATCGAACCCAATGTGGTCGCCGATCCGCCGAAGAAGCCGGACAGCAAGTACGGCAGCCGCCCCATCTGATGTGACATGAAAAAGCCCCGCCATTCCCGGGAGGGAGTGGCGGGGCTTTTTCATGCCTGTCCGTTCTCCACCGTCTCATGGCGATGGAGTGGGTGCCTCACAGCCTGGCCAGCACTCCTGGAAGCTCCGCCAGGTTGTGGATGATCGCGCTGGGCGCTTCCTCGCCGTCCCATTCCTTACGGCTGGGGTTGAACCAGACAGCCTTCATGCCGGCGCGCCGCGCGCCGGCGACGTCGTCGCTGGGGTGGTCGCCGATATGTACCGCATGCTCCGCCTCTACGCCTCCACGGCGTAGGGCTTCCTGGAACGGATGCGGGTCGGGCTTGCCGACGCCCAGTTCCTCCGCGCAGAGGGCGAAGCGGAAGTAGTCGGCCAGGCCCAGGCGGCGCACATCGGCATTACCGTTGGTGAGTACGCCCAGGATGAAGCGGTTGGCCAGCTGCTCCAGCGTTGGATGCACCTCGGGGAACAGGGCGACTTGGTGGCGTGCGTGGAGAAATGTCTGGAAGCCGGCTTCGGCGATGTCTCTGGCCTCGCCCTGCGGATAACCTGCGTCGAGTAGTGCGTGGAACAGGATACGGCGGCGCAGTTCGCTCAGGCGATGCTTGAGCATCGGGTCCTGCTCCATCAATTGCGAGCGGATCGCCCACAGACGCTCGATGGGTACCGGACCGAGTTGCGCGGCATTCACCGCCAGCCAGTCGCGCAATGTCGCTTCCGCGCTGTTCATCACTGGCGTGACGTCCCACAGCGTGTCATCGAGGTCGAAAGTGACCAGACGGATACTCATTCTTCAGCTCCCGGCTCGCCGCCGTTCTTCTGCCTGCGTGCCCGTGGATGGGCCTGGTCGTAGACCGTGGCGAGGTGTTGGAAATCCAGGTGGGTGTAGATCTGCGTGGTAGCGATGTCCGCATGGCCGAGCAACTCCTGCACGGCGCGCAGGTCCTGCGACGACTCCAGCATGTGGCTGGCGAAGGAGTGCCGCAACATGTGTGGGTGCAGGTGCTGGCCCAGCTCGCGCACGCCCGCTTCCCGCACCCTGAGCTGGATGGCGCGCGGTGTCAGGCGCTTGCCGCTGCGGCCGATGAACACTGCGCTGTCCTGCGGCGAGGCGAGCGCGCGTAGCGGTAGCCAGGCCTCGATGGCCTGCCGCGCCACGCGGCCGACCGGCAGTTCGCGCACCTTGTTGCCCTTGCCGTGCACGCGCACCAGGCCGTCCTTGAGGTCGAGCCATTCCAGGTCGAGGCCGACCAACTCCGACAGGCGCAGCCCCGAGGAGTAGAACAGCTCCAGCATGGCCTGGTCGCGACGGGCGATGAAGTCGTCTTCCACGCCGCCGTCGAGCAGTTGCGAGGTGCGGTCGGCATCCAGTGTGCGCGGCAGCTTGCGGGCGCCCTTGGGTGCCGACAGACCGTCGGCGGGGTTGTGCCGGCAGCGGCCCTCGCGGATCAGGTACTGGAACAGGCCGCGGGTGGCCGACAGCAGCCGGGCCAGGCTGCGGCTGGCAAGACCCTGCTGGTGCAGGCGGGCGACGAACAGGCGCAGTTCGCGCACCTGCAGTTGTGCCCAGTCATCGATCGAGGACTTCTCGCAGAGACCGGCAAGGCGGTCAAGGTCGCGGCGATAGCCGTCGAGGGTGTGAACGGAGACCTGGCGCTCGCTGCGCAGGTGCTCCATGTAGGCGTCCAGGTCTGTGGCAAGCGTCAAGCGACCAGCTCCCAGTCAATCGGCCCGGACTGCAGCTTACCGCGTTGGGCGACTGTCAGCGTACCGAGCGCAGTGGCGTGGCGAAACGCGGCAGAACCCGCGCGAGGACCTCGGCGATGTAGCCGAGGAACAGGGTGCCCAGCGAGCTCTTGTAGTGCTGCGGATCGGGGCTGCCGATCGCCAGCACGCCGTGCAGGCCCTGGAAGGTCAGCGGCACCACGGCGGCCGAGCCGACCTGTTCGCGCTCACTTTCGTTGAACAGGAACGTCAGCTCGTGGGGGCGCAGCACGCCGCACACGGTCTTGCCGCCGGACAGCAGGCCACCGATGGCCTGGTGCGCCTCGGCGCTGCTCACCGAGCGACCGACTGGCAGGTTGTTGTCGCTGAACAGGATCAGGCTGACGTAGGGCACCATGAACTCGTGGCGCAGGCTGTCTTCCGCCGTGCTGACGATCTCTTCCAGGCTGGTGGCGTCGAGCAGGTCGAGCACCAGGCGGCGGGTCTTGTCGAACAGGCGGTCGTTGTCGCGGGCTACGTCCATCAGTTGCGACAGACGGTGGCGCATCTCGATGTTGCGCTCGCGCAGCAGGCGTACCTGGCGCTCCACCAGCGATACCGCGTCGCCCGGCTGGTGCGGGATACGCATCTCAGGGATCAGCTCGTCATGGTCGACGAAGAACTCCGGGTGCCGACGCAGATAGTCGGCGACCTGGTCGGCTTCGAGCGTAACGGTCGGTTCCTGGGGGGTGTCGGTGGTCATAAGCGTCCCGGTTCAGCGCCTTTCCCATGCCCGGTGGTGCGGGGCTGGGAATAGGCTCAATGCTCATTTACCTTTCGTGAACGGCACATTCCCGTCCGTTCCCGCCTGGGCCCGGCAAGATGTGGAAAGTGCCGCTACAGGCGTACCTGGCCTTCGAAGACCCGCACGGCCGGCCCGGTCATCATAACGGGCTGACCCGGTCCTGCCCACTCGATGGACAACCGTCCGCCGGGAAGCTCGATCTGTACAGGAGACTGCAGCCAGCCCTGGCGGATGCCCGCGACCGCCGCCGCGCAGGCGCCGGTGCCGCAGGCGAGGGTCTCGCCAACGCCGCGTTCCCACACACGCAGCCGCGCCTGATGCGGGTTGACCACCTGCAGGAAGCCGATGTTGGCCTTCTGCGGGAAACGTTCATGGACTTCCAGTTTCGGGCCGAGGGTGCGTACGGGGGCGCTGTCGACATCCTCGACGCGCAGTACGCCGTGCGGGTTGCCCATCGAGATCGCCGCCAGCTCGAAACTCTGGCCATCCACATCGACGGCGTAGCTCAGCGCTTCGTGGTCGGCCAGGAACGGCACCTGATCGGGGAGCAGGCGCGGCGCGCCCATGTCGACGGTGACCTGGCCATCGTTGGCGATGGTCAGCTCGATCATTCCACCCTTGGTTTCCACGCGGATGGTCTTCTTCGCGGTCAGGCGCTTGTCCACCACGAAACGGGCGAAGCAGCGCGCGCCGTTGCCGCACTGTTCGACCTCGGTGCCGTCGCAGTTGAAGATGCGGTAGCGGAAGTCCGCCTCCGGCGTGCTCGGCGGTTCGACGATCAGCAGCTGATCGAAGCCGACGCCGAAATTGCGGTCGCCCCACTGTTTGACGTGGCGGGGTTGCACATGGGCGTGCTGGCTGACCAGGTCCAGGACCATGAAGTCATTGCCCAGCCCATGCATCTTGGTAAAGCGCAGAAGCATCGTTGTCTCGGCCTCAGTCCGGCAGCAGGCTTTCGCCGGCGAATAGCTCTTCGATCGTCTCGCGGCGACGCACTTCGTGCGCGGCCGAGCCATCCACCAGCACCTCGGCGGCGCGGCCCCGGGTGTTGTAGTTGGAACTCATCACGAAACCATAGGCGCCGGCCGAGCGAACGGCCAGCAGGTCACCTTCGGCCAGGGCCAGCTCACGACCCCTGGCGAGGAAGTCGCCGGTTTCGCAGATTGGTCCGACCAGGTCATAGGTGCGCGTTTCGCCGTTGCGGGCTGCGACCGGAGTGATGTCCATCCAGGCCTGGTAGAGCGCCGGGCGGATCAGGTCGTTCATCGCCGCATCGACGATGGCGAAGTCTTTCTGTTCGGTGTGCTTGAGGTACTCGACGCGGGTCAGCAGTACGCCGGCGTTGGCGGCGATATTGCGGCCCGGCTCGAACACCAGCGCCAGCGGGCGGTTGCCCAGGCGCTCGCGGATCGCACGGATGTATTCGCCCGGCGTCGGCGGTGTTTCGTCACGGTAGCGCACGCCGAGCCCGCCGCCCAGGTCGAGATGGCCGATGGCGATGCCGCGCGCGGCGAGGCGATCCACCAGTGCCAGCAGGCGGTCGAGGGCGTCGAGGAAGGGTTCCAGGCTGGTCAGTTGCGAGCCGATGTGGCAATCGACGCCGATCACGTCCAGGTTCGGCAGTTGCGCGGCGCGGGCATAGACCGCCTCGGCGACGTCGATGGCGATGCCGAACTTGTTTTCCTTGAGGCCGGTGGCAATGTAGGGGTGGGTATGCGCATCCACATCCGGGTTGACCCGCAGGGACACCGGCGCCTTCACGCCCAGCTCAGCCGCGACCTGCTGCAGGCGCTCCAGCTCGACCTCGGATTCGACGTTGAAGCAGTGCACCCCGACTTCCAGCGCGCGGCGCATGTCGTCGCGGGTCTTGCCGACGCCGGAGAATACGACTTTCGACGCGTCGCCGCCGGCGGCCAGCACACGTTCGAGCTCCCCACGGGAAACGATGTCGAAACCGGCACCCTTGCGTGCCAGTACGTTCAGCACGGCCAGGTTGGAGTTGGCCTTGACCGCGAAGCAAATCAGATGCGGCACGCCTGCCAGGGCATCGGCGTAGGCGTGATATTGCTGTTCGAGATGAGCGCGGGAATAGACGTAGGTCGGCGTGCCGAAACGTTCGGCGATGGCCGACAACGACACGTCTTCCGCGAACAGTTGCCCGTCGCGGACGTTGAAAGCGTCCATCGGACCTTCCCTCAGAGACCGTAGCGGTCCTTGCTGTGTTCGCTCTTGGCTTTCTCGTCGTCCGGCAGGTACAGCGGTCCTTTCTGGCCGCAGCCGGCCAGTGCGGCGGCAAGCACGGCGAGCGCGACGAAGGGAAGCAGCAGTCGCTTCATGGCGGAATCCTTGTAATAAAGCATCGATTGGCCCGGAGTATACCGGCCCCCCGCCGCCTTGCCTATTCAAGCGGGCTCCCGTCGGGCGGGGCTTGCAGGCCGGGTCCGGCGGATTTTCGCCCGGTTCGCGGCAGCCACCTCCAGGCGGCGCCGCCAGCGAGCTACCGGCAGTGCCGGGCTGACGGGTTCCGGCGTTGCGGCGCGGCTCGCGCCGAAACACCGGCAACCCCTATCATTGGCCAAAAACGGATGATCCGATGGAGTATCGCGAACCCCTGCCCAGTTCGGTGTCGGTGGCCTATCTGCAAGGTCTGGTGGACCACCTGCAGCGTCTGGGCGTCGATCCTGCGCGGTTGCTGGCGCAGGTCCAACTGGAGCCGTCGATCCTCGCCCAGCGCGATCAGCGCATCGCCGCCAGTGCCTATCTGGAACTGGTTGGTGCCGGCGTGCGGATGAGCGGCGACGACAACCTCGGGCTGCACCTCGGCGAAGCCGTGCGCCCCGGTTACTACGGTGTGCTGGGCTATCTGATCATGAGTTGCGCGACCCTCTCCGACGCCTTGCATCGCCAGGCCCGATACGCCGCGCTGGTGGGCAACCTCGGTCGCGTCGAGCTGGCCGACGAGCCGCCGCGTGAGGAGTGCGAGCCGCTGGTCAGGCACAGTTGGGAGCCGCTGCTGCCACAACAGCAGAGGCAGCTGAGCGAGGAAACGCTGGCCGGCTGGGTCAGTTTCGGGCATTGGGTCAGCGGCGTGGACGAAGCGCCGTTCGAGGTGCGTTTCAGCCACAGTGCGCCGGCAGACACCCGCGAGCACCAGCGCATCTTCCGTTGCCCGGTGCTGTTCGATCAGCCGGACAACGCCCTGGTTTTCCCGAAGCGCCTGCTGTCCCTGCCGCTGGGCCAGGCCGATGCCCAGGTACAGCGAACGCTCGATGCCTACGCCGAGCGCCTGCTGGTGGAAATCAACAAGGGCGACAACGTGCTCGACCGCGCACGCCTGGAGCTGGCGCGCCAGTTGCCGGAACAGGGCGTCGATCTCGAACGTCTGGCGCAGGCCCTTGCGCTGAGCCCGAGAACCCTGCAGCGCCGCTTGCGCGACACCGGCCTCTCCTTCAGCCAACTGGTGGACGAAACCCGCCAGCAACTGGTGCTGCACTACCTGCGCGACCCCGCGCTGGACTCCGCCGATCTCGCCTACTTGCTGGGTTTCAGCGAGGCCGGCTCGTTGTCGCGGGCATTCCGCCGCTGGACGGGGCAGAGTCTGGGCCAATACCGGCGTAAACTGGCGCCTTTGACCGACACCGAGGACGACGAATGAGCACTTTGAGCGAAGCCCGCTTCCATGATCTGGTGGATGCCGTACAGGTAACGGTGGAGGACGCCTTCGACGACAGCGATCTGGATGTCGACCTGGAGAACTCCGGCGGCGTGCTGACTGTGCGTTTCGAGAACGGTACCCAGTTGATCCTCAGTCGCCAGCCGGCCCTGCGCCAGTTGTGGGTGGCGGCGCGCTCCGGCGGCTTCCACTTCGACTACGACGAATCCGGTGCGCTGTGGATCTGCGACAGCACCCGCGAGCCGCTGGGCGCGCTGCTCAACCGTGCCACCCTGGAACAGGCGGGCGAGGATGTCGAGTTCCCCGGCGTCTGATCCGCAGGCGAGCGTAGCGTCGCCCTGCTGCCGGCGTTGCTGCCTGGACGAGGGCGATGTCTGCCTGGGCTGCGGCCGCAGCCTGGGCGAGATTCTCGAATGGAACGAGGCTGACGGCGAGCGGCGCAGGCGGATAATCGCGGACGCCGCACAGCGCAGAAACAAGCGGTCACCTGCGCCTTGACCGGGCGGTATTGCTTATTTTCTGTACTGTGTTAGTGTCCGGGAAAACCCCGCCCTAGGGCGGGGTTTTGCTTTTCTGGATATTCCGATCGAACAAATCAGGGCCCCGGATGCGTGAGCTTCCGGGGCTCTCCTGTAAGGAGACTGCCAACCATCATGACCACTTCACCGTCCATCACCGTTACTCGACTCGACCTGCAACGTCTGGAGCGCCTGCTCGACAGCCTGGATGAGTACGGCCCCGCTGCCGAGGCGCTGGAGGCCGAACTGGCCCGTGCCACGGTTGTCGGCCACGACGAGATACCGCCGGGCGTGGTCACGATGAACTCCACCGTGCGCTGCCGCGAGGAAGGCAGCGGCAAGGAATACCACCTGACGCTGGTTTACCCGGCGGACCTCGGTGGCGAAGGCAAGGTGTCGGTCCTCGCTCCGGTGGGCACTGCGCTGCTCGGCCTTACCACTGGCCAGAGCATCGACTGGCCGGCGCCGAGCGGAAAGACCCTCAAGCTGACGCTGCTGGAAGTGGAATACCAGCCCGAGGCGGCCGGCGACTTCGATCGCTGATCCCCTCGCGGACCCGCCGCCGGGCGTATCGCGCCGAAGCCCTTCAGGCCTCGGCCAGCGCCCGGTTCAGAGCCTGCTCAAGGCTTTGCTTGTAACGCAGGAAATGCACCGTCTGCAGTTCGCCGCCCTCCTGCATTGCCGATAGGTCGAGGTCGGTGATGTAGCACGGATAGCGCTCCTGGCCGCGCCGCCGGTCGAGGATATGCCGGGCTGCCGCCTGGAACAGCTCGGCGCCGAACTCCAGCTCCGAGAATTCGCGATGGTTGCAGTACAGCGTGGTGCGCGCGCGTTGGCCGTCGCCAGGTTCGACGATCGCCTGCACGTTGTAGTAAGGCAGTGCTTCCAGCGCCTGTGGCGCGTTGCGCCGTTCGACGCGTTGCGCGCGCTGGTGCCCGTTGCCGATCACTTCGTAGAAGAGAATGTCCGCCCCGACCGGCCCCTGGGCTTCGAGCAGCAGCGGGATCATGGCGTTGCGGCGGTACTGCACCGATTGCAGGAAGCGTTGCAGCGGCAGCAGCAGGCCTTCCTCGCTGTCGTAGTCCTGGCGTCGGCGCCAGAGTGCGTTGCGCTCGTCGAGGACGGTGACTTCCGCGCTGCCCTCGTCCAGGCGGTAGAACACTTGCACGGTATTGGCGCGGCCCAGCGGCAGGATCATGGCGAGATCGTCGCCTTCGAGCGCATGCCGATCCAGTTGCAGTACGCCGCTGTCGTCCTGGGTGTCGCCCAGATGCTCGATCAGCGCCGGCAAACCCTCGATCACCCGGTGGCTGACGTTGCCCGGCAGCAGGTGCAGCAAGTGGAAGTGCCGGCGCACCTGTAACAGGTAGCGCCCGCCGCGCCCGCTGGCGAGCTGTGCGTAGGCATCGCGGAACAGTTCTTCCACGCGCTGCGCGATGGCGTTGGCGCGGTTACGGCAGTAGCAGCGTACCACCAGGCGTGGCGGTGGCGCGTCACCGGGCAGGCCGTTGAGGAATTCGCGCAGGCAGTCGAGCAGCGCGTGCGGCCCGGCGAAGCGGCTGACCAGCAGTTCGTTCCAACTGTTCAGGGTGATCTGGTCGAGGGTCAGCACCAGATTGTCGCGTACGCCGGAGTAGCCGAGGGAGTCGGTGCGCTCGGTGGTCATGTGCACGTTCATCTGGCTGTGCTGGCGTAACGGATCGATGCCGACGTTCACCAGGATCAACGCCTGCGACGGCACACTGCTGCGCAGCAGGGCGCTTTCCGGCACTTCCGCCAGCGGCAGCGGGAAGGCCTGTTGCAGGCAGCCGAGCAGGTTCTGCAGTTCGAATTCGCTCAGGTCGCTGGCGCCGGGTTGCAGCGACAGCCGCGTGCTGGTGTCGATCACGCCGTTGCGGTGGCTCCAGGCGAGCAGTTCCATCAGGTCGCGGGCGCGGCGCAGTGGCGCGAAATCAGCCATTTCCTGCAGCGACAGGTTGCCGGCGAACAGTGCCCAGTAGGGCGGTTTGCCTGCTTCTCCGGCAGGCAGGTGGGCGAGGGTGAGGATGTCTTCGGCCATGTCCGGGGCGATGCCCGGGTTGATGAATTCCACCTTGCCCGCCTTGCGTTCGAACGCGGCGTAAAGGCGTCGGCCGAGGATGCCCAGGTCCCTCGGGTTGATACCGCTGGCGGCTTGTTGCAGGCGAGCGAACTGGGAAAGGAAGCGATAGCTGTGGGTCAGCTCGTTGACCAGTGCGCGGCGCTCCAGCAGCACCTGGCGGACTTTCCACTGGCTGCGGCTGTCGAGCAGGCCGAAGGCGCGGCTGTCCCATTTCCACTCGGCGGACAGGCGCTCCATCACCTTGCGCTGCCAGCTCTTGCGGCCCTGGCGCGGCGGGCGGCCTAGCTTCTTGC